>CAMDGD010000042.1 GCA_945897785.1 Paludibacter jiangxiensis
ATATATAAAATATTTAACCTTGTTGTAATTTTTTATTACTATTTTAGTGCATTGAATATTAATTCATCTAAGTGTCTAACTGATATTATATTGTGGTAATGTTTTCTAATTGATAGTTGCAGAACTACTTTTGTAAAACATATTGAATACCAGAGGATTTGTATTTATTCTACTCTCTGACCGTGTTTACGCTTTGATAACGTTAAGCTTTGATGTTTTTTTATTTTTTTAACATAATACTAAGGAGAACACATTTATGAATTTATTATTTGTTGTACTGCGAAAAAAATTAAGAACGTTTTTTTCAGCCCACGTATTATCAACAACGTTGCTTTGTTTGATAATTGTCTTACTTCAGTTCAGCTACTCGCAAGCGGCGGAACCGGTTTCTGCACCTATTGGTGTAAATGTAAAACCATATTATTCTGATGTGTGGAGTGTTTATCGAACAACTACCTTAGAGCAGCTTAAAGGGTATAACTCACAAACCATTTCATTGAGCAAGTACGGCGGACGCATGGATATGCAAGAAGAAGCCAAAGGTTTTTTTTACACTAAAAAAATTAATGGTCGCTGGCATTTGATTGATCCGGATGGGCATCCGTATATCTACATGGGGCTGTGTAAGGTAAATCCATTTGATGATGAGCCCGATACTGAAAATGCCTTTATTTCAAAATATGGAAACAGAGGTGAATGGGCTAGGCAAACTAAAGAACTGTTGATTGATCAGCTTCATTTTACAGGACTGGGAAATTGGTCAAGTTATGATGAATTCAAAACAATTAATGAACCCGTGCCCTATGCCCGCTTCACCCACTTTATAGCTCAATACGCTAAAGCGACCGGGCAAACCTATCTGACGTATGGGCATACCGGTTTTATTAATGATGTGATACCGGTTTTTGATGCAGCTTTCCCTGCCTATGCAGATGAGTATGCCCGAGCATTTTTAGACACAAAAGATGACCCGTATTGTATCGGTATTTTTTCAGACAATGAGCTTCCGTTAAACACATTGGGAGGGTACGATACCGATGGTGGTATCATAGAAAGGTATTTGAGGGGTGGTACAAATGAAGGGGCAGTTTATGCCAGAAACTGGCTTGCAAATAAAGGCATTGATCCAAGCAATATCACCAGCGCACATAACAAAGAATTTGCGCATTTGGTATATACCACCTATTTCCAGATTGTCACAGAGGCAATACGTCGTTACGATAATAACCATCTTTACCTAGGAACTCGTTTTCATTGGTACGCCAAACAAGACCCTGTGGTTTATGAAGCAGCTAAACCCTTTATTGATGTAGTTAGCATTAATCATTACAATTCGTGGTCAATAGACCAGAATGATTTTAACACCTGGGCTACTTGGGCTGATGCTCCTATTCTTATTACCGAATGGTATGCTAAAGGGGAAGATTCGGGATTACTAAATGAAGCAGGAGCTGGCTGGACCGTTGAAAACCAGCAAGACAGAGGAGAGTTTTATCAAAATTTTACCATTAGCCTTTTGCGTAACAAGAATATTGTTGGTTGGCATTGGTTTCGTTATATCGATGAATGTCCAATTAAATATGTCACCGGTAACTCTAACAAAGGAATGCTCAATTGTTCATTTGACATATACCAACCACTTACCGATGCAGCCAAAGCAATAAATGCACAGGCCTATGGGCTGCAGGATTTCCTAACCGATCTCAATGTATATAATCTACCAGACAAAAATGAGATATATGGGGAATATACATCAAACTCACTGCCGGGAACTCTCTATCAGGCTGAATACGCTCCCATAGTGAGTGGGTGTGCTGTTGGTAAGGATTATAGTGGGTATGTGGGTAGTGGTTTTATTGACTATGGTGCTGCGAACAGCTACATAAAATGGGATAGTATCTCTGTATCCGATGGGAAAACATACAAAATAAGTTTTCGCTACGCAGCAACATCTAATCGTCCATCACATTTACTTATAAATGGAAATATTGTAAATACCATTCCCTTTACTTCTACCGTAAGTTGGGATAATTGGCAAGTTTACAATGTCGACGTTGAATTAAAAGAGGGAATAAATACCATTGAAATAAAGGCCATTGGAAATGGTCCTAATCTAGATGCTATTTCCATAACTCCTGTAGTTGATATTACTAATATTCTTGAGTTTGAAGCTGAGAGTGCTTTCGGACAAGACAATTTCGCTCCTTTTGTTGTTAAAGAAAATCCCTCAACTTCTGGCGGAAAATACATTGAAAATACAGTAGCAACATCTAGTATAGATGAAACTGGAGGAGGTTATGCTTTTTATACTTTTGAAACCACCGCCACTGAAGATATTAACTTCAAAGCTACCGTGAATTTCCCCACAGGTAGCGATGATTCATTTTTTTACAAGTTGGATAATGGTAATTGGCAAACCAAAAATGGACCAGTAACTTCCGGTTGGAATACAGTAGATATTTACACATTCCAAGGAGTAGAAGCAGGAGTGCATACGCTTACACTCTTAAGACGCGAAGACGGGGCATTGATTGATAAATTAATTTTAAGTGCTTCTACAAATGTTTTTATAGTAGATACGCCAAGCATAGTTCCGGTTACAGGTATATCGCTTTCTGCTATAACATTGAATCTTAAAACGAATGAAACAAGCACAATTTTAGCTCAGATTAGTCCTAATGATGCTACAAATAAAGCAGTAACTTATAGTTCAAATAATGAATCTCTCGCAACCGTAAACCAAAATGGGGTGGTTACAGCAAAAGCAGTAGGAACTGCTGTGGTAACTGTGACTTCTGATGCAGATGAAACTATTAGTAGCGAATGTACTGTAAATATTACAGATTCTATCGTAACTTCAGTGTCAAATACTTTGAATGAAGATGTGCAAGTTTATACAAATCCGTTTGATAAGTATATTGCTATATCGATTAATAATACAATATATCCAACCGTTGTTGCTACTTTATTTAATTTAAGTGGTAAAATAGTTAGTGTTAATCAGTTTAATGCTCAATTGCATACAAAACAAGAGTTTGTAATAAACACCACTAATATTGAAAGTGGTATTTATTTATTGAAACTAGAAAGCGGATCTGAGTTGGAATTAGTTAAAACATTCAAGCTTATAAAGCATTAATCAAATTAAACTAAAAAAACATATAAATTCGGCTGAGGCTTTGCTTCGGCCGAATTTGTAATAATAGCACCTGCTATCTGCATAGCATATGCCTTGCTTTGAAAATAATTTGCATTAAGCAGAACTCTTGTGCACCATTAAGACAAACACCGTCGGTGTAGCTTAATGCGATTCCTACGGCAGCAAAAATCTAAGCAATGATATTAAAAAGTGGGGGCGAAATTTAAAGAGAATTAACTCACCAAACAGAATCTACGCAAGCTCTGCTTTCTAACACTTCTCGAATTATTATAGCTACAGCTTGGTGATCGGGGTGTTTTACATAAATCTCTAAATCGGTCATAGTATCAAATTCAGTTACCAGACTGATATCAAAACTTTCGGCAGGATTCATATTAATACCTACTTCGGCCAATTTCAACTCGGATATTAGTTCCGGCAAAGCCTCTAAGCCAATTTTAATCTCTTGTAATTTAGCAGCTTTCGCTGCATCAGTAGTAAACGGTTTAAGTTTAAAGAGTACTATATGTCTAATCATAGCATTACGTTTATAAAAAAAATTATTCAAAGATAAAAACAAAAAACTAGTTAAACTAAACCGTTCATCGTTTCGCATATATAATGCTACAAACTCAAAACACTAGAAAAAGCACTAACAACTGTTAATAAGCCCCACAAATGGTGTTTTTTAACAGTTGATAAAAACACCGATGAAAAGGGTAAAAAAGTGCTGTAAAACATATAATTTTAGGAATTTATCAACAAAAATTTGTTTCAACTAATAACAAATTGTACCTTTGTACCGATATTTAAAAACAACAATTGTTTGATAAACAGTTATTTGAGATTTAAGAGCTTGATCAGTGGATTTAGCTAAGTTATTGGTCGGAAGTTTTCCCGACCTAGTAGTTACCAAAACCAACAATATGATTAAAATCAAAACAGCATGCTGGATGTTTGTTTTATTATTTATGCTTTCGTTTGCGCCTAATGCAAAACAAAATGGCTTGACACCTCCTGATAAGGCTTATAACGAACTTAAAGGCAAACTAAAAACAAACCAAGGACATCTTGTTTTACTGAATTTTTGGGCCTCGCATCATGCCGGTTCACGAATTGAAAACATTAAATTTGCTCAATTAGCGAAACATTTTCAACACGAAATTTTTCCTGAAGCAAAGGGTTTTGTGGTGGTATCTGTTTCCTTAGATGCGTATCCTTCTATTTATGAAGAAACGGTAAAAAGAGATGGCCTTACTTATACACAAAACATGCATGCAAGCAATGGCTTACATTCCAAGTTAGCCAAAACATATAAACTTGGAAACGATTTTGGAAACCTTTTACTGGATGCCGAAGGGAAAGTGTTAGCTAGGAATCTATCTGCTGAGAATATCAAAGAGATTCTTAAAAAACAACAAATAAACTAAACCCAAAATAAACAAAAAAGACAAGCTAGATGGCTTGTCTTTTTTGTTTATTTTCTTCGTTTGTATTTTTCGTATTTCTCTTGTACCTCACGCACATAATGAGAAGTCTCTTTCCCCCTAAAATAGCCATGCTTAACTATCGGATCGGCATAATATTCTTTCTGGCTTTTTAAAAGCATATATGTTTCCACATTATCATGCCATATATGCGGATTTTTACCATATTTCTCTGCTAGTGCCATAGCATCGGTAATATGTCCATCACCGGCATTATAGGAAGCCAACACAAATTTTATCCGTTCTTGCCTATCCGTTATTTTCCAAAAGCGCCTGTCAAGTATTTTTATATACCGCGTAGCCGCTTCAATATTGGCAGCAGGATTAGACACAGAACTATCGTTTAACCCCAAACCGGCTGCTGTTCGTGGCATAAGTTGCATTACTCCTCGAGCTCCTGCCCACGAAACTGCACTTGAATCGAACTTCGATTCAGCATAACACTGTGCCGCCAAAAGCTCCCAATCCCAACCTAAAAGCAACGCGTACTGTTTAAAAAGCTTATCATACGGAGAAATAGCCCCCTTAGGAATATGTATTTTACGGTCACTAAAAAATTTACTACGAACAAAATACTTGTTGTATAAGGCATCATAATGTTTCCTTTCTCCCTCGGAAGCAAACCATTGGTTAAGGGTATCTTTTAAAGCCGGACAAGATTTTGGTACCGCCCAAGCAGCCCGTTGATTAAAACTTACCGAAATTTTACAATCCAGGTTATGAAAATAGGTTTTATTTAATAAGGCAATATCGTTTTCGGCAACCGTATAATCTATCGCTCCGTTCGATACCATTTCAATTAAATTATCAATGGTTAGGGTGTCATTAGCTTGTTTAATAAGTATCCCCCCTCCTAGTTCATCATTCAGGTTGTGCATACGCTCCTCGTATTTTGTACCCGGAAGCACAACCAATTCTTTTCCAATTAAATCGACCACACTGCTTATCATCGATTTAGCATTTCGCTGTATCAACACCTGGTTGTTAATGTATTCATTATCTATATAAAGCAAGGAAGATTTTAATTCATTCCGAACAGACAAGCGATAGGCGACCAAATCGACAGCATCATTTTTCAATAATTCAATTAACTCCGGTTCGCTAGATGCTACAATCATTTTTAAAACTAAATTATGAGCTTGAGCAAACTGTGCACATAGCTCATAATCAAAACCCATAGCCTCATCTTTAAAAGTAAAATATGAGGAAGAACCATACAAAGTAGCAGCCACAAGGGTATCGCGGGCAATTATTGCCTCATAATCGCATAAGTTAATTTCTTGCTTAGCCTTTTTGCAAGCAAATGCCATAACCACAATAAAAAAAATCAATACTACCTTGCGCATAAAAAATAGTTAAAAAAACCTTACACTAAATAAAATTTTATGTACTTACACTGATAATATTTTCCGGTGCTATTAACTCCTTGCTCCCCAAACGAAGAAGAAGCTGCGCTGTAGCCACAACATCTTTTTCGCAATAACTTACAATTCGTTCAATATTTTTTTCATTATAATAAACCCCGGCAACCTCACTCCCATCAATATCATCTTTTGGTGTTGCAATTCCAAAAATGGCACAAAGCAGTTTTAACGAAGTGTAATTTTTATAATCGCCAAATTTCCACAACTCTAATGTATCTAAAAAAGGAATCTCCCATGGTTTTTTTCCTGCAATTCGAATGGCTTCGGGCAACAAAACACCATTAACCAACATGCGCCTACAAATATACGGCACATCAAACTCCTTAATATTATGTCCACAAATGTTGTGTTGGGTCGAAGCCATAAATTTTATCAGTAAGGCAGCAAAATCTGTGAGTAGCTGTTTTTCATCATCGCCATAAAACGATTTAGTGCGAAAACAAGTTTTTGCGTTAGCATCAAAATAAATAAAACCAACAGAAATACAGATAATTTTGCCAAACTCGGCATAAATTCCTGCCCCATTGGCAAAAACATCTTGACTAGTCCATGTGGAAGGATATCTTTCGGGATTACGCAATTGTAGCGCTTGTGCTTTTTCGTCCCACAGATGCGCCATTTCGGGCGACATTTCCTTATAATCAGCCACCTGAGGAACCGTTTCTATGTCTAGAAAAAGAATCTTATCCCAAAGTAAATTCATCATAATCATGTACTATTTAACAATTAACTTGTTAAGTAAACAGCTAATACTTACCATCCTAAGTAGAGAGAGGACGACAATATTTTAGTTATCATTACTTAAATCGCTTTTTAAAAAACAAATGTATTATTTATTTCTAACTTATTGTTTTGACTAACGAAAATTTACGCTTTGTAAAGCCAATATCACAAGGGTACTTGAAATAATTTACCCTGAAAAGTATCTCGTTCCTCCAAACAGCTTTCAACTTTTGCGGCAAATTCAAAGTTTTTTAATCCCCAACGAGGCATAATAACCATATCGGTTGGCGATTGAGAAACAAAGCGATCAATTGCAATAGAGGGATTTAACCGTTCTAAAAAATCAACTACCAGTTCAATATAATCGGGCAAATTAAAAAAATGAAAAGCATCCGAATTTTTGCTATACTGCTCTGCCATTACAGTTCCTTTTATTAATTGCAACTGATGCATTTTTAATGAATGAATAGGTAACATGCTAAGTATTTCGGCAGCCTTCAATAACATTGGGCGTGTTTCGTTAGGTAACCCTAAAATGATATGTGCCCCAACAAACAAACCACAAGCCGCTGTTTGCTTTATGGCTTGATGTGCCTCAGCAAAAGAATGTCCTCTATTTATATGCTGCAATGTAGTATCATAAACCGACTCAACACCATACTCTATCAATACAAATTTCTTTTTTGATAGTGTTGCAAAATAATCGAGTAAGGCTTGGCTCATGCAATCCGGACGAGTACCCACAATTATACCAAGCACATTAGGTACAGCCAGCGCTTCTTCATACAAGGATATTAGCTTATCAATATTACCGTATGTATTGGTGTACGATTGAAAATAAACCAAGTACTTTTGTTGCGGATATTTATGTAAAAAAAATGCCATGCCATCTACTACCTGTTGCCTTACGGGTTTATTGGAAAAACAATACTCGGGAGCAAAGGACTTATTATTGCAATAGGTACACCCACCAAGACCTTTTGTTCCATCACGATTAGGACAAGTAAACCCTGCATTAACAGAAATCTTCTGAATTCTACAATCGGGAAACAACATATGAAGCCGACTTGAATAATCGGTATATCTTTTAACAGCAGACATAGTAATATGATTGAGCAACAAAGATATCATTATATTGAATTAACCCATGCTTTTAGTCAACTTTCAATTATAAATTCCAAACGGAATATTTTACTATATATGTGCGGATACAATATTTTAAATTAGAAAGCTTCCCTGACTATTAGCTATCAAGCGATTTTTCAACAACAAAACCTTTTTTTAATAAATTATAATTATATTTGCGGTTGAAAAATTTATTTTTTTCACCCTTGTAAGTTTGTAATTATCAATATCATTTCAAGCTTTTTCAAGTTTTCACAGTTAACAAAACAATAGTTGCTATTTTTACTAAAAAAAAAAAAAATCATATGAAAAAAAGAAATTTGTTATTTATACTAATCATGCTTTTACCAATCGGAAGCATATTTGCTCAAATGACTTATAATCATTGGTCTATACAGGCAAAAGGCGGTATCAATACTATCAGAGGATTTCAAAATTCAGCATTTGACCGAGCATTTAATCCTGAATTTGGAGGAGCTCTTGAGTACACCATCACTCCGGTAATTGGTCTTGGAATTGAATACTTATATCAAAATAACGATCAAGATACCAAAAGATTTACCTCTAATATCAGTCAGCTTACTGCTTTTTCTTCAATAAACATATCAAACTTAACACTACAATTTAGACGTGGTTATTGGAAAAACTTCAACACTTACCTTACTGTTGGCGGAGGTTTTGGTTTTGGAAGTTACGAGAACAACAACCCTATTACAATGGCTACAGACGCTAAAGGTACTATTGCAAATTTAGCTGCCAGTTTTGGATTAAACTTCGAATATAATATTGCTGATGCTTTAGCTATAGGTTTTGAACCTCAATTCAGATGGAACTCAAACGGTAACTACAATCCTAAAGTGGATAGTAACACAAAAGATTTTTACACCCTCAACTTGAATTTACGATACAAAATTTTTGGCAGTAATATGCACATTCGGAATCAAGGTTATGTTGATTACCATTTAGATCAAATTTCAAATTACGAGCACAAAGAAAGACAAGAAGGTAGCACGAAAAGCAAAATGCAAGAATTGTTAATAGAACAAGCCAAAAAAGAGGCTTATATAAAAGACTCTTTGCGTGCAGACAGTACGGCAAAAGCCTTGTCAAAACAAAATATTAAAGACGGTATATATTTCAAAAAAACCGGGCAAACTGTTGAAAAACAAGCGATAGTAGATTTAGAAGGCGACGCACAAACAACAACTACGGAAACAGCTATTGTATCGGAAAAACCACTAACAGAAAGACCAACTGCTACAAGCCCAATATTTGAGCCTATTGTAGAAACAGTTGCAGCTCCTATTGAAGAACAATTTATTGAAAAAACACTAAGTCAAGAGGTTGAAAAGGAACAACCGGTATCAATGAAAACGGAGATGCATAACAACAAATCTTTAAAAAGATACAGCATTGTAATAGGCAGTTTCTCAAATAAAGAATATGCGCAAAACTTAGCCGATAAAAAAATTAACAAAGGTATTGAAAGCTTCATTATCCAAAACGAACAAGGCATGTATCGCGTTGTTGCTTACACTTCAAACAGCATAGACGGTGCAGTATCGCAAGTTAAAAAGATGCGTGCTACTTATCCTGACGCATGGATATTGGTATTGAAATAGTAGATTTATCTCTATAGAACAAAAAAGGTGTTGCGTTGCAGCACCTTTTTTTATTCCCAAAATCATTAAGTTAAGAAACAATGTCAATAAAGCAGACGGCAAAATTTTAGTCTTTATCTTATCATTTGAGGCATTTATTTTTAAAGTCTGAAGTATAAATACACATGCACTACTGCCGGCATCGCTTAAGCGACACCGACGGTAAAATACTATTTCACCTTTGGTAGTTTAATTACCAATTAATTATTGCAGAAGTAGCCAGGATTGCTGAAATAGAGGTTTCCTTTATCATATCATTTTAAATCTACTGATAATAATCTTATTTGTAATGCCCAGTGATAGTGCGACTTTGAGTCGAGCCACCACTAGTTAGTATAATACATCCAATAGCGCACAAAAAAAAAACCACTTCCTTTTTAGAAAGTGGTCTTTATTATTTATTTGTTAAGTACTATCCTAAATACCCTTTAAGCAATTTGCTTCTTGAGTTAGCACGAAGTCGTCTTATAGCTTTCTCTTTAATTTGCCTAACCCGTTCGCGAGTTAAGCCAAATTTGTCGCCAATCTCTTCCAAGGTCATTTCTTGATAACCAATACCAAAAAACATTTTCACTATCTCGCTTTCTCTTTCGGTTAGAGTAGATAACGCCCGTTCAATTTCTTTAGTTAAAGATTCGTTTATTAGAAATCTGTCGGCATTAGGAGAATCATCATTTACTAATACATCCAACAAGCTATTGTCTTCGCCTTCAACAAAAGGCGCATCTACCGAGATGTGTCTTCCGGACACCTTCATTGTATCGGTAATTTTCTCTACCGGTATTTCAAGTTGTTCTGCTAACTCTTCTGAAGACGGCTTTCTTTCATTTTCTTGTTCGAACTTAGAAAAAGCCTTATTGATTTTATTAAGCGAACCAACTTGATTTAGAGGCAAACGAACAATACGCGACTGCTCAGCCAAGGCTTGAAGAATAGATTGACGAATCCACCAAACAGCGTATGAAATAAACTTAAATCCCCTTGTTTCATCAAATTTCTCGGCTGCTTTAATCAGCCCTAGGTTTCCCTCATTAATTAAATCGGGTAAACTTAAGCCCTGATTTTGGTACTGTTTAGCTACAGAAACAACAAAACGAAGATTGGCTCTAGTAAGTTTCTCTAATGCAATACGATCTCCTTTTTTAATTCGCTGGGCCAGTTCAACTTCTTCTTCTACAGTTATAAGGTCCTCACGACCTATCTCTTGCAAATACTTGTCGAGCGATGCACTCTCACGATTAGTAATCGACTTGGTAATCTTTAATTGTCTCATTTAGTAGTAAAATTAAGCTTGCAAAGCTACTTATTTTTATGGTAAAAACAAGTAGCTTTACATATTTTCTTCGCACATTTTTCTATAGTAGCTACAAAAACAGCAGCTTGAAAAAATTTGGCTTGTTTGCTATAAACAGCTTGTAAAGGAAAAAGTTCTTATTAGAGCGCATATTTCCTATACCTTTAGGGCTATTTAACTGTTCATAACTTTTAATGACAAAAAAAACACATTGAAAAAAAGAAATATTAGTTGCCTATTCCTGCAAACTTACCGCATAGTAAGCCGTTCTGCCGTTAGGATAAATACCGCCTATAAATAGTACATTATCTCTCTCCACACTATTTTCCACTTGTTTAATTGCCTTTTCAATATCTGCAATATCATTAACCAAATTATTATTAATCTTAATGATAATAAAATCCTTTTGTATGCCAGCCTTTTCAAAGCGGCCATTTTTCACCACCTGCACCACCTGCACACCCGAACGAATGGTAAATTTCCGTTTCAAATTATCATCAACTTCTTCAAAAGATGCGCCTAACTCAGCTAGACTAAAGGCTTTTATTACTGCGGTATTTCCTTTCTTATTTTTCAGTTTTACCGACAGCTTTTTTTCTTTATTATCCCGTATAATCTTCACTGAAATTTCGTCACCTGGACTATACTTAGCTATTTGTCCTGTAAGTTCAGAAACGGTTTTCACTTTTACTCCGTTAATTTCAGTAATTACATCGCCTGCTTTTATGCCTGCTTCACTGGCCGCACTATTATCAACGACCTCATTTACAAAAGCACCCTCAAAAGACTTCAAGTCCTTTTCTTTGGCAAGTTCGTTTGTAATATCGGCAATAGAAACACCTAAAACAGCCCGTTGCACCTCACCAAACTCTTTTAAATCAGCTACCACTTTTGATACGATACTAACCGGTATCGCAAATGAATATCCGGCATAAGAGCCAGTTTGAGAAGCAATAGCTGTATTTATTCCAACAAGCTCTCCTTTCGTATTCACCAATGCTCCCCCACTATTACCCGGGTTTACGGCAGCATCCGTTTGAATAAACGATTCGATTTTCATTTCAGCATTAATAATATTAATATTACGGGCTTTAGCACTCACAATACCTGCAGTTACGGTAGAAGTAAGGTTAAACGGATTGCCCACTGCCAATACCCACTCGCCAACTTTTAGAGCATCCGAATTACCAAATTGCATTAAGCTTAACTCCTTTGCATCAATTTTCAACAAGGCCAAATCGGTAGTTGGATCTTTACCAATTAACGAGGCTTCGAAAGTCCTTTTATCGTTCAACACCACTTCAATTTCGTTGGCATTATTGATAACATGATTATTGGTTACAATATAGCCGTCAGAAGATATTATAACGCCAGAACCACTTCCCATAACCGGTTGCGGTGCTTGTTGCATTCGTGGCTGTCCAAAAAAATACTCAAAAAACGGATCTTGCCGAAACAGTTGTGTTTGTTGCTGAACTGTTTTTGTTTTCACATGCACAACCGCGTTAACCGACTGTTCTGCCGCCACCGTAAAATCAGTATCCACACCACTAGCCATACCGGTTAAGTGAAACACACCCTGATTATCGATTTGCCCTTGAAAGAGCCCCTTTTGGGTTGAGGCAATATACTTAGCATAAGCAAAAGTAGTTAACACCGCTGTAATAAGCGAAACCAAAACAATCAACCCCCATCTTTTTAATACAATTACATTTTTCATAATTACTAGGTATTTAATTTGATAATTTCATAAAAAAACGACTGCATAAAAATCAAATTTCATGCAAACGAAAAGAAAATGACAAAATTTCAGTTGTCCCTTACACATTTTTAATACATAGATATTCATTTATCAAACAGATGTTTATCTATCTTAAAAAAAATAAAAAAGCAATGTATTCGAAAAGCCATCGGCAGCAATCTTTTACTTATCTTTGCAATTCGTAGTAGGTCGGTTTGTCGCTGTTCCGATTTATCGGAAGAGAGGAAAGTCCGGGCAACAAAGAGCACCATACTTCTTAACGGGAAGCTGTTTGTGAAAGCAGAGTAGCGTAACAGAAAATAACCGTCCGCCTCGGCGGATAAGGGTGAAAAGGTGAGGTAAGAGCTCACCGGGGGTTATGGCAACATAGCCTGCCGTACGCCTTATGGGTTGTAAGATCATGTACACCGACGCAGTAGGATGGCTCGTCCGATGTCGGGGGGTAGATTGCTTGAGGCAAATGGCAACATTTGTCCTAGATAAATGACAAACAGTCCTATTTTATTAGGATTACAGAACCCGGCTTACAGACCTACTACTTTTTTTAACCCAATTAGATATGCCTGCAAAACAAAACTTGCTTAATAAGATTAGCACTTTATACAAGTTTATTCGACATGATATTTGGCGAATAACGGGAAGTGAATTATCAAAAACACGCAGGTATCTTTACAATAGCATCAAAACAGTTGTGTTGGCTTTTCGGGGTTTCTCCGATCATAATCTAGAAACCAATGCTTCTGCATTAACCTACTACACGCTCTTTGCCATTATTCCGGTATTAGCATTAATACTTGGCATAGGACGAGGATTTGGTTTTCATGAGACCATTACTGACGCCATTGCCTCACAAATTTCGGTTCAGGCAGATATAATGCCCATTATTCTTGAATTTATTGAACGATACACCCAACGAACACATCAGGGAATTTTTATTGGTATTGGGTTTTTTATTTTATTGTGGTCGGTTATGTCTGGATTTCAAAAAATCGAAGGCAGCTTTAACCTTATTTGGGGAGTAAAAAAATCGCGAAGCTTTGTATCTCAATTTGCCACCTACTTCTCCATAATGTTTATTTTTCCAATATTCATTATCGCCTCAAGTGGCTTATCGGTTTTTTTAAGCACGAATCTTTCCGACTCATTTTTCTTCGGGTTCTTCAGTCCGCTTTCAAAAATACTACTAAAGCTTTCACCTTACTTTATAAACTGGATACTATTTACCGGACTCTTTATTATTGTGCCCAACACCCGTGTGCGATTTTTACCTGCTTTATTTGCCGGTGTCATAACAGGAACACTATTTCAGTTGTTTCAACACCTATATATTCAGGGTCAAGTATTATTAAGCTCTTACAATGTTATTTACGGAGGATTTGCAATAATCCCTTTACTCTTACTCTGGCTACAAGTTTCTTGGTTAATCGTATTATTCGGTGCCGAATTATCCTTTGCATCTCAAAACATTAGTAAGTTTGAGTTCGAAGCCGATTCTAAAAAAATAACCCCTCGATACAAAAAATTTCTTATTATTAGCATACTCCAACTTATCATTCATCGGTTTATCAATGTTGAAAAACCTTACACCGCCCAAGAAATATCGAAAGAAAATGCCATACCTATCCGCTTAGTTAACGAGATACTTAGTCAGTTGGTAGAGTTACACCTTATAAACGAGGTAATCAACGATACAAACAAAGAAAAAGCATATCAGCCGGCCATCGATATACATATAATTACAATTAGTTTTGTTCTTGAAAAACTGGCACAACAAGGTTCGGAGAATTTCAATATTGATAGTTCAAAAAAATTCCGTGCCGTATGGCAAAAGCTCGAAGCTATTGATACAACTATTCGGAACAAAGACGGCGCTACCTTAATTAAAGATTTATAAATAGCTGTTCCATGTCACAATCTGACTAAGCGGCTTTCGTTTTTTATCGCGAATAGCTTGTAAAGAATACCCCACAGTAATAAGTAAAACAACTTGCGTTGACTTAGGTATCGACAACAACTTTTTCACTTTTGCTTCGTTAAACCAACCTATCATACAACTACCTAAACCCACATCAGCTGCAGCCAAACAAATATGTTCGGCTAAAATACCTATATCAATATGCGGAAAATGTTTTTTCTTTGCCCAACTACCAAAATTAGAAGTGAAATTTGCTTGCTCCTCTACCAAAACCAAATGCAACGGCGACTGCTTGGTAAAATGATTCATCCCCAACAGCCTACTTGATGTAGCATCTGCCACTTTATTCTTCAACTCAAAGTCATCAACCACAATAATTTTCCATGGTTGCGCATTGCAAGCCGAAGGTGCTAACATAGCCGCTTCTAGAATATAATCCAATTTTTCTTTCTCTATAGGTTTGGTATCAAAAGCCCTATCACTTTGCCTATTTCTTGCCAACGCTAAAAATGATTTCATAGTTATATTTTTTGAACGCAAGATAACAAAAACACTAAACACTTTTTTGAAAAATATTGAATCGGTTTTTTAGAGCCAAGAATCTAGACAAAAGAACAAAGAGCAAAGAATAAAGACTGGGGATAATCTGTGTTAATCCGTGCAATCTGTGGTTTTAATTTTTAGAGTCAAGACAAAAGAATATAGACTGGGGTTGCGTTTTAATTTTCAACAAAAAACCAAACTCTTAGTGCATAAACAGTTAAATTTCGAAGAATCGGGACTTCGGGAATACCTCAGCAATTAAACCCCGAGAAGTCGGGACTTCGAAAAAACCTCAACTGCCACTCAACTTTTGGTTTTTATTGAACAGAAAGCAAAAAACTACACAAAACAATTTATTTCACCGTTGAGTTATGTATTTTTGCATAGTTTCACTAGCAAGAATGTTGTTTATGATTGAATCTGTACAAAAATACATTACCACCAAACAGCTACCCAACGCTCCGGCAAAAGTAATTGTTGCGGTAAGTGGTGGCGCAGATTCTGTTGCTCTATTACATATTTTGATACAACTAGGCTATACTTGCGTGCTTGCCCACTGCAATTTTCATTTACGCGAAGAAGCCTCCAATACCGATGCAAAATTTGTAAGCAACTTAGCCGAGAAACTAAAGCTTCCTTGTTTTATTAAGGAGTTTAACACGCACGACTATGCGCTAGGCAATAAAATATCAATCGAAATGGCCGCGCGCGACTTACGGTACACTTGGTTTGAACAATTGCGCAATGAACAAAATGCTGTTGCGATTGCTGTTGCACATCACGCCGACGATGTTGTAGAAACTTTCTTAATTAACTTATGTCGAGGCACAGGCATTCATGGTTTAACGGGCATCAAACCACTTAACAACCATATTATGCGGCCTCTTTTATCAACTACACGCCAAGCTATTGAGCATTATTTAAAAGAACAGCATATTACTTATGTAACTGATGCGAGCAATAATGAGCAAGTATTTGTTCGTAATAAATTTAGACACACCATCATTCCCTCGCTAAAAGCAATTAACCCTGCATTTAACCAAACCATTGGCGATACCATTGAGCGCTTAGACGAAGTAGCTCTTTTATACCAAGAGCGGTTAGATCAGATCAAAAAGAAACTAATCAAACCAATTAACGGAGGCTTCTCTGTTGAAATTGAAGCAGTAAAAAATCAACCAGCAAAGGCAAGTGTATTATTCGAAATATTTTCTCCGCTCGGTTTTTCGGCTGCTACTATTCATGATTTAATTAGAAGCTTAGACGGCGTTTCGGGAAAACAATTTTTATCGACCACGCACCGCATCATAAAAGACCGTGACACTATTTTAGTAAGAAGCATTGACAAAGCCACGGAAAAAGAAACATACACCCTTTATCCGGAACAAAAAACCATTAGCAAACCAATATGCTTACGTATTGAAACTATAAAAAATAATACTAACTTGGTTATTTCGAAAGATAAAAAGGTGGCCTATTTAGATGCAGATAAACTGAGCTTCCCTTTACACATTCGAAAATGGGAAAAAGGCGATTATTTTACCCCCATTGGCATGCAAGGCAAAAAAAAATTGAGTGATTATTTTATTGACAAAAAATTCCCCTTATCAAAAAAAGAAAACACCTGGCTACTTTTTTCTGAAAACCACTTGGCATGGATAATTGGCCAACAAATAGATAAGCGGTTTCGCATAACAAAAAACACCAAAAACATACTG
>CAMDGD010000043.1 GCA_945897785.1 Paludibacter jiangxiensis
GCGAAAACGTATTTATCCTTATGCATTTGCATTTTTTTTAATAAATGCAAAAATGCAAATTGAAATCCGTTTAATTAAAAAACCTCTGCAACTAACTAAATTTCAAACATTTCAAAGAACTTTTCTAGATTTTAATGGGACAGTAATGAATATAAATAAAAAAAAATCCCCTAAACTTTCATTTAAGAGATTTTTAAGAGGTTCCTGGCGGATTCGAACCGCCGTGGACGGTTTTGCAGACCGGTGCCTAACCACTCGGCCAAGGAACCATTTATTGTGTAAATTATAACTGGTTAATTTATTGTTATTTATAAATGCATCTTTCTTCGCTAAAAAAGATGAGGTTCCTGGCGGATTCGAACCGTCCGCCGCGGCGGATTAGCAGACCGGTGCCTAACCACTCGGCCAAGGAACCATAAAATGTTTGTGCAAATATAAAGCATAAATCTAATTCTGCAAAAATATGTTTATAAATAAGGTGGAAGACTTTGTAAGCTGATTTACAAAATTGAGATATGTTTATTATTTTTATAAATATAAACTATTGATATAAAATTAGATATCATCGTAAAGCTCAGCGTACAACTCATCAAATAATTCATCGTCATCAATATCATTTATATAATACGGTTCTTCAGTAACAACTGCTGCCGATAGCTTTGTTGCTTTTTCGTTTTTGGCTACAACAGCCGATTGCTTGCTTGGATTTTCTGCTGCCGGCAAGGTATCCTTTGTGTTTTCCACTACCACCTGCTCTGCTGATTGCTTGGTGTTTAAAGCAACAAATGTTACCGATATCAACACCAACAACGAAGCTGCTACATATAAAAACGGACGGATTTTTTGGCTAAACGAAACAACAACTGTTTTTTTCGCTGAGGTTTGCGCTTGAATTTCTTGAGCAAAATCTTCGAAATAATTTTCGGGTACTGTAAACGGTACTCGTTTCTTTATTTCGTTCAGTTTAAACAAATTTTTCTTTTCCATGAGTGTGTATTTTAGATACAACAAGTTAAACAAAAGAGCATTAAAAATAAAAAACTAATTTTCGGCAGTAAAAAAGGCTTCTATTTTTTTCACGGCCAAATGATACGATGCTTTTAATGCACCAACCGAAGTCCCCAACACTTGCTCCATTTCATCATACTTCATATCATCAAAGTATTTCATATTAAACACCAACCGTTGCTTTTCCGGAAGCGTTAATAATGCTTTTTGTAGTTTCAGTTCTAGTTCATCGCCATCAAAATAACTGTCGGCCTCCATCTTATTTAGCATAACCGCCTCCATATCTTCGCCTAAATGCTGCGTCCGTTGTTTGCTTAAAAAAGTAAGCGACTCGTTAACCGCTATGCGATATAGCCAAGTAGAAAGTTTTGAATCGCCCCTAAAATTATCAATTGCATTCCATGCTTTAATAAAAGTATTTTGCATTACATCGTTTGCATCATCGTGACAAAGCACCATTTTACGAATTTGCCAATACACTTGTTGTTGGTATTGTAACACCACCTGATTAAATGCAAGTGATTTTTGCTGCTCGTCTTGAAGCAAAGCCATTAAGTCGTTTTCATCTTTATATTCAGCCATGCAACAAAAATAATCAAGAAATGATAATAATAGATAAATCGTAGCTTTTTATTTTTTCAAAGAGCTCGTTTCTATGACAGTTAAATAATAAAAAGGTTTAATAGTTATCGCTCTATTTTTTGTACTTTTGCAGTGTTTTTACTCACCCATTAGTGCGTGTAAAAAATAGTTCTCAAATCAAAAACACTTGTAACACATTGCTATATGCCTGAATCGGATAAATTTACACAAGGAATTTACAGCCGAAATACCCTCGAATTCGTCACCGTTGCCGCAGAAACTTGTCTGTTTTTAGAAAACACAGCCTCCTTAAGCAAAAAAGAGTTTTTAGAACGGGCACTTAAAATATTGCCCTTGCTGTACCTTAAAACATCCTTAACCAACTGTCCCGAACAACTGCTGGAAGAAGCCCCCGAACGGTTTATTACAGAAACAGATTACGAATTAGTAAAAAGCAGTATAAGTGATCTATTGGGGTCAACCGATAGGTACTTGGAAGTGTTTCATCCCGACATACAACTAAGCGAAGAAGGTATTGCAACAGATATTTCGGAAAATTTAGCCGATATTTATCAAGACCTCAAAGACTTTTTGCTGTGTTATCAAATTGGCAACGAGGCTGTAATGAACGATGCCCTAACCTTATGTTTGCAATCGTTCTACACCTACTGGGGCCAACGGCTAGTTAACGCCCTTAGGCCACTACACAACAGTTTGTATAATGAAGCTATTGAGGAAGTTGAAACGAATGACCTAACTGAAGAGACAAATAATAGTAGTCTAAAACACCAATTTTTATCGCATCAACAAAACGAAGGGTTGGATGCCTTTTTAAACACATTAAACGATACAGATGCAAATTGAAGCCAACATTAGCAAAGAGGCCATCAATGAAATGCAAGTAGAGTCATTTCAAGGAAAAATTGTCGTGGTAAATTCATCGTTCGAACTAAAAGAAGCCATTGAAGAGCTAAAAAACCACCTGTTATTAGGTTTTGATACAGAAACAAAACCAGCTTTCGCTAAAGGTGTTTTCAATAAAGTGGCATTAATGCAACTTGCTACAAACGACACTTGTTATCTGTTTCGTTTAAATAAAATAGGCTTCCCTGCTGAATTGGAGAAACTATTACGAAATAAAAAAAGAAAAAAAATTGGCTTATCTCTTCGGGATGATTTTAGTGCACTGAACAAACGAAAAGTCTTTAATCCCGAAAGCTTTATCGACCTACAGCATATTGTAAAAGAATTTGGTATAGAAGAACTTAGTTTACAAAAAATATACGGGTTGCTCTTCGGAAAAAAAATATCTAAATCGCAACGGTTATCTAATTGGGAAACAGACCTTTTTAGTGATGCACAACAACTGTATGCCGCAACTGATGCTTGGGCCTGCTTAAAAATTTACACCAAACTGATGGATATTAAAGCTACAAACAAATAATACTGACACCCCTTTTAATGATAAACATTACCCTAAAACCTAAAAAAGAAGAAACACTTAAGCGGTTTCACCCCTGGATTTTTTCGGGCGCAATTGAGGCTATCAAGGGCACACCTGAAGAAGGCGATGTAGTTCGTTTAGTTGATAACCGCGGAAATTTTCTTGCCTTGGGACACTATCAAATTGGCAGCATTGCTGTGCGTGTTATTAGCTTTGACGACCGCCCTATTGATGCGGAATTTTGGGAAGAAAAAATTAAACGGGCATACGAACTACGACTTGCCTTACAGCTTATTCATGGGGCAAACAATACCTACCGACTTATTCATGGCGAGGGCGACACGCTACCCGGATTAATTGTTGATGTGTATGGCGATTCTGCTGTAATGCAGGCACATTCCATTGGCATGCATCATGCCCGTACAGCAATAGCATCAGCCTTAAAAAAACAGGTTCCCGATTTAAATAATATCTATTATAAATCGGATACCACCTTGCCGTACAAAGCGCCTATCGAGAAAGAAGCCGGTTATTTGCTTGGAGGAGAATCCACAGGAATAGCCATAGAAAACGGGTTAAAATTTCATGTCGATTGGGTAAAAGGACAAAAAACAGGTTTCTTTGTTGACCAACGAGAAAACCGTAGCCTTTTAGAAAAATACGCTAAAAATCGCTCGGTACTAAATATGTTTTGCTATACCGGTGGATTTTCTTTTTATGCGATGCGGGGCGGGGCCAAACTGGTGCACTCGGTAGACAGTTCAAGCAAGGCTATTGAATTAACCAAACAAAACATTGCGCTGAATTTTGGCGACGACAACCGGCACGAAGCTTTTGCCGAAGATGCCTTTAAATATTTAGATACAATTAAAGACAAATACGATTTAATTGTACTCGACCCACCTGCTTTTGCAAAACACCGTGGGGCTTTACGCAATGCCTTGCAAGGCTACCGAAAATTAAATGCAAAAGCTTTTGAACAAATAAAACCCGGGGGAATTATAGTTACCTTTTCCTGCTCGCAGGTTGTAAATAGAGACCAATTTAGACTGGCTGTTTTTAGCGCAGCAGCCCAAAGCAAAAGGGTTGTGAGAATTCTACATCAACTAACCCAACCTGCCGATCACCCCATAAACATTTACCATCCCGAAGGAGAATATTTAAAAGGATTGGTTTTATTCGTAGAATAACTATAGGATTGCTATTAAAAAACGACTCAACATAATGTGAATAACCGCTACAAAACACATAGTAGAAAATAAAATCGACACAGACTAAAAAACAACTTTATATTTGTACTGTGTATTTCATAGTATTAAATTTAAGGGTAAGAAATGGTTGTCGTATGATAACCATTCATTTTTTATAGTAGTTTAATCCTCGCATTTTTTTACGAAATTAATAAGTATAAGCAGGCTAAAAAAGACCAAAGAAATGCCAATAAAAAAAATAAAACTCAAGCTTCATAGTTTCGAAAACCACTTGGCTTCTTACCCCACTCCCACCTCAAAAGCGCTTGGAGCAAACCTACTATTCGCTTTTTACAACGCATTACCCAGAGCCAGAAAAACTGCTTGGTGGATAATTAAAATTATGCTCCCGCTATCTTTGGCTGTAGGCGTGTTACACTATTATCATTTGTTGGATGGATTAACCGCATTTGTGAGTCCGCTTTTCGAAAAAATTGGCTTATCGGGCAATGCCAGCATTGCTTTTATAAGCAGTATTTTTGTTAGTTGCTATGCTCCTATTGCCATTATATCCTCATTAAACTTAGACCTGCGCGAAATTATCATTTTAGGAGCCATGTGTGTTATTTCGCACAATATGATTTTTGAATGTGCTGTACAGAAAAAAACCGGTTCAAACCCCCTTATCATCTTTATAGTTCGCTTGTTTTTTAGTTTCGCGGCGGCTGTATTGCTTAATTATCTACTGCCTGCCAAGGAGGCTTTCGGTCAGGCTTATTTTACAGAGATATATACAGAACCGACTTCTTTTGGGGCTTTTTTACTCAATTGGGGTACCAAAAACGGACTGTTAGTATTGAAAATAATTGGCATAATACTCGGACTAATGTTTTTACAAAACCTATTAAAACGGTATCGGGTTATCGATTTTTTATCCAACGCATTAGCTCCCGCCATGCAATTTATGGGGATGTCGCCCAACACTTCTTTTTTATGGATTGTAGCGCAAACACTTGGTTTGGCTTATGGCTCGGGAGTACTTATAGAGGAGATAAACAAAGGAGAAATAACCCAATCTGAAGCAACGCGACTAAACTATCATTTGGCACTTAACCATTCGCAATTAGAAGACCCTATGCTTTTTGTAGCTATTGGAGCTCCTTTTTTTTGGGTATCTTTGCCCCGATTTATTTTTGCTTTTGTCTTGGTATGGCTTATTGTACTATTCGAAAAAATAAGCCAAAAACGAAAAAACAACCTTACTCCTTATCAAACTAAAACAACTAACACCATCTTAACTTAAAAATTCATTGTCTCGGTGAAAATACTTCTTATAACTCTCGGTTGTATCTCTCTTGGCTTAGGTATTCTAGGTATATTTTTACCCCTATTGCCTACTACGCCATTTTTACTCTTATCAGCCTCCTTATTTGCCAAAAGCTCCGATAAGTTATACAATAAATTGATGCAACACAAATACTTCGGGCCCTATATAGAAAACTTCCGTGTACACAAAAGCATTCCTTTGCACGGAAAAATTATTGCCGTATCACTTATCTGGATTACTATCACATACAGTGCGTTGGTTGTTGTGCCTTTGCTTTGGGTAAAAATTCTGCTTTTTGTAATAGCAATAGCCGTAAGCATACACATCTTATCTTTTAAAACAACCAAAAAGAAATAGGCTGTTAAGGCTCATATCTCAATGCACAATACCGCACTGCTGGGCGTACGGCTCCTGCCTACGCCCTTGATGCACAAAACCTCAACTTATCATTACTGCATTTTAAAAAAAAGCAGTTTGTTCTTTTATCTTTTGCCTTTTGCCAGCCGTAGGCCGGTTTTGTCCCGAAAATCTGAACAAGACACTATACCTAAACTACCTACACATATGAGCTTATATAATCTTTATGATACCATTTTTTGGTTAATTGTCAGCAAGTAGCTTGTTAATTTTAGCAATCTGTGTCCAGTGGTAAAGTACTAATATCATTCCGAGAAGTCCTGCTATTTGTCCGACAATGTTTGGGATAAATGATAAAACCTGAGCAATACTCCAACCGATTCCTGAAATTACTCCAAAATCCGAAACGTTTTTCAATTTGGAGTTTGATTTTTTCTCCTCTTCAATCGAATTAGCAACATTAATAACTATGAAAAAATCTTCCACAAAATTGAAAGGAATTACAAACATATACCAAACGGAAGTTGGCTTTGATTTTCTATTTTCAGGTTTGATTAATGTCAAACACCTTTGCAATGTCCTACAATAAAAGCCAACCATTATAAAGAATGCTACAATTATCAAAATGCTAGGTAGTATGCCTATTCTGAATATTTCATTTAATACACTATCATTTTTCGAGTTATCGAAATAAGGCAATACAGCCCAAGCAACTAAAAGACCTGTTAGAAGAAGTCGTATTAAAAAATTTAAAGTTGTTTTCATATCATTTAACTATTTCAGTGTTGGATTCGAAATTTAGCCTAACCACTAAGAAGAATTTCAAAAAAAGAGACAAGTTATGCCCCCCACCATTAATTTAATTTGTTTCTAAAACACACTATACAATTGTTTTACACTTCATATTCTATATAAAGTTTGCTGCAAGGGTGAAAATGTTTTTTCGGTTATAAAAAAAATATTATGTATTTCTCATTTAGAGGCGTCAATATATTCATATATCTTTACTCTTATTCGATTTTCTCTTCTACATACACATTAATTCTTTCCCAAAATTTCGGTTCAAGTACAATAATATCATCATTGGTATAGGACAAATTATCTGCTCCTGCATAAACCTGAATTATATTATCTGTATTAAACCTAATGGTAGAAACATACGTTTTAACTTCGTCTTCAAGAGGAGGCGACATAGTCCACTGAGTGTATTTTGAACTTCTAACATGCGGATATGGCGGCACAGCAAGAAATGTTTCCTTTGATATATAAGTACTATCACTGATTCCAAATACAAAATTTATTGTATTTCCTAATTCAGCCAACTCTGTTACTACTTGATTTAATGGAGTCAGTGTGCTGGTTAAACTGATACCATTTTTTTCAGCTCTATCAGATATATTATTAAATTGATTTAGTGTTACATTAGTATATTGCACCGGAAGTTCAACAGTTAGCCGTAATCCCATGCCTATCCACAATAGTTTAAATGTTACAGGATCTTTAAAAAAACCGGCCTCTCCATTATCACTTCCTATTATATCTCCATTCAATTCAGGTACAACTGAAATAGTAGCATTTTTAGAGAAATCAACGAATAAAGGTTCCTCACCATTATCTGATTGCCTCATTACTAAGGTCATTTTCGATGAAAAATCATCATTTTCTGCATGAAAACGCACAACACCCAGTTCCCCAATAAAACTAGTAGGAGTTAATGACATAATATAATCACCAAATTGATCGTATTGTATCTCTTGAACGCTTGTTGAACTAGCAGCTCTTAAAACCAATGCTTCCGTTGTAACTTTGATTTTTTGGTGCATGCTACCATATTTTTCCTTATCACATCCGTTTATTATAAACACGATGAAAAGTATGAACAATACATTTTTCATAACGAAGTTGTGTAAAGTTTTCTTAGTGAAATTGCATATATTCAACCCAAAGCAACTTTATTAAAAAGAAAAACATAAAGGCAGTTTGCGTTTGATTATTCAAAGATAAAATTAAAATTAAAGATTTGTTAATTGTCGACAAAAAAATTATTTCCGACTCTTTTCTTTGGTTTTTATTAAGCTCAAAATGATTCAGCATAAACAAAAATTTTACGAACTGCCTGTTTGTGTAAGTATTTAGAAAAAATGCTTGAAACTATTTCTTTGACAGTTATTTAAAGCAGGGAAAAAAACGTTAAAAAAGTACACTTTATATCGCATGCGATATAATTTTTTCGTATATTTGTATCGCATGCGATATAATAATAAAAAACAAAACGAATATGAACACAATTTATTCATTTACGGCAAAACAAATTTCAGGCAAAGAAATTTCGTTAGACAGCTACAAAGGAAAAGTAGTAATCGTTGTAAACACAGCCAGCAAATGCGGTTTTACACCTCAGTATGCTGCACTAGAAGCCTTGTATAAAAAATACAAAGACCAAGGATTGGTAATACTAGGATTTCCCTGCAATCAATTTGGTAATCAAGAACCCGGCACCGAAAAGGAAATTAGCCAAGGTTGTTTGGTTAATTACGGCGTAAGCTTCCCTATGTTTTCAAAAATTGAAGTAAACGGCAAAAACACACATCCACTTTATGTGTTTTTAAAAGATAAACTACCGGGCTTTCCGGGTAAATCAATCAAATGGAATTTCACCAAGTTTTTAATCGATAAAAATGGAGTTCCTTTTAAACGGTTTGCTCCAAGTAAAAACCCAATGACCATGGAGAAACACATCATCAAACTGCTACAATAGATGAGTACCTACGAACAACTAAAACTTGAAAACCAATTGTGTTTTCCGTTTTATGCCATATCTCGATTAATTACACGGCAGTATCAGCCTCACTTAGATGAATTAGGCATAACCTACCCACAATACCTCGTACTAATGGTATTGTGGGAAAATGACCATCAGGCGGTAAATACCATTGCACAAAAATTAATATTAAACACCAACACCGTTACTCCATTACTAAAACGAATGCAAAAAATGGGCATTATTACCAAAAGCAAATCGAACAAGGATGAACGAAAAATGATAGTATCCTTAACCCCCTATGGTTTATTATTAAAAGATAAAGCGGCACACATCCCCTCAAAATTAATTGGGGTAGATGATTTTAAGCCTGAACAACTGGAAAAAATGCAAAAATTTCAGAAACAATTGCTTTCTTTTCTTAAGGCAATGCAAGAAGAAAAGGAATAGCTTACCCCCAAGGAATCTTGCAACATCAAACATTTTCTGTACTTTTGCAAACGAAAAATTAAAGGTGTCATATTATTAGTACTATTGATGAGCTTAAACGACGAGATTGCACGAAGGAGAACATTTGCCATTATTTCACATCCCGATGCTGGAAAAACTACATTAACTGAAAAACTGCTGCTTTTTGGGGGTGCCATACATATTGCCGGTGCCGTAAAATCAAATAAAATTAAAAAAACAGCTACATCCGACTGGATGGAAATTGAAAAACAACGGGGTATATCGGTAGCCACTTCGGTTATGGGTTTCGAATACAACAACATCAAAATTAATATTTTAGATACTCCCGGTCACCAAGATTTTGCCGAAGATACCTTTCGTACACTAACTGCGGTTGACAGCGTAATTATTGTTGTTGATATTGCCAAAGGGGTTGAAACGCAAACGCGAAAATTGATGGAAGTATGTAGAATGCGTAATACGCCGGTAATTATTTTTGTGAATAAACTTGACCGCGAAGGACAAAACCCCTTCGACCTACTAGACGAGCTGGAAGCGGAACTACAAATCGCTGTTCGTCCCTTAAGTTGGCCAATAAATCAAGGGCAACGGTTTAAAGGAGTGTATAATATTTTCGAAGAAAAACTCGATTTGTTTACCCCAAATAAGCAAATGGTTACGGAATCGATTGCTTTTAACGATATCGCTAAGCCTGAATTGGAAGACTATATCGGCAAAGAAAATGCTGCTCAATTACGGGAAGATATGGAACTTATCAACGGTGTGTACAATCCTTTCGATAAAAACGAATACCTATCGGGCAAGCTAGCTCCTGTGTTTTTTGGCAGTGCATTAAATAATTTTGGGGTAAAAGAACTACTCGACTGCTTTATCCAGATAGCTCCTAGTCCGCGACCAATAAAAGCCGAAGAACGAGTTGTACAACCAGAAGAGACACAGTTTTCCGGCTTTATATTTAAGATTCATGCAAACATGGACCCCAACCACCGCAGTTGCATTGCTTTTGTAAAAATATGCTCGGGTAAGTTTGAACGAAATGTAAACTACAAACACATAAGACATAATAAATTACTGAAGTTTTCGAGCGCAACGGCCTTTATGGCACAAAAAAAAGAAACTGTTGACGAAGCTTTTGCAGGCGATATTATTGGACTACCCGATAGCAGTAGCACCTTTAAAATTGGCGATACCCTTACTGCAGGCGAAGCACTTCATTTTAAAGGCATACCTAGCTTTTCTCCGGAAATGTTTAAATACATTGAAAATGCCGACCCGATGAAATTTAAACAATTGGAAAAAGGCATCAATCAATTGATGGACGAAGGGGTGGCGCAACTATTTGTGAATCAATTTAACGGACGAAAAATTATTGGAACCGTAGGTCAGCTTCAGTTTGAAGTAATTCAATACCGGTTAGAACACGAGTACAACGCAATTTGCCGATGGGAGCCAATATCTTTATATAAAGCCTGTTGGATAGAAAGTGACGATAAGGTTCAGTTGGAGAACTTCAAAAAAAGAAAACAACAATTTATGGCCGTTGATAAATCGGGCCGAGATGTATTTTTGGCCGACTCTAATTATGTGCTACAAATGGCACAAAGTGATTTTCCCAAAATTAAGTTCCACTTTACTTCGGAATTCTAAAAAATAAAAATCGTATGCAACTAGGACAAACACACACGCAAACCATTACCGTACAAGAAAAAGACTCTGCCAAAAATCTTGGTTCAGGAGGCTTAGATGTATTTGGTACACCGGCTATGATAGCATTAATGGAAAATACCGCTTTATCAATGATAAAGAACAGCTTACCCGAGGGTAGCGATACAGTAGGAATAGCCATTGACGCGCAACACATCAAAGCTTCTGCAATTGGCGCCAACATAAGCTGTAGTGCAACAATCACGGCTATTGAAGGACGGAAAATTAGCTACGATATTATTGCCAAAGACAGCTCAGGAGAAACCATTGGCACGGCTACACACCATCGTTTTATTGTTGATATAGCCAAGTTTATGAGCAAGGTAGTTTAAAAATGACACAGCTACTATTTTACCTGTGCAACTGCTTTTATTCTATCAATTACTATGGCTATGCCCTCGTATTGTTTTAGCAATCGTTTGGGAATAATAACAGCACCCTGCTCGTTTACATACGCAAAATAGTGGTCTTTTGCTTCTTCAATCTTCGTAAACGAATCGAAAGGATACACAATTTGCTTATTGTCAATAGTCACCTTTAACGATTTTTTATCGTATTCGAACACCCTATCTCCAATTACCTGTGGATTTTTCTTAACATATGCTGTCATAGCTTTTCGTCGTAAATAATCGGCAAAAGCCTTCTGCACAAAAACAATAGCAACCAACAAAACCGCTATCATAATATACGATGAAGCCGAAGCATTATTTTTCACCATGCTTACAAGCATAAACACCACTAAAAAAAGCAAAATTACCCAATGCAAATACTTTTGAATAAAAGTGCCATTTTTTTTCATAAAATGCTTATTAAAAGCAATAATATCGAAAAATGTCAATTCAAATTTTATCATAACTTACTGTTTTTTAGCTATAAAAAATGTTCGCCTATATGGGAACAATATAGCCTGATTGGATTGTTTTTTATATGCTGCAGGCAGCAATTGTACTAAGTTGTTTTGAAAAGTCTCACGCATTTTATTTGTTGGAAGGCTATTCATATATGATTTCATCTCTGTTAGCGCGTACAAATCTACTATTTCTTGATAATGAGAAAAAACCATTTGGTAATAAGTTTTCCACAAACAAACAGAATCGGTCAGTTTATGTAAAATTTCATAGTAATAAGCCGGTTCGTAATAATACAACATAATATCGTTGAAATATTCTTTCCAAGGTTTATCATTTGCTATTTGCTCAAGCATAACTTGTATAGGCATATTCAAGGCATTTGGCAATTGAACAGCCAACGAACCTCCGGAAGCAAGCAAGCCAAACAATTGGGTTATATATGCCTCTTGTTTAGTAATATATTGCAATCCGTCGTTGGCAAAAATCAAATCAAATGCCCCTTTTGCAGGTAACTTATTATACGCACAGCTATATATTTCCGCATCATAATATGTCTCTTGCAATAAAACAACAAGCTCTTCATTATTGCCCAAGACCATAAGTTGCTTAATTTCAAACCGGTCAATAGCCCCCATTAAATGGAAGGCCGATTGCCTTAACGCTTTTGATAAAGCAAGTTGAGCTCTAGTTTGCATAGGTATTATTTTCGTTGAACAACAAGCACAAAAGGCGTTCCGTCCATATACAATTTCAGCCCATCTTCGCCCAAATCATCGTACCAAAAACGCATCAGATCTACATTTTTATTGTCCCATTCTGTAATAAAAATGGCATCTTTCTCTTTGTTGTAATACCAATAACCATTGGGTATATGAAAGCCAGACAAAATCTGTTTAAATTTTGCAGAACCATCCGAGTTAAACTCCAACGAAGCTTTTTGTAAGAGCTTAAGAGTGCGTTCTTCCTGTTTATTCAAACGGGTTTCTTTTGTCGATTCTACAGCAAGCACTTCCCATTCCCCAATAATTTTTGTTTGAATCTGACTATAACCTAACTGAGAAAGAAAAAGAAATGCAATAATTAATAAATGGTAATTTTTCATAAGTAAGTATTTTTTGGGGTTATATTTTTTTACATTGTTTTTCGAAATACAAACAATATTTCGTTAAGCCACAGGAAGCACACTTTGGATTTCGAGCAGTACACACATACCTGCCGTGCAACAAAATCCAATGATGAGCTCTACCCAAAAGTTTAGCAGGAATATAGCTAACCAATTCTTTTTCGGTAGCCAGCGGTGTTTTCGAATCGGTAGTTAAACCCAAACGGTTCGACACCCTAAACACATGCGTATCTACGGGCATTGCATTGGCATTAAAAGCAACAGCAGCAACAACATTGGCTGTTTTTCTACCCACCCCTGGCAAGGATTGCAAGGCATCAATATCGTTAGGCACTTCTCCTCCAAAATCATTCAAAAGCTTACGCGCCATACCCAGCATATTTTTGGCTTTGTTATTCGGATAAGATACACTGCGAATATACTCAAAAAGAACCTCAACAGAACTACTTGCCAAAGCTTCGGGTGTTGGAAAATCATGAAACAAACCAGGAGTAACCATATTTACTCGCTTATCGGTACATTGAGCCGACAAACAAACGGCTATTAATAATTCAAACGGATTGGAATAATGCAATTCGCTCCGTTCCCCAAAATTGTTTTTCTCGAACCAGGCAATAACTTTTTTATACCGTTCCTTTTTTATCATAAACCACCCACTTTAAAAGCATATCAAAGATAAATAAATCCTTCAATTATCCCCTAAACTATTTATCAACAATCAACAAAAGACCAAGTAATTTTACTATTTTTGCATAAACCGACAAAGCAAATTGTTTTAGCTATGGTACAAGAAACAAGCAACAATAACTCCTTTATACAAAACCTCAAGTTATTTTTTTCTGATCAACGCACAAAATACGGTATAGGCATTCTACTTTTAGCCGTAACAGCCTATTTTAGTTTGAGCTTTATTTCCTTTTTTTTTACTGGTACAGCCGATTCTAGTGTTATAGCTAACCTCACCGATGCCAATAAAAGTGAAATTACCAACTGGACTGGTCCAATTGGCGCTAAGCTAGCAAATTTTTTTATCAACCAAGGTTTTGGCATAGCTTCTTTTGCCATGCTTTTTTTATTTTTCGTTTTAGCCTTGCGCTTAATGAAAGTAAGGGTAATGGCTCTGTGGAAAGCTATTGTTTCTTCCTTTATTATCTTACTGTGGTTATCGGCAACCATAAGCTTTTTTGGGTATGGGTTTTACCAAAACGGTTATATACAATGGGGTGGCGGAGCCGGAAAATTGCTTAGCGACTGGATAGAAAAAAACATTGGTTGGGCAGGAACTTTTATTTTACTAATTAGCACCTTTATTGTTGTATCGATTTTCTTTTACAAAGGAACCATTCCTTTTTTACAAAAAATGGCCGGAGCCATAGCATCAAAACTTAAAGCAATGGTTACAAAAAAAGAGAAAAAGGTAAAAAATTTACCGGAAACAGTATTGGAAACTGCTATAGAAGAAACGGAAACAACCGAAAGCACAGACGATATTACGATTGACGATATAGAAGATACGGAAAACATAGAAGAAAAAGGGTCTATGGACAGTTGGGTTATAAGTAATGACACCGACGAAAGCTTTGAAATTACTGTTGCCGAAGGAGATGACAACATGATAGAACCCACTTCGGAAGATGAAACTAAGATTGACCTATCAACACAAGGTGTATATGACCCAACAAAAGATTTATCTAAATACAAATTTCCAACACTAAGTTTACTAAAAGATTATGGAAATAAAGATACTCAAATCAACATTGAAGAACAAACAGCAAACAAAAACCGCATAACAACTACACTGAAAAATTATGGCATTGAAATAGACGACATCAAAGCTACTGTTGGTCCTACAATAACGCTTTACGAAATTATTCCAAAAGCCGGCGTACGAATTTCCAAAATAAAGAATCTGGAAAGTGATATTATGCTAAGCCTAGCCGCTACAGGCATACGCATCATTGCTCCTATACCCGGCAAGGGGACTATTGGTATAGAAGTGCCCAACAATGACCCTCAAATGGTTTCGATGCTTTCCATTATCAACTCTAAAAAGTTTCAAGAATCAAAGTATGGTTTGCCAATTGCTTTTGGGCGAACCATTACCAACGATATTTTCATGGTAGATTTATGTAAGATGCCCCACTTACTTGTTGCAGGTGCAACGGGACAGGGGAAATCGGTTGGGTTAAATGCCATAATCACTTCCTTGTTGTACAAAAAACACCCTGCTGAACTGAAATTTGTACTTATCGACCCCAAAAAGGTGGAATTTAATATTTACTCGAAAATTGAACGGCACTTTTTGGCAAAATTACCCGACGAAGAAGAAGCTATTATTACTGATGTAAGCAAGGTTGTGCAAACACTCAATTCCTTAACCAAAGAAATGGACGACCGCTACGATTTGCTTAAAAAAGCACAAGTACGAAATTTAGCCGAATACAACGAGAAATTTATTCACCGCAAATTAAACCCGGAAAAAGGGCATCGTTTTTTACCCTATATTGTTGTTATTGTTGATGAGTTTGGCGACTTAATTATGGTTGCCGGTAAAGAAGTAGAAATGCCAATTGCCCGAATTGCACAATTGGCTAGGGCCGTTGGAATCCATATGATTATTGCCACCCAACGTCCATCGGTAAATATTATTACCGGCGTAATTAAAGCCAATTTCCCTGCTCGCGTTGCCTTTAGGGTATCTTCGCAAATTGATTCACGCACTATCCTTGATGCTACCGGAGCCAATCAGCTGGTTGGTCGTGGCGACATGCTTTTCTCGCAAGGAAGCGACTTGGTGCGTGTACAATGTGCTTTTGTGGACACCCCTGAAGTGGAAGAAATATCTGATTTTATTGGTAGTCAAATGGGGTATCCTACTGCTTTTATGTTGCCCGAATATGTAAATGAAAACGGCGAAGGATCTGATTTGTCAAGTGTCGATTTAAGCAAAAAAGACCCTATGTTCGAAGATGCTGCCCGCTTATTAGTAGCACACCAACAAGGTTCCACATCGCTTATACAACGAAAATTTGCCATCGGATACAACCGTGCCGGACGAATCATGGATCAGCTTGAAGCTGCCGGCATTGTGGGCCCTTTTGAAGGAAGCAAAGCAAGGCAAGTACTTATTCCTGACGATTACAGTTTGGAACAAAAATTGAATACCTTATAAGCATCCTATAAACAAGCTTTTGCATTCTATTGCCCAAGCATAAATTCAACTACGATGAAAAGATTTGTACAATTAACACTTCTTCTTTTGCCTGTTTTACAGATGCTTAGTGCTCAAGACGACCCTAAAGCGCGTGCAATCCTCGATAAAACAGCACAAACCTACAAGCAGTCAACTTGTCAGATAGACTTTTCGTTAGCTATAGAAGACACTAAAACAGAAAATAAGCAAACGATAAAAGGAACAGTATTTATGAAAGATAAAAAATTCAAACTTACGGTTCCATCCATACACACCTATTACGACGGAACAACACAATACGTTCATATGATTAAAAACAACGAAGTAAGTCTAACAACTCCAAGTTTAAAAGATTTGCAAAACATTAACCCCACCTATATTTTATCTAGCTACACCAAACAATCTTCGATACAATTCAGCATGGACAATAACCCTGCGCTGGCTTATCACATCATAGATGTTTTTCCAGATTATCAATCAAAAAAAGACTACTATAAAGTAATTGT
>CAMDGD010000044.1 GCA_945897785.1 Paludibacter jiangxiensis
ATCAGTTCTCTGCAAAATAAAAGTGGGAGTTCGACTATAAGTCGCACCCCCACTTTTACATGTGTTATATATCTTCTATTAAAAGAGTTATTCTTAAAACCCACGAATAGCCTCAATACCAGGAAGCACTTTGCCTTCCATATACTCTAGCATGGCACCACCACCGGTTGAAACATAGCTAACTTTATCTGCTAGTTTGTTTTTGTTGATAGCTGCTACAGAGTCGCCTCCTCCAATAAGTGAGAAAGCTCCTTTTGAAGTTGCTATGGCAATAGCATGTGCTACAGCACTAGTTCCTTTAGAGAATTTATCCATTTCGAATACGCCCATCGGTCCGTTCCAAAGTACTGTTTTTGAGTTTGCAATTACATCGCTGAAAGTAGCAATTGTTTCGTCGGCAATATCCAAGCCCATCCAACCATCAGGCGTTTCGTTTGTTTTAGAAATATCGGTGTTAGCAGCCGCATCAAATTTGTCGGCATTAACGGCATCGGTAGGGATATAAACATTTACCCCTTTGGCTTTTGCTTTTTCAAGAATTTCGAGGGCTAAATCCAGTTTATCTTCTTCGCAAAGTGAATTACCAATTTTACCGCCTTGTGCTTTGATAAAGGTATAGGTCATACCTCCACCAATAATCAAGTTTTGCACGCGATCCAATAAATTTTCAATTATCATAATTTTATCAGACACTTTTGCTCCACCCATAATAGCAGTAAAAGGTGCTTGAGCATCTTTCAATACTTTATCCATGGCAATTAATTCGCTGTTGATAAGGAAACCGAACATTTTGTTTTCTGGGCTAAAGTTTTCAGCAATTACAGCTGTTGATGCATGAGCACGGTGTGCAGTTCCGAAAGCATCGTTTACATACACATCAGCATAGGAAGCTAATTTTGAAGCAAACACTTTTTGTTTTGCTTTCAATTCTTTTTTTGCTGCAGCTTTTGCTTCATCGCTTGCAAACTCCCCGCGTGGTTTGCCTTCTTCTTCTTCGTAGAAACGAAGGTTCTCTAATAATAAAATTTCGCCTGCTTTTAACTCAGCAGCTTGTGTATCGGCATTAGCGCAATCATCAGCAAATTGAATTTTTTGACCCACATTGCTCTCTACTGCAGAGATAATTTGTTTCAAAGAGAATTTTGGATCAGGATTTTGTTTTGGTCTACCCATGTGCGACATCAGAATAACTGAACCGCCATCGGCAATAATTTTTTTGATGGTAAGTAATGCTCCGCGAATACGGGTGTCATCACTAACAGCTCCTGTTTCTTTGTTTAAGGGGACATTAAAGTCAACCCGTACAATTGCCTTTTTTCCGGCAAAGTTAAAGTTTTCAATTAGTTGCATATCTTTTCAATTAATAATTAATAATTTACAATGAAGTAAGTAAAGAAACACCTTCCTTAGAAGGCACACAAAGGTAAAAATATTTATGTAAAAAATGAAGCTAAAGTTTAGAAGACCATTAAATTCTGAATATATAATGTTTTAGGCTTAGTTTTGAGAATAATTAGTTGCATAATACAGTTTTTTCTTAGCATATAGTTAAATTGTTTTTATTATTGAGTAAGTGATGTAACTTTATTTAACTTCTAACAAATAAGAATGAAGAATATTATTATGGAAAGTAGTTTTGTTATTTTGTAAGTCAAGCAACTTGTAATAGATATTAACGACGGCATACTTACCCTTGAAACATTTAGAGGGCATAAGTTAAAACAAGTTAATCATCCTGATTTTTCCTGAATACAACTTGTTGAGTGATTTTACCTGCATAGAGGTGTGTATAACTTTAGAAGATGTAAAATTGTACGCAGCTTTTTTACAAGAGCAATTTAAAGAAAATAGTTGGAAAGAGAAAGGCGGCTGTTGTCTTAAGTACGCCCAATCCGTTTGTGTACGCCAAACAGTATGATAGTTCTATAAAGGTAGAAACAGCGCAACAGTTATTTGCTTTTCTTTCTTTTGATGAGGCTTTGGCTTGGTTAGGCATGTCTGATTCCTTACAAGAGATAATGGATATTATTCTATTTTAACGTCAGCATCCTTTGTTAAAGTATTTAGTAGATGACGATAATTGCTTGTATATGTAAAAAAAAGTAGAGACGCAATTAATCGCGTCTCTACAAAACAAAAATCCAATAGAATATTACATCATTCCACCCATGCCACCTCCCATTGGAGGCATAGCTGGCGCAGAACTTTCTTCTTTTTTATCTGCAATAACACATTCTGTTGTTAAGAACATACCGGCAATGGAAGCTGCGTTCTCTAAAGCTACCCGAGTAACTTTGGCTGGGTCAATTACTCCTGCTTTAAATAAGTTTTCGTACACATCGGTCCGGGCATTATATCCGAAATCATCTTTACCTTCTTTTACTTTTTGTACCACTACAGCACCTTCCTTGCCTGAGTTGATAACTATTTGACGAAGTGGTTCTTCAATAGCTCGTTTAATTATTTCAATACCAGTAGTTTCGTCTTCATTAGCTCCTTTTAGGTTTTCGATAGCCGAAATAGCTCTAATATAGGCTACACCACCTCCGGGAACAGTTCCTTCTTCAATAGCAGCACGAGTAGCGCTAAGTGCATCATCAACACGGTCTTTTTTCTCTTTCATTTCTACTTCAGAAGCAGCTCCTACATAAAGTACCGCAACACCACCGGCAAGTTTTGCCAATCGTTCTTGCAATTTTTCTTTATCATAATCAGAAGTGGTAGTAGCAATTTGCGCTTTGATTTGTTGCACACGGGCTGCAATAGCCTCTTTTTGACCTGCTCCATTAACAATAGTGGTGTTATCTTTGTCAACCGTAATTTTTTCGGCAGAACCAAGCATCTCTATGGTAGCTGTTTCTAGTTTTAAGCCTTTTTCTTCGCTAATAACAACACCACCTGTAAGTATGGCAATATCTTCTAACATTTCTTTACGGCGATCGCCAAAACCGGGAGCTTTTACAGCACAAATTTTTAACGAGCCTCTTAATCTGTTTACAACTAAAGTAGATAAAGCTTCACTTTCTACATCTTCCGCAATAATTAATAAGGGTTTTCCGCTTTGAACTGCAGCTTCGAGAATAGGAAGCATTTCTTTCAACGAAGAAATTTTCTTGTCATGAATCAATACCAATGGATTTTCCATTTCGGTCTCCATTTTTTCGGTATTGGTTACAAAATAGGCTGATAGGTATCCGCGGTCAAATTGCATACCTTCAACTACTTCAACTGTTGTTTCTGTTCCTTTGGCTTCTTCTACCGTAATAACGCCTTCTTTACTTACCTTGCTCATGGCGTCGGCAATAAGCTTTCCAATAGTAGCATCGTTATTAGCAGAAACCGTAGCAACTTGTTCAATTTTGTTTAAATCATCACCCACTTCTTTGGCTTGCGATTTAATGTTTTCTACAACCGCTTTTACTGCTTTATCTATGCCTCGTTTTAAGTCCATTGGATTTGCACCGGCGGTAACATTTTTTAATCCTACCGCAACAATAGATTGAGCTAATACTGTTGCAGTAGTTGTTCCGTCTCCTGCATCATCTCCGGTTTTAGAAGCTACTTCTTTAACCATTTGAGCTCCCATATTTTGAAATGCATCCGGTAATTCTATATCTTTAGCTACAGTAACACCATCTTTGGTAATATGTGGTGCGCCAAATTTTTTCTCTAATATTACATGACGTCCTTTTGGACCAAGTGTTACTTTTACTGCATCGGCCAATTGGTCAATGCCTTTTTTTAGCTCATCGCGAGCATCCATATTGAATTTGATTTCTTTTGCCATTTCTTTAATTATTTAATTTTCAATGATTAATAGAGTGTAATTGGAAATTGATAAAATAGCAATTAGATAATTGCAAAAATATCCGATTGTTTCATAATCAAAAGCTTTTCTCCGTCTATGTCCAATTCTTGACCGGCATATTTTCCGTATAAAACAGTATCGCCTTTCTTTACTATCATTTCTTCGTCTTTGGTGCCGTTTCCAATGGCAATTACTTCGCCTTTAAGGGGTTTCTCTTTGGCAGAGTCGGGAATGATAATGCCACTTGCAGTTTTTTCTTCTGCCTCAGCAGGTTTTATTAACACTCTGTCGGCTAATGGTTTAATGTTCATAATGCAGTAATTTTATAGTTAGTTAATTAATTTAATTAGACGGCACGCTTTTTACCAAATTTATGCCAAAGGCTTTTTGTGTCATAAAGGGGTGTTGTTTGGGGTGAGAGATGACAGCTTGTCAGTTTTTGTATGTCAAACAAAGATGAGCTAGTTTATACAAATCGAAGAGAAAGATGCGTGGGTGTTTTCCTAGTAAATTTCTTTCAATGTTGCTCGAAAAAACCTGAAAAAGTTGCAAGTAGATTTTGTTAAGTTTACACTTTTTGAGCAATCGATATGCCTTTAGCACTTTAATATCAACAATAATATTCTGGTATTTTGTTTCTTGAGATATTATATAAAGGTTTTTCATGCTTTTTTTTGTTTTGCTTAAGAAAACAGCAGCGGGTTCAAGTCCTTCGTGAATCAAAGGATTGTCAATATGCAAAATGTTATAATTGTGTAGCTTTAGTTCGTAGCCAAAAACGGTATCTTCATGTCCGTATTCTACTATATTCTCGTTAAAACGAATGCTATCAAAAATTACTTTGGGTATTAAAAAATTAAAGGAACTGAATGAATTGTATTTAAATTCTTGTCTTTCTTCTACTGTTCTTGATTCTCTTGCTTTGCCATATTGTAGTCGTAGTAAATAGGCTGTATTTGTTACTTTTTGATTATACAAACACCCTCCACATACCACGCTGTTTTTATTGCAATAAACCAGGTATTTTTTTAAGAAAGTGGCTGAATATACCAATGCGTCACAATCCATAAACAGTAAAAAGTCGTACTTGGCTTTTGAGGCCAATAAATTACGTATTTTTGCTCTGCCAATATTCTGCGCTAGTTCTATATATGTACAATGTGGTAAATCATGAATATGGGTGTTGTCAACGAATTTTTGGTTCGAACAGTCGTCAATAACAATAATCTCATAGTTTACGCCGGCATTTTCTGCTTGCGTACTAATGGCTTTAACTAAGTTGTAGCTATTGTAATTATATATTGGTATTAATATAGATAACATGCTTTTATGTTATTTTTTGTGTTTGTATTTATGCTCAACCATGTCTGCTACTAATTCAAATAGTTTTTCTTGTTCTTTTTCCCAACACAACAATTTGCTTATTTCCTTCAAGTTTTTTGAATATTCTTCTTTTCCATTTTTTAGCATTGTTGTAATTACAGATGCTAAGTATTCAGGTTCGTAATGGTCTATCAGCACCCCTGTATTGTGTTCCTTTACAATAGTGGCAATTTCAGGAAAATTACTCGCTAAGATTGGTATGCCTGCTTGCATATAATCAAATACTCGGTTGGGTAAGGAGTAGTAATAACTTAAGCCTTTGTTTTCGAGTAAACATAGACCAATATCTGCAGCTTTGGTATATCGTACCAGTTCTTTGGGCAGTATTCTACCTATAAACTCTACTTTGTCTTTAATTTTTTGTTTGGATACTCGTCGCTTTAAGTCCCACCGTAGCGGCCCTCCTCCAATGACAATTAGTACACAATCATCTAATAGGTGCATGCAGTCGATAAGCCATTCTAATCCTCTGCCTTCGTTTAATGCGCCTTGATAAAGCAATATTTTTTTATCTTTTGCTAAAATTAATGGTTTAACAAGATCGTTGTTTAAATAGGCAATATTACGAATTACCTTCATGTTAATGCCGTATTTTTCTTTGTAGTATCTCGCTATAGAGTCGCACACAGTCATGGCATATTGTAGTCGCGGAAAAATAAGTTGTTCAATGAGTAACCAGCACCTTTTTACATTTTTTCGATTATAGAGTTCCGGTACTTCGGGAAATATTTCGTGTGCATCGAAAAGCAGCTTTCTTTTTACTATTTTGGAAACGAGGTAATTTGGAATTAAGGTGTCTGTGTCGCAAGCTATTTGAATATCAGCCTTGAGCCGTAATAGACGAAAAAATAAACGGATGTTATACTCAGCGTAGAAGAAAAAACCTTTTTCAAATACTAATTTCATTCGTTGAAAAGGGAAGGATGCTGTAAAGGAGCGACTTCTTCTTCGTTTTCGACCAATTAATAGTACATCAAAACCTATATTTTGGAGGCTTAGTGCTACTTTTTGCACCCGTTGGTCGGTACAAAGATCGCTGGTTACGGTTATGATAATGCGTTTATTTTTCATTTTTTGTTGCTGATATATGCTAGTAATTCTGTGTACAATTTCTGTGTGTACCCTTTGTTTTTAACTGAAAATCCGTTGTTGTGAAAGAGCAACACCAATTCGCCATGGTGTTCAAATACTGTATCTATTATGCTTTTTGCATTGTTAAAGGCTTCAGGGTAGGATAAATGCATGTATTGCTGGCTTTCAAGTGTACAATCCATAATGCTTAGTGGGTGTATGGTGAGCACTGAAATTTGTTGTGTTTTTGGGTTGATGTATTTTACAGCCTTGCTTGTTCCCAAACGAAAACCACTCAAAGATGCAAACCCAAGCGAAAAATCATCACTCAGTCCGCTTTGTGCAAGCATTTCCATAGCTTCCGCACTATTAGCACGTAAATAGTGGTATCTGTTATAACGAATAGGAATGCCTGCTGCAGCTTCTAGTGCAATTTTTTCCAAGGGGATATTTTTCGGGTTATCGGCAGAGTAGTAGCTGGTGTGAAGCCCTATTTGAATATTGTTTTTATGGCAAAAGTCCAATAAGCCTTGTGCATCTTTTCCTTTGCAATTGTAATAAGGTTTGTCTTCCGGTAAGTTCGTTTTTAAGGTTTTAAAGAAAAAAATTGTTTCAACCGACTTCGTTTTATTTGTTTGAATAAAATGGTTGTTTATTTCATAAATACCCGGAAAAGTGTATAACGGATCATTAGATGCTTGACCGTAAAACGAATGAAAAATCTCCGGCAGTGTATCGTCTTTTTTTGTTAGGCTACGAAAAAATCCTCCTGCAAACCCACGAAAAGAACGGTATTTTGAAAGTTGGTCTATGTCGTGCGTAAGGTATATTTTTGAAAATCCGCAGGGTTTTTCTTCAATTGGTATCCCGCATTTTTTCATCCATTTACGAAGAAATTTTCCATATTCGTCAACAATAGCCCGGTGTAAAAATCCGGCGCGATAAGCTATAGCCGCTTTTCCCTCAAATCGTCCGTGTTGGTCGATAGCATCAGTAGTAATCCATTCTTCGTACCTGCTAAGCATGAAATAAGTCGAGGCAATTATATCTGCATGAATCAATATTGTTTGGCCTGAGTGGCTAATCTCTGGTGTTCCAAATAATAGGGGAATATGTTCAATTTCTTGTAAAGGTAAGGAGGGTATGCTATTTTTTGTGCCGTATTGATTTGGGTCAAAAAATGAGGAAGGGATAATAACAAGCTTGTAGTTTGCAAATAATGTTGCATTATCTGTATAGCCGATAACATTGCTGTAATCTACGTTGTCTGTATTGGCTAAAAAGTTAATTAAATACGCTATTATTTCTTTCATGGATAAGTACGCCTTGAAAAACTACTTATGCAAAGGTACATAATTTAGTAACATACTACTTGTATATTATGCAAAACAAAAATGGCTTGTGTATATTTGCAAAAAAAAAACAACTATGCGCTTACTAGAAAATCATTCCCTTTTATCTTACAATACTTTTGGTTTGGCTGTACAAGCTAGGTATTTTTTTGAATATGAGATGGTTTCAGATTTGCAAACTTTTTTGCAAACAGATGTTGCTAAGAATAATGCTTTGTATGCTGTTGGACAGGGGAGTAATTTGTTATTCACCAAATCGTTTGATGGGGTTGTAATTCATGCTAATAATAATTATTTTGAACTGTTAGCAGAGGATGATAATATGGTGTTACTTAAGGTTGGAGCCGGAGTTGTTTGGGATGAGTTGGTGGCATATTGTGTGCAACGAAATTGGTATGGGGCAGAAAATCTATCGTTAATACCCGGCACTGTAGGGGCTGCTCCAGTTCAAAATATTGGCGCGTATGGCGTAGAGGTAAAGGATATTATTGAGGCTGTACTTGGGGTGGACTTGCAATCAGAAGTACAATTACTAACCAACGAAGCTTGCCATTTTGCTTACCGTGATAGTATTTTTAAAAAAAGCCTTGAAGGAAAGTTTTTTGTTACAGATGTAGTTTTTCGTTTGTCAAAAAACGAAGCGTATAATTTAAATTATGGGGATATAAATGAGGCTTTGACACATTACGATGAAATATCGTTAGCTACTGTTCGCAAAGCAATTATTGCCATTAGGGAATCAAAACTACCTGATCCAAAAGTGTTGGGTAATGCCGGAAGCTTTTTTAAAAATCCGCATGTTTCTAAAGAAAAATTATCTTCTTTGCAACAAGCATATCCTGGTATTCCTTATTATCAACTAACTGAAGATGAAGTGAAAATCCCTGCCGGATGGTTAATTGAGCAAGCCGGATGGAAAGGTAAACGCTTGGGTAGAGCAGCTGTTCACGATAACCAAGCCTTGGTCTTGGTTAATACCGGTGACGCTGATGGATTAGAAATTCTTAGGTTGTCGGAGGCTATTTGTTCTTCTGTAATTGAACAATTTGACATACAAATATCTCCTGAAGTTATTGTATTATAGCGTATTAAAAATCGAATTCCGGTTTTTTATTCCCAATTTCTTGAATTTTAAGTAAGAAATCAGTGTAGTTTATTGATTCAACCATAGTTGGTTTTCCAAAATATCCGTTGTGTAATTCTTTTTTCTTGATGTCTGTAGCTTGATAAGTAACTACATGTTCTCCGTTATATGTGTCGTAAACTAGCGGAATCCCTTGTAGTTTAGGGAAGTAGGGGATTTGAAATCCTTCAATATATAACTCAGGAGCATACCAAGCAACCAATTGAATGCGAATATTATCTTCGGTAACTATGTCGCTAATTACTTTTCGGCATACAAAGCCTTTTATTCTTTTCTTTCCACCTACTTTTCTCATTTTTAGCGAGTTAGTTTTTCTGTATTTAGGGGTAAGTTGATAATCAATGATTTCTTGAGGTGTGGCTTCAGCTACAAAGTTCCCATCTTTACTAAATACAGTTTGCATGTAATAATCATGCTTAATGCCTTCGGTAATGGTAATGCTTAACCCTAAATTTTTATAATCTTCAATCCTACGTGTGTATTCGCTGTTCATGTACAGCTCAAACTGTGCTTCAAAATCGTGTAGTTTTGCGTATGTTTTTGAGCGGTCAGGAATACGGGTTACCTTGCCGTAATAAGTAATAATTCCCGAAAAATTTGTTTTTAGTTCGGTTTTGGCTTTGTTATTCTTCTTTTTTGAATGTTGAGTTTCAGAACCCGAGGTTAAGGTTAAAAAAGCTAAGCATATAAGGATGATTTTTTTCATCGGTATGGTATTTAATTTTTGTAAGCTATTTTTTGCTTGGAATGATAATATAACTAATACGAATATAAATAATATAGTCCCCTCACTTAAGCTTCGATGTTTATTATTAACTGTTTAATTAAATTGTAAATAGTACATTGTTAAATAGTACATACTTATGTCTTTATGCAAGGGGGTTTTTGTTTCGCAAAGATAGTGTCTTTTGTTCTTTTTCTATTACAAAAATAGTATTTGTACAGTTGTTATTGAATACCCAGCTGATTCATTTCTTTTCGGTAACGGTTGGCATTGTTTATATGCGTTCGGTATGTATTGGTAAAATGATGACCTATTTCTCCGGGTCCTTTTGCGCACATGTAATAATAGTCGTGTTTCTGATAATGTAAAACAGCATCAATGCTTTGTTTTTCTGGTATCCGTATTGGGCCGGGAGGTAATCCATTGTTTACATAGGTGTTGTAAGGCGATTGTTTTGTGGCTTCAATATGTTTGGACCAAATACGTTTGATGGTAAAATCTCCTAAAGCAAATTTTATCGTTGGATCTGCCTGAAGCAGCATGTTTCGTTGTAATCTGTTAAGGTATAAGCCCGCAATTGTAGGCTTCTCTGACGCTAAATTGCTTTCTTCTTCTACTATCGATGCTAGGATAATTACTTCTGTGGAACTTAGGGCAACTTGTTGCGCTTTTTCAATCCGCTCTTTTGTCCAGAATGCCGTATATGCACGATACATTTTGTCGAGCAACTCTGTTGCAGATATATCCCAGAAAACCTCATAAGTATCCGGTAGAAAGATGCTTACCGAGGTTTCGTTGTTTACACCATAGGGCTCGAGCATTTTTTCGTCACTTAGCGCTTGATGTAAACTCAACGAATCAAGCATAAGTTGATCTGTTATGCGGGCACAAAGTTGCTCTTTTGTGCGAATATTATTAAAGGTAATCCGTATAGGTTCTTGTCTGCCTTTAACAAGTTTGTTGAGTAAAAAAAGGTTGCTGAGTCCGGGTGTGAGAGCATATCGGCCAGATTGAATTTTTTTGTCGTATCCGCTAAAACGGGTGAAGTAATAAAAACTCATAGGAATAAAGAGTACGTCTTTTTTCTTTAATGAATCCGTAATGCTCGATAAAGTAGCATTTTGAGGTACTAAAAGAAATGTCGTTTTTTCTTTTTTTCGAACGTTTGGGGCAAAAAAACAAAGAAGCAGTAGTGCAAGTAAAGCAAATACAAACAAAACAAATTTCTTCAGCATAAGTATTTTTTTTGTTGCTAATTTATCAAAGAAACACAATTATTATTTCTTCTACAAAAGTAAATAATAGTTTCAAAAAATAAAACTTACACAACTTTGAAAGTTGTAAACTCTTTTCTATCTTTGCAAACGCAATTGAAAAACCAACCATTGTTTTGGGTGAGATGGGTGAGTGGCTGAAACCACCAGTTTGCTAAACTGACGTACGGGAAACTGTACCGAGGGTTCGAATCCCTCTCTCACCGCAACAAAAAAGCTTGCTTTCTTTTTAAAGGGATAGTAAGCTTTTTATTTTTTATATAATCCACGCCATGGGCTTAACTTTTTACGATATTCTCGAGTATATTGGTACTTTTGCTTTTGCCGTTAGCGGTATTCGGGCTGCTTCAATAAAACGGTTCGATTGGTTTGGTGCTTATGTGGTAGGTTTTGTTACAGCAACAGGTGGTGGTACTATTCGCGATTTATTGTTGGGGATAACTCCTTTTTGGATGTCGGATATTAGTTATTTAATATGGACAGGTATCGCATTTATGGCAGTAATTTTCTTTGATAAACATTTTTTTCGCGTTAAATATACCTTCTTTCTTTTTGACACTATAGGGTTGGGCTTATTTGTTGTTGTTGGTTTTGAAAAGAGCTTGCTGTTTGGATTTCCGTATTGGGTAGCTATAATTATGGGAACTCTGACCGGAGCTGCCGGTGGTGTTATTCGTGATTTGCTAACCAATGAAATTCCGTTAATATTTAAAAAAGAAATATATGCTATCGCATGTATTACTGGTGGAGTAGTGTATATGGTTTGCGATTCGTTGATGGTAGAAACTTTACTTACTCAAATATTGGCATTTAGTTCCGTTATAATAGCTCGGATACTAGCAGTTCGTTTTAATATTTGTTTGCCGGTACTCAAAGAACCGAAAGATGACGGTCAGCTAAAATTGTTTTAAAAAAGAAGTTTTATATAAAAAAAACACGCAATCATCTAAATTGCGTGTTTTTTTTATCATTTCCATTTATCTGAAATTTTTTATAGATACTTTTCGATAGTGTTCGGTTAGTAATGCCTATAAAAACAAACAGTAAATTCTTGTACCTTCATTTTTTTGCTTCTTCTATTATTGGTGTCAATAGCATACAAACTAGAATACATGCATTTTTCTCATTAAATAGTATCATTAATTTGGTGAATAGTTATCCGTTTCTGTTTTCCATATTTTTTAATACAAACTTACATGTAAGTGTTTTTATGAAGCTACTCCCCTCATTTTTTTTACTTTATTAAAGATGGTTATATATTCTGTTTTGCGTAATACACAAATAAAACTTACTTTTGTAAGCATTCAATATTTTGTTTTTCAGATGATAGAAATTATTCCTGCTATAGATATTATTGATGGTAAATGTGTTCGTTTATCGCAAGGTGATTATGCTCAAAAAACGGTGTATAACGAAAACCCGGTAGAGGTCGCTAAATCGTTTGAGGATGCCGGTATTCGTCGCCTGCATTTAGTTGATTTGGATGGGGCTAAAGCGCATCATATTGTAAATTATAAGGTGTTAGAGGCTATAGTAACGACAACTTCGTTAGTGGTTGATTTTGGTGGGGGACTGAAATCGGATGAAGATTTACGGATTGCTTTTGATAATGGTGCTTCTATGGTAACCGGCGGAAGTATAGCGGTTAAGAATCCAGCGTTATTTCTTTCTTGGATAAGGACTTATGGGGCTGATAAAATTATTCTGGGAGCTGATGTGAAAAACAAACAGATAGCCGTAAATGGATGGCTCGAAACAACTTCTCTTGAATTAGTCCCCTTTATTGACCGTTTTGTTCAACAAGGGGTTAATAAAGTGATTTGTACCGATATAAGTAAAGATGGGATGTTGCAAGGTACGGCAGTAGATTTATATTCGGAGCTATTGCTCAAATTTCCTGATTTATACCTTATTGCAAGTGGAGGTGTTAGTAATTTAGCTGATATAGAGGCTCTTGAAAAGGCTAATGTGCCTGCGGTGATTTTTGGTAAAGCTATTTATGAAGGAAAAATACAATTAAAGGAATTAGAACAATTTGCACTTTAGTGAATTGGTAGAATAATTTGATATACTATGAAGATAGATTTTAATAAACAAGACGGCTTGGTTCCTGCCATTATTCAAGATGCAGATACAGCAAAGGTCTTGATGTTAGGCTATATGAATGAGGAAGCCTTGATGCAAACACAAAAAACAGGCAAAGTGACTTTCTTTAGTCGTTCAAAAAATCGGTTGTGGACAAAAGGTGAGGAGAGTGGTAATTTTTTACTCTTGGTGTCAATTGCTGCTGATTGTGATAATGATACTTTATTGATAAAAGCAAATCCGGTAGGTCCTGTTTGTCATACCGGTAATGACACCTGTTGGGCAGAAAAAAACGAGGATGGTCTTTCTTTTTTAGTGCATTTACAAGATTTTATCGATACCCGTTTTAAAGAACAACCTGAAGGGTCTTATACCACTTCGTTGTTTCAATCCGGTGTAAACAGAATGGCGCAAAAAGTTGGCGAAGAAGCTGTTGAAACTGTTATTGAGGCCACAAACGGAACTGATGAAGGATTCTTGTACGAGGCTTCAGATATGCTTTATCATTTAATCGTTTTGCTTACTTCGAAGGGATATCGTTTGGAAGATTTGGCTAATGAATTGAAGAAGAGACATAAGTAGAATCTAGCGCGTCAAGGCAAATGAGAATAAAGAACGGAGAATGGAGAACAGAGAGTGGTTGTGTTTTAATTAGTGTAAATTAGAGCTAATTAGTGGACAGGTATTTTATTTACTTTTGGATTTAGCTCTGTGTTAATCTGTGTATTCTGTGGTTTTTATTATAGTAAAGAAGCAAGACAAAAGAGCAAAGGTAAAAGACGGGCTTTTTGTTTAATTAGGGCTTTTTTTGTAATTTTTCGACTTAAATAAAAGAATAAGGGTTTTGTGTTTATAGTTGAAAAAGTCTTTTATGTGTGTTTTACATTTTTATTTTAATAGTTAATTGTTGTATGGAAGATGCCAATTTGTTAATCAAGTATGTTAATGTTGAGATTTTACAACAAGAACTTGTTGTGTTGAAAGATGTCAATTTAGAGGTTCGTAAAGGAGAGTTTTTGTATCTTATTGGTAAGGTAGGTAGCGGTAAAAGCTCCTTGTTAAAGTCTTTTTATGCCGAAGTTCCTATTTATGCAGGCGAAGAGGCTTTTATTAATGATTATAATTTGCAAAAATTAAAAAGGAAACAAATACCTTTTTTACGGCGAAAACTGGGTATTATTTACCAAGATTTTCAGTTGTTGATTGACAGAACCGTTTTTGATAATTTAGTGTTTGTGTTAAAGGCAACCGGATGGAGCAAGCGGGATGAAATTGAAGATAGAATCACCCAGGTGCTTAAGCAAGTCGGTATGAGCAATAAGGGATATAAAATGCCTCATCAGTTGTCCGGTGGTGAGCAACAACGAATTGTTATTGCGCGGGCTTTGCTAAACTCTCCAAATATTATTTTAGCCGATGAACCTACAGGGCATTTGGATAACGAAACAGGAACTGAGATTGTGCAGTTGTTACATTCTATTAAAGACGAAGGAACAACGGTTATTATGTCCACACACAACCTTAGTTGGTTAGAAAAGTTCCCGGGAAGGGTACTTCGCTTTGATAGTGAACATATGTTTGAAGAAACAAAGATATAGTGTTACCTCTTACTAATCAAAGGTCTTTTCTTTGTTGTATATAATGTGTTGTTAATTAATTGTTATGTGACAAGTTTCGAATAAATAGGTAAAAAATGATACTTTTTGAGTGTAAAATTCAAAAATTAATTGTACTATTACAGTACTTTTTTAGTTCATATTTTAACGGGTTTTAATTTGTGTCTGAAAAGGTAAAAAAATGAATTGTTAGAATCTTTCATAAGAAAAATTTAAGATTTATAAGGAAGTTTTCAAAACTGTTCCTTATATTTGCAAAAAAAAAAGTATTGTTTTGAAGAAAAAAGGTACATTTATACTTCTTGTTTTACTGTGGGGGCTAATTGCAAACTCATTTGCGGCTTCTTTGCCTAAAGGGTCGTACAACGAAGGGTCGTACAATCAAATGAGCGACCCTTTTTTGCAACGAATTGTAGATGTTGAGG
>CAMDGD010000045.1 GCA_945897785.1 Paludibacter jiangxiensis
GCCTTTACGGGTAGTCCTGTTACGCAAATGCGCTTGTTTGATGCTATCAATCCGGATTCTATTTCTACCGGGGGTGTATTACGCACAGGAACTTGGACCAGAGGATTCTCCTCGCCGGATGTTGCATTAAACCCGGTAAGTGGATTTACCTATTTCGTGTACGAAAAGACCTATAATTTCCCTAACCCTATTTCATACGAACCTTCAGATCTGGAAACTACTTTCCCAAGGTTAAATGCAGACAGCTCATTGGTAACAGAATATTTCCCGTTTAGTACTTATTCCGGCCGACCATTATCTCCGGCTTGGACTGTTAGCAAAGACCCAATTTTAGCCTATCGTTTTGCTGCTGAGAATGCTTCTAATCAATTGGTAGATATTAGTTATCCTTTAAATCCGGGCATTAATCTAATTGGCAATCCTCTTATGACCCACTTGGATTTTAACGAACTATATAACAATATTGATAATATGGGGGTAATTAGCAACAAAGTAAAGTTCTGGAACGGAACAACATTTACAACTTATGTTGCGGGCATGGACTTAGCCATGGCTGTTTCCAGTTCGGATAACACAGACAATATCATTCCGCCAATGCAGGCTTTCTTTGTAGAATCGCCAACGGGAGGAACATTGCATTTCGATTTAGACAACGATTTTGTGGCCAACAACACCATGAACCTGAGAGGTACATCGGTAAACCCATGCGTCTTGCGTATAGAATCGGATAATGGTGTATACAAGAGCTCAACAGCCTTAGCCAGAAGAGAAAATGCAAAAAACTATTTCGACAAAGCCGATGCATTTAAGCTTTTTACTCAGGTAAAAAATGTGCCTGAAGTGTACACACTAGAGGGTGATGTTGCCTTGGATATTAATCAATTTGAAGAGTTCCCATACACAGTACCTCTTTGTATTAAATCGGATGCACTGGGAACTGTTTCGTTGAAATTTAGTGGCGTGGAGACTTTTGGCGACGAAGTTACCCTCGAATTAATTAATGCTAAAACAGGAGAGGTAGTTGATCTAAGAGAAGAAAATAATTACAGGTATGAAATTGATGCCGAGAAAGATGAAGGCAGCTTATTCCTTTCGTTTAGAAAAGCATCTGTAATAACTGATAATAAAATGATTGGCCTAGATCACAACATCCAAATTTTTGATGCCGACAACCAAAAAATAAGGGTGATATCTGCACCAAACGACCCAATAAAACAAGTGATTGTAATTAATATAAACGGCAGAATAGTGCACGACTACTGCGTGGAAAAAACAAGCACGGTAGATATTCCTGTTGCTCAATCAAAAAACATATATTTGGTGCAAGTACTTACTGAGAATAATACCCGTATTGGCAAAGTGCTGGTGAAATAAAAATGATTCAATAATCAACACAAAAAGAGCTTATCTGTTACGATAAGCTCTTTTTGTATAATGAAAATTCAGTTTAGATTGACAACAATTTCAACACATCCAACAAATACTTATTTACCGGCTTTTCATCTTTTATTGCCTTACTAAAAGGAACATACACTATTTCATTATCAACAATACCTATCATAACACTTCGGGCATCATCCAATAAGGCATCTACAGCTGCTACTCCCATGCGACTAGCCAAAATACGATCGAGCGCACTTGGCGAACCGCCCCGTTGCACATGTCCGAGTATAGTAACCCGAGGGTCATATCCTTTCTCTTTCAATCGTTCAGCTACAGCCATGGCACCTCCTCCGGCTAAGTTACTTTCAGAAACAAACACAATACTGCTGTTTTTTGTTTTTCTGAATCCATTATGAATAAGCTCTTCCAACTGGTCTGTCTCAGTAATGATTTCAGGTATGATAGCCGCTTCTGCTCCCGAAGCTATAGCTCCATTCAACGCTAAAAACCCGGCATCACGCCCCATAACTTCAACAATAAACAACCGCTCGTGCGAAGTTGCAGTATCCCTGATTTTATCTACCGCCTGAATAATTGTATTTAAAGCAGTATCATACCCCAAGGTGTAATCGGTACCATACAAATCGTTATCTATAGTTCCCGGAATACCTATTACTGGTATATTATATTCCTGACTAAATATTCGTGCTCCGGTAAAAGTACCATCACCACCAATAACAATAAGTCCGTCAATTTCTTCTTTAAGCAAATTATCGTAGGCTTTTTTTCTTCCTTCGGGAGTATGAAACTCAGGACAACGGGCTGTTTTAATAATTGTCCCCCCTTGTTGAATAATATTACTCACACTCTGTGTTTCAAAAGGAATAATCTCTCCGGTAATTAATCCCTTATAGCCCTTAAAAATAGCCTTAACCTTAAGACGGTTAAAAATTGCTGTACGCGTTACCGAACGAATAGCTGCATTCATTCCCGGAGCATCTCCACCAGAAGTAAGCACCCCTATACATTGAATCTGTTTCATTTATTACTCTTTATAGTTATACAATATATTTATTCGTTGAGCTACTTTCTCCATCAACCATGTTGGTGTTGATGTTGCTCCACAAATCCCTACAGAAGAAATATTTGCCTGTAAATATACTTTATCAATATCTTCTAAATCTACAATATAATAAGAATGAGGGTTCACTTTTAGGCATTCTTCAAAAAGAATTTTGCCGTTCGAACTCTTTTTTCCGCCAACAAACAGAATAATATCGTGACTAACTGCAAATTTGCGAATATTTGGTTTTCTATTGGCTACTTGCCTACAAACTGTATCGTGCGATTTAATGGTATATGGAGCCTGCAAGCGAGATTCAATAGTTGCCACAAATTTCTCAAAACTATCCAACGATCGTGTTGTTTGTGCAAATAAAAAAACATTCTTTGAATAATCTATTTTTTCTAAGTCAGCTTCACTATCTACAACAATGGTGTTATTATCTGTTTGTCCAACCAATCCGTTTACTTCTGCATGACCCGCTTTACCTAAAATAACCAATTGATCATTTGGAGTTAGTTGCAAGTAGTTTCGTTTAATTTTTGACTGTAGCTTTAACACCACAGGGCATGTTGCATCTACTATAGTAATGTTGTTTTTCGCCGCTATTTTGTATGTTGATGGAGGCTCGCCATGAGCACGCAAGAGCACTTTTACATCATGAAGTTCAGAAAATTGCTTGTGATCAATACTTATCATTCCTAAAGCCTCAAGCCTTTTTATTTCGTTATCGTTGTGCACTATATCACCCAAACAATACAAAGGTTCTCCGGAAAGCAACTCCTGTTCAGCTTTATTAATAGCATTTACTACCCCAAAACAAAAACCTGATTTGCTATCAATTTCAATCTTAATCATAACAAAGCTATTACTTTATTGAATTCAGCTAACAACCAAACCTCTTGTGATTCAATTGACATTTCGCTATTGTCAAGTAATAAAGCATCGGAAGCTTTTCTCATCGGACTTTCCGCTCTGTTCATATCCGAATTATCTCTATCAACAGTACTTTGGAGCACCGCTTCGAAAGTTACATTTTCGCCTTTCTTAATCAGTTCATCATACCTTCTTTGCGCACGAATTTCTGGCCTAGCCGTAAGAAAAATTTTCAATTCAGCCTGAGGAAACACTACGGTGCCAATATCCCGACCATCCATTACAACGCCTTTTTTCTCTCCCATAAGGTGCTGTTGTTTTACCATTGCCTCCCGTACTATGCGCAACTGACTTACTTTGCTGGCTCCGGTGCCTGCTTCTAAAGTGCGAATAGCTGTTTCTACATTAATCCCATTTAAGTATGTTTCAGATTCTCCATTCACATTAGGTCTAAATTCGATGGATATAGCTTGAATCATTTTACGCAAACGTTCTTCATCAATTTCCCAATACTTATTCATAATTTCCGCTTGCAAACAATAGAAAGCAACGGCTCTGTACATCGCTCCTGTATCAATGTAAGCATACCCAATTTGCTTGGCTAAATGCTTCGCCATAGTGCTTTTGCCACAAGAAGAAAAGCCATCAATGGCGACAATTATTTTTTTATTTTGCAGCATGCTTTTTTATAAACGAGTTTAACTTTGTATTTAACGAAACTTGATATGATAAAATACCTTTCTGATACTGCACAGCAGCAAACCCTAGTTGAAAGTTAGACACCTTCAACCCACCACCAAAAGAGAAGCCGGCTATAGATTTTATTCCACTAACCCGCAACTCGGCAGCCCGTTGATGATTGTAGCCTGCGGTTAAATAGAAACTCTTCGAGGGCACAAAATCTATCCCCAAAATGGCATGTCGAAAAAGCATGTCAACAAAACTTATCGACTCGGATAACTTCTCTCCACTAAGCGTGGTTGTTGTAATGGTATTGGTATATCCTAAATTCCACACATGTAAATGATGCGCCGTTACAGAAACACGCAAAGGGGCATGCGAAAACTTTTTCGAGAAACTTAATAGCGAATTATATGGCAGCGACTCAGCTGTTTCTGCGTATGAGCGAACCTGAGTACCAATGTGTTGTAAAGCCATTCCCCAAAAAAGACCTTTTGCTTCGTTGGCATAACTCCAACCCATATCAACCGCAATACCCACACTATAATAATTTTCGTATGCAGAATAAATGGGTTTTACGGCTATCCCTCCATGCCAATTTTTAGCCAACTGCTTAGCATACATAAAACTTACGGCAAAATCTTTAGCCGTAAACGAACCCATAGGCTGATTAGTTTGAGAATAACCATCAAAACTACCGTAATCAATATATTGAATAGCGAAACCCAACAAATTATCTTTCCAGTTTTTACCATAAACCACAGAGCCTAAAGAAACATCAGCAATGTGATTTGAAAAATTTAGTGCTAATTGATTATCTGTATCAACACTTAACAGGGAAGGATTTCCTGTAGCAAAATTTACGTCTTGACTTCGTAAGGCAACATTAGCCCCACCTAGCGCTGAAACATGTGATGAAAAAGGGATTTCTAAAAAAGAATAAACGGCTTGTCCGGATTGACTCCAAACAAAAAAAGAGCTTATGAAAGAAAAAATAGAATAACTAAGCAGCCGTTTCATAATTCATATGATTAAAGTTCAAAGATACAGTTTTTTCATTTATCCATAAGCATGTATCTACGAGCTTACACAAAGCTTATATTAAAAAACCTAAAAAAACATCGTCAGTATTCCTTGTATTGATAAAATAATTGTTAATTCTTTTCCGTTGTAAATGTAGAAATCCTATTTTTGAAAGAAAAAAAGTAAAAATTAAGTCGTGTAAAAAAATTATTAAAAAATTATACTACATTTGCCTTGTAAAACAAGAAAATCTATGGAAACAAAAAAAAGAGCATCGTCTGATCTGGAAAAGCAAAAAGGACTATTTCTATTGATAGGCTTCGTAATGGTTTTAGGACTAATTTTTATAGCCTTTGAGTGGACAAAAAACGAAGTTACTGTTTACGAAACTAGTTTGGAAGCAGGAGATATGTTGGAAGAAGACACCATTATTATTACCCAACGAAACGAACCTCCTCCCCCTCCGGCACCGGAACCTCCAGTGGTAGTGCCTGAAATTGAAATAGTAAAGGATAATGTTGAAACAAAAGGAACAGACGCATTAATTAGTGATATTGATAAAAATGCGGAAATAAAAAAGCCTATCATTCAACCAAAAATTGAAGAAGAGGATGATCAAGTGATTTTTGTTGCTGTAGAAAAAAACCCTGAATTCCCTGGTGGGATTGAGCAATTATATAAGTTCTTAGGTAAAGAAATGATTTATCCTGCTGCCCAAAAAGAAATGGGTATTCAAGGTAGGGTAATATGCCAATTCGTTGTTAATACTGACGGCTCCATTGTTGATGCGGTTGTTGTTAGAGGCGTTGACCCTGCATTAGACGCAGAAGCCCTACGGGTTATCAAACTGATGCCTAAATGGATTCCCGGAGAACAAAGCAAAAAGAAAGTACGGGTGAAATATACTCTCCCTGTAGTATTCAAAATTCAAAATTAACAACACATAACCAATATACTTTAAACCGCTTACTTTTGTGAGCGGTTTTTTTATGGCTATATAAACACTCTACAGACTACCTCAAGTATTTTCTCTACCATAGTATAGCTGCATTTTAGCATAAAACAGTATATTTGCACTATACATTCATTGCTTTTTCACCAACAACATGACAAAAGAAATTACAGAAAATTACGAAGAAACAGCCGTTTTAGTAGGATTAATAACTCCTCAACAGAACGAAGAAAGAGCAAATGAATACCTCGATGAATTAGCCTTCCTTGCAGAGACTTCTTTTGCAGTTCCACGAAAAAGATTCTTACAACGATTAGAAGCCCCAAATACCAACACCTATGTGGGACAAGGAAAGCTCGAAGAAATTAAGGCTTTTGTTGAATCAAATGAAATTGCGTTGGTAATATTCGACGATGAGCTATCACCCAAACAACTTCGAAACATCGAAAAATTTTTAAATACCAAAGTGCTTGACAGAACCATTCTTATCTTAGATATTTTTGTTCAACGGGCACAAACCTCGTACGCAAAAACGCAAGTCGAATTGGCTCAACTACAATATATGCTTCCTCGCTTAACGCGCTTGTGGACTCACCTAGACCGTCAACGAGGGGGTGGAACGACTTCCCGTGGTATGGGTGAAACGCAAATTGAAACCGACAAACGGATTGTTCAATCACGCATAGCCTTACTTAAAGAAGAACTGAAAAAAATTGACAAACAAATGGCTACCCAACGAAAAAATAGAGGAAAGATGGTGCGGGTAGCCTTGGTTGGATATACCAATGTAGGGAAATCGACCTTAATGACCTTGCTAAGCAAAACTGAAGTTTTTGCCGAAAACAAACTTTTTGCTACCCTTGATACCACAGTGCGAAAAGTGACTATAGAGAACCTGCCCTTTTTACTTTGCGACACGGTAGGATTTATACGAAAACTACCGCATCATTTGGTCGAATCATTTAAATCGACCCTCGATGAAGTAAGAGAAGCAGATATTCTGGTGCATGTGGTAGATGTTTCGCACCCAAACTTTGAAGAACAAATTGCCGTAGTATCTGAAACGCTCTCAGAAATTGACAAACAAGAAAAACCTACCGTTTTAGTATTTAACAAGATAGATGCCTTTAGCTATATACCAAAAGATGAAGATGATTTAACACCACGCAAAAAAGAAAATATTCCGCTTGAAGAGTTTATGGATTCATGGATGAGCAACATGAATGATAACTGCATTTTTATTTCGGCTAAAGAAAAAGAAAACATCAATGAGTTAAAAGCCTTACTTTATGAGAAAATCAAAGATATTCATATACAACGATTTCCGTATAACGATTTTTTGTATCCACAGGTAGATAATATGGAGTAGCTAATTTTATCCGTCAACTAAAACAGACGGCAATATTGAACAATCATGATATACCGTTCATTAACCACAGCGGAAATCCAATCGCTGCAAGCCCAAGGTTGCCACTGCAACCAGTGGAATTTAATAGAAGTAGCTGAGAGATTTACCCCCGAAAACATGCACGGAGTTCGTTTCTCGGGAAAAATTCGTTTAGGCGTTTTCGAAAAAGAAATACTGTGTAACGGGGGCGTTTGCAAAAAAGCAGGTATTATAAATGCCACTATTCACAACTGCGAGATTGGCGACAACAGCTACATTAACCATATCACTAATTGTATTGCCAATTACGCCATTGATTCCGATTGCATCATCGAAAATGTTGATTTACTGGAAACTTACCCTCAAGCCTTTTTTGGCAATGGCACCCAAGTGGCTGTACTTGACGAAACCGGCTCACGCAAAGTGAAAATCTTCGAAAAACTCAATGCAGCAACAGCTTATATACTAGCTACTTTCAAACACAATACGGCTGCTATAAATGCTATCGAGCATTTAATTGATAGCTATATTGGTAAAAAAACGGCCGATAAAGGACATATAGAAAACCATGCAGTTATCCGCAATTGCACCAGCATCATCGATGTAAATATCGGTGCGTATGCCGAAATACATGGTGCTTCATTACTAAAAAACGGTACCGTGTGTAGTGATAATGAGGCACACACACTAATAGGACATAATGTTATTGCTAACGATTTTATTATTGCCAAAGGAGCTAAAGTGCTTGATGCGGCTCAAATAGAAGCTTGCTTTGTGGGCGAGGCTTGTTATATTGGCAAAGGCTTCTCGGCTACCAATTCCTTGTTTTTTGCCAATTGCGAAATGTTGCACGGAGAAGCCGTATCTGTTTTTGCCGGACCGTTTACCGTTTCGCATCATAAAGCTACTTTACTAATTGGCGGTATGTTTTCTTTCTTTAATGCCGGAAGTGGGGCAAATATGAGCAACCACATGTACAAACTCGGACCAACACATTACGGAGTAATGCAGCGAGGGGCTAAAATGGCTAGCGATTCGTATCTGTTGTGGCCGGGTAAAATTGGGGCTTTTTCGGTGGTAATTGGTAAAATAAAAAAACACATCGATACTGTTGCTTTTCCATTTTCGTATATAGTTGACTCAAAGGAGCACTATTCCCTTATGCCTGCTATGAACCTTACTTCTATTGGGACTTATCGCGACAGCAAAAAATGGCAGTCGAGAGATGGACGGAAAAACAACGAGATATTAGATGCTATATGCTTGGAGAGTTTTACTCCTTTTGTAATACAACAACTGGTAAATGCCATAAAAACCCTTGAAGAATTAAAAAAGAAGTACCCTGAGGCAAGTGCTTTCACTTATAACAACTGTAAAATTAACAGTAGCATTGTACAAAAAGCCATCAATTTATATCAACTGGTTATTGATATATATATAGGCCGTTACCTGCTAAAAAACCGCACGCCTGCTAAAAAAGGCATCGAATACCTGTGGCTCGATTTAGCTGGCATGGTAGTTCCCAAACAAGAAATTACTTCTTTATTAAGAGAACTAAGCAATAAGGAAATAACGGACATTGATGCCTGGATAAGCAAACTTAATTCCCTACAACTGGCATATGAGAATTTTGAAGATGCATGGATAGCCGGTCTTTTATCCAAGAATAAATCAGCACAAATTGAAGCAGCAATTACTGCCGAAGAAAAATACAAACAACTGCTACAAAGTGATGCCGGAAAAGAATTTGCAGCAGATGCGAAAATATGCTTTGGATTAAATGGAGATACGGATGAAAAAGACGCAGAGTTTTTTGCACTCAGAGGGACTGTAAACGACAACGAAGTAGTTCAAACTATTATAAAAGAAGCGGATAAAAACATCGAATTGCTTAAAGCCTTATAAAAAACATAGCCCTTTATTGCCTGCAATAAAGGGCTATGTTTTACACCTAAAAGAACTACAACAATCCGTCTATCTTTTCAGTAAAAGAAGCCTTAGGAGCCGCACCAATAATCTTATCAGCTAATTCGCCGTTTTTAAAAAACAATACCGTAGGGATATTCCGAATGCCGTATTTTTCGCACACTTCAGGATTTTCATCTACATCAAGCTTCCCTACTAAAGCTTTGCCTTCGTATGCCGTAGCTAACTCTTCAATAATAGGCGTTAATTGTCGGCAAGGGCCACACCATTCTGCCCAAAAATCTACTACTACCACCTTATTCGCACTAACTAACTCGTTAAAATTCGCATCTGTTATTGTTGTTGCCATAATCTATCTTTTAAAATTTTACATTCAATACAAAAAAAACAAAAAAAGTCGGTACCAAAAAATAAAGTTATAAACAAGGTCTTTACTCTAGAAAAAATTCAAATTGATTCAAGGCTTGCTTTTCGCGCAGAAATCGTTTAAAGGTTTGATTTAAATCGACTTTCACGCTTCGAGAAAACAAGTCGAGGTGTATCGTTGAGACCGGATCACTAATAGCAAAATACAAATTTATATTCCCCTTATTCTCAGTGCTAACGGCTAAAAACTCATCGACAAACTGCTCATCCAACAAATCAATAGACATGCTGATGGTTATTTTTTTAATAAGAGAACTATCAATTTCGCTTAACAGGCTCATTTGTTTAATCTTAAACTCCAATTCAACCGGCCCTTCAGCCTTAGGCTTACCGAAGTTCCAGTCGCTAAATCGCTCCTGTACGCGTCCATGAATCATTACGCATAAATCTTTTTTAAGGTATTTGCTGTATTCTACATAATCCTTTCCAAAAAGCATAAACTCATGACTGCCCGAAAAATCTTCTAATACAAAAGCACCAAAAGGATGACCCTTTTTTGTATTGCCATTACGAAAAGCTGTAATCATACCTCCCAAACGAAGTTCTTCTTTTCCAAGCAAACTATTTATATCTTTTACTGCTACAGTATTTGTATTGCAATAACGATTCAATTCAATATAAAACTCATCTAAAGGATGTGCGGAAAGGTAAATACCTACCAATTCTTTTTCCTTATTCAATTTCTCGATAGGCGACCACGACTCAACTTTTGGTATTTCCGGCTTAACAATATCTACAGCATCATCGCCACCAAACAATGAGTTTTTTGCCAGTGATCGTTCTGCCTGAATCTTGTTTCCGTAACGAATAATAGTTTCCAACACAAGCTCTCCTTTGGAATTGTTAGCAAGGTATTGCTCTCTCGAAATACTGTCAACAGCATCAAAAGCACCAGACATGGCTAAACTCTCGATGGTTTTTTTATTACAAGCATTCAAATTTACCCGTTCCACAAAATCAAAAACACTGGTAAATTTACCTTGTTTCTCGCGCTCCTCAACAATGGCCTCTACAGCTCCCGAACCAACTCCTTTAATACCGCCTAACCCAAAACGAATTTCTCCTTTAGCATTTACCACAAAATTTAAAGCGCTCTCGTTTACATCAGGACCTAGTACTGGAATGCCTAACATCTTACAATCATCCATAAATTTGGTGACCTCAGAAATATCGTCCTTATTTCTCGTTAAATTGGCAGCCATATACTCCGCCGGATAGTTGGCTTTAAGATAGGCTGTTTGATAGGCTATCCATGAATAGCAGGTAGCATGCGACTTGTTAAAAGCGTATTTTGCAAATTCAGCCCAGTCGGCCCAAATCTTTTCTAGTTTTTGTATCGGAGAAAATCCATTATTCGTAGCACCCTCAATAAATTTCACCTTTAGGTTTTCCATTTTATCTACCAACTTTTTCCCCATTGCCTTACGCAATTCATCCGATTGCCCTCTGGTAAAGCCAGCTAAATCCCGACTTAAAAGCATGACCTGTTCTTGGTAAACAGTGATACCATAAGTATCCTTCAACCGACCTTCCATCTCAGGAAAATCATATGAAATTTCTTCCTTGCCATGTTTACGATTGATAAATTGAGGAATATATTGCATGGGTCCTGGACGGTACAAAGCATTCATCGCAATTAAATCTTCAAAACGAGTAGGCTCTAAATCCTTTAAGTGTTTTTGCATGCCGGGCGACTCAAACTGAAACACGCCAGAGGTTTGACCCTTGCTAAACAGTTGATATGTTTTCGTATCATCAATAGGAATTGTATCAATATCGATATCTATTCCTTTCGACAGTTTAATGTTTTTAATGGCTTCTTTAATGATTGAAAGCGTTTTCAATCCCAAGAAGTCCATCTTTATTAATCCAACCTGCTCAATTACAGAACCTTCATATTGGGTAACCCGTATATCTTCATCAGTACCTTTTTCTTTAGCAATACTTAGCGGAACAAAATTAGTTAAATCCTCTGCCCCAATGATTACCCCACAAGCATGCACACCGGTCTGACGAACAGTCCCCTCTAGCATCTCGGCATATTTCATGGTGCTTTTAAGATTGTCGTCACCTTGCTCAATTTCACGCCTTAACTCAGGAATAATCTTTATGCAATTGGGAATATTTACCTTAGGGGCTTTACCCGTTTTATCTTCAGGAAAGCTCATTGGTATTAACTTAGTTATTCTATCGGCATCGGTTAAAGGCAAGTTCTGTACACGAGCCACATCTTTAATACTCGATTTTGTAGCCATTGTACCATAGGTGATAATTTGTGCTACTTTATCTTTGCCGTACTTTTCTGTTACCCATCGCAACACATCGCCTCTACCGTCATCGTCAAAATCAATATCAATATCGGGCATGGAAATACGATCTGGATTTAAGAACCGTTCAAACAGCAAATCATATTTCAAGGGATCTATATCCGTAATTTTCAAACAATATGCTACAACGGAGCCAGCAGCTGAACCTCGCCCTGGACCAACAGACACATCCATATCACGAGCCGCTTGAATAAAGTCTTGTACAATCAAAAAGTAACCGGGAAATCCCATGGTCTTCATGGTATCTAGCTCAAAATCTATCCGTTCTTGTATCTCCGAAGAATAATTTTCTCCATAACGAATTTGAGCCCCCTTTAAAGTTAACTCACGAAGATAATCAGCCTCTAATTTTATCCTTACTACCTTTTCATATCCACCCAACTTATCATATCTATCTCCAAATTCAAGTTTTAGTTCCTCTTCCGTAAACTTTTCTCTATATGCTTCTTCTGTAGCAAAAGTATCGGGAATAGGAAACATAGGCATCATAGGGTCTGCGTTGATGCTATAATATTCTACTTTATTGGCTATTTCCAGAGTGTTTGCTAGAACTTCAGGCATGTCAGAAAAAATAGCAGCCATCTGTTCAGGAGTCTTCAGCCACTCTTGCTTGGTATAGCGCATTCTGTTCGGATCATCCAAATCCCTTCCAGTACTCAAACATATTAACCGTTCGTGTGCTTCGGCATGCTCTTCTTCTACAAAATGAACATCATTGGAAGCAATAAGCTTGGTTTTTGTTTTTTGCGCTAAAGCAATAATATGCTCTGCTACATCCAATTGTTTTTGATAGGTATTATAATCTGCGTTAGGCTTCGTAGTTTGGTGTCGTTGTAGTTCTAGATAATAGTCGTCGCCAAATATCTCCTTAAACCAGCGAATAGCTTCTTCTGCTTTGTCAATATTTCCATGTATAATATGTTGAGGAATTTCTCCACCTAAACACGCTGAAGAAATAATTAGCCCCTCACTATACTTTTTAAGAATATCTTTATCAATTCTAGGTCGATAATAAAAACCATCGATGTATGATTCAGAAACCAATTTGCAAAGGTTCTGATACCCTTTTTTGTTTTTTGCAAGAATAACTAAGTGATGACCACTTCTATCAATATTATCTGTCCTATCTCCAAGAGTTCTTTTTGCAACATAAGCCTCACAACCAATTATTGGCTTTAGTTGATCTTCAACAGCTTTTCCTTTATTCACTTTGCTCACATAATCAAAAAACTCTTTTGCACCAAACATATTTCCATGATCGGTTAAAGCAATAGCAGGCATTTTGTTGGCAACAGCCTTATCAACTAAACCTGAAATGGTTGACATCCCATCTAAAAGGGAATAATGGGAGTGAACATGTAAGTGTACAAATGACATAATATACTGCTGAATTTAAAGTTGGAAAGGGAATAAAAGTACAAAAACAACAAGAATACAACTAATTTTCAAAAGATAAGATATGAACATAATGAGTTGACTAAAGGTTGAATGCCGATTCTTTCGCCAAATATTCCAGACAGACTTTAGCTATCATTTCAATAAAAGCATCTGAAATTGCATAACTGTAAATCGTCAAACAAAAGTGGACTGGTAAAGATATAATATTAAGAGACATTTTGTAGATTTAACCTTTAAAATATACAGTTCAGCCCACTTCGGGGCAGGAGGTTCTTTCGTTATCTATGCCACGGGTTAACACCCGCGGTTACTAATATGTATCCCCTTCAGGGATTAAAAATACAACTAGAATACACTACCCTTAATTTGCATGATTCTTTATTAGATATAGTCTACTCCTCTCCCGAAGGAAGGTTAAGGAGCATTTTTTGTGAGAC
>CAMDGD010000046.1 GCA_945897785.1 Paludibacter jiangxiensis
TACAAATTTATTTCACAGAACAAGGCCAATCAGCCAGTAATTAAATGACACAACGAACCTCAATAATAATACACTTTACTCATTCAAGCGGATTCGTTAGTAAGTTACTATTACTTCTTTCCCTGTTTCTTGCTTCCCATGCATTGAGCTTTTCACAAGCATCTTCAACAACAAACAATGCAATCTCAACGACAGCTGTTTTACACACCATGAAAAAGGCCACCCGCTTTATGATGGAGAAAGTCAGTTATAAAGGGGGGTTTGTTTGGTCGTATATGCCTGACTTCTCACGTCGATGGGGCGAAATGGAAGCATACCCAAGTATGATATGGATACAGGCTCCGGGAACGGCATCAGTTGGCCATGTATTATTGGATGCATTCCATGCAACTAACGACGACTATTATTTAAAAGCTGCCATGGAAGTTGCCAGTGCATTAATCGCTGCCCAACATCCTAGTGGTGGATGGAATTATTTTCATGATTTTAACGGAGTGTCTTCTGTTAAAGATTGGCACAAAACCATTGGCGCTAATGGCTGGCGACTAGAGGAATTTCACCATTATTCGCCAAATGCAACTTTCGACGACGGCTGTACCATCGAAGCAGCTACGCTCCTGCTTCGTCTATTCGTTGCAAACAATAACCAATTTATAAAAACAGCCTTAGATCAATCGATTGCTTTTGTACTAAACAGCCAATATACTAATGGTGGATGGCCACAACGGTTTCCCATACCAAAAAACAGCAACAGAGACTTAAAATACACCGCTAATATTACCTTTAATGATGATGTGGCAGTAAAAAACATCCTTTTTTTAATCCTTTGTTACAACGAATTTGGCGATGATAGATTACTACAAGCTATTGAAAAAGGAATGGATAGTTATGTTAGCTTGCAATTACCTAAACCTCAACCCGCTTGGGCTTTGCAATACAGCCCTCAAGGAAAACCGGCAGCAGCTCGTTCATACGAACCGGCTTGTTTGTCAACTAAGATAACGGAAAACAACATCTACCAACTTATGTATTTTTACGGCTTAACCGGCGATAAAAAGTTTTTAGCGCGTGTACCTGAAGCAATTGATTGGCTCGACGAGTTGCAACTACCCGACAGCATGATACACGATAATCGCACACACCCTGCCTATATCGAACTAAAAACAAACAAGGCTTTGTACATACACCGCAAAGGATCTAATGCTTGCAATGGAAAATACTACTGCGATTACATTCCGAAAAAAACGCTTTCGCATTATGGTTCAACAAGAACCATTGATGTGAAAAATATGCGAAAATCATACAACAAACTTATTTCTTCTAATCCTGATTTAATTACCGCCAATTCTGTATTAAAGAATAAAATGGATTTACCCCTATACTTTAGTCGGCGAAACGAAAAATCATCCGATCTAAACTCACGCGAATACCCCTACATGGAAGCAAACACAGAGAATGTTACCATGCTACTGCGCTGTATAAATAGCGAAGGGTATTGGCCTACCAATTTAAAAGGACAAAGCAATCCGTATATCGGCAAAGCACAAAAAAAAGGTGGTTCGGGTGATTATTGTATTTCAAGTGTAGGCGACAAATACGACACCTCTCCTTTTCTTATTAACGATACTGAAACCAAAGGTATATCGACCGGAGTATTCGTAAAAAACATGAATCTATTGATCGAATTCATACTTTCTCAAAACAACACAAACCCTTAATTAGCAGCTTAAACTCTAACATTTTTCGCTTAATGTAGCCGACCCTTGGGCTATGGCAACATGATATACAGAAACCATTAACAAGCAGAGACAAGTTATGATTAGGAAGTAACATTAACCAATAGTTCTTAGCAAATTATATTACCAGACCCATGGGGTTTAGCCATACAATTATGCAAAAGAAGGAATCCAATGCTATTAAATAAAGAGCTCGTATGATTGATTAAGCAAAAAGCAGTAAGCTGGCAGCCATAACAAGCATTCCGAATATCAGTCCGAAAATAGCCACATGATGCTCTCCATATTCTTCGGCAGTGGGCAATAACTCATCCAATGAGATATACACCATAATGCCCGCCACAGAAGCAAAAACAAGTCCGAATGTTGCATCATTAAAGAAGTCTCGCAACAAGAAATAGCCAATTAAAGCACCTAGTGGCTCTGATAATCCAGAAGCAAAGGACAAAAAGAAAGCTTTCTTTTTGCTTTTGGTAGCGTAGTAAATAGGCATAGAAACGGCTACTCCCTCAGGAATATTATGAATAGCTATGGCAATAGCAATGCTTATACCCAGTGTTGGGTTATTTAATGCAGCCATAAATGTAGCCAAGCCTTCGGGGAAATTATGAATAGTGATAGCCAACGCCGAAAACAACCCCATGCGCATTAAGCGCTTTTTATCCTCGTTGGATGTTTTATTTTTATTTACATGCTTAATTTCATGCGGATTTTGATACGAAGGAACTAATTTATCTATAGCAGCAATTACTGCCACCCCAATAAAAAAAGCCAACACAGTATAAAAATAGCCGAGCTTATCACCATAAAACCCTGATAAAGAATCTTTTGCTTTTGGAAATATCTCTACAAAAGAAACATACAACATTACTCCTGCCGAAAAACCCAAGGAGCCCGCTAAAAATTTAGGATTAAATTCTTTAGAAAACAAAGCAATAAAACTACCTATACCAGTTGATAAACCGGCAAAAATAGTCAAGCCAAAGGCAAAAAGAACATTTTCTGTCATCAGAAAAAATTTACTCCAATTTATGTATCACTAGGCCAGAGCGCAATTTAGGTTCGAACCAAGTAGTTTTTGGGGGCATAATATTACCACTATCGGCAATAGCAATTAACTGGTCCATAGACACAGCATAAAGCGCCAAGGCAACACGCATCTCACCACTATCTACCCTTCGTTGCAATTCTTTTAAACCACGTATTCCACCCACAAAATCAACACGTTTATCGGAACGCAAATCTTTTATTCCTAAAATTTCATCTAATATCAAATTAGAAGATATGGTAACATCCAAAACGGCAATTGGATCGTTGTCGTTATAAGTACCCTGCTTTGCTGTTAGCGAATACCATTTCCCAGATAAATATAAGGAGAAATTATGAAGTTTTGATGGCTTATACAGTTCTGTTCCCTTTTCTTCTACCTCAAAATTCTTACGCAAGGCTTGTAAAAAAGCCTCATCACTTAAGCCGTTTAAATCTTTCACAACACGGTTATAGTCAATTATTTGCAATTGATTATCGGGAAAACAAACGGCCAAAAAGTAATTATACTCCTCATCACCTTTGTGCGTAGGATTATTTTTTCGTTTTTCATCGCCAACCAACGCAGCAGCAGCACTACGGTGATGCCCATCAGCAATGTATAAGTACGGTATATCGGCAAACAATTCGGTTATTCGTTTAATAGTAGCCTCATCTTCAATCAACCAAAAATGGTGACCAAAGCCATCAGGAGCTACGAAATCATATTCCGCTTTGTTAGCAACAACTTTAGAAACAATAGCATCCAGTTCGTTATTATGGGGATAAGCAAAAAATACAGGCTCAATATTCGCATTGTTTATACGCACATGCTTCATCCTATCTTCTTCCTTATCACGACGGGTTAACTCATGTTTTTTAATATTGCCTATCATGTAATCATCAACAGAGGCACACACTACCAAGCCGTATTGCGTACGGCCGTTCATGGTTTGAGCATACACATAATAGTTTTCCTTTGTATCTTGCAACAACCATCCATTTGTTTGAAAAGTATTAAAATTTTCAAGGGCTTTGTCATATACAGCCGGTATATGTTCGTCGGTACCAACAGGAAAATCAATCTCCGGTTTGATGATGTGATAAAGCGATTTTTCGTTTCCGGCAGCCTCTTCCCGCGCCTCTTCCGAATTTAAAACATCATATGGTCTGGATGCTACTTGTTCAACCAAATTTTTTGGCGGACGAATTCCTTTAAAAGGCTTAATAATGGCCATAATTATATACTATTTAACGTTTTACATGTAAAATTTAAATGAAAACGATTTACATACAATAACTAGTACGATTGTAAATCTTCTTTATTCCAAATTACTTCTTATTTACGCGGAACATTTCGTTTCCTGTTGCAAAAAAGCTTACTATTTGCTTTGCAGCTGCTAAGCCGGCATTAATATTTGCTTCTGCTGTTTGTGCTCCCATCTTTTTGGGTGTAGCATAATACCTATTCGCAAATTTTTCGGTTAATTCAGCTTTATTTCCAGGTTCAATATCGCTAATATACTTGAAATCAGGACGCGCCTCAAATACCTTTACCAAATCATCCTCACAAACAACTTCTTTACGGGCTGTATTAAGCAATAAAGCCCCTTGTGGCATCTTTGTTAACAACTCATAGTTGATTGAATTTTTGGTCTCTGGTGTTGCCGGAATATGCAGCGAAACAACTTGACATGTTTCGTATAATTCATTTATAGAACAAATTGGCGTAACGCCATCTTTTTCGATATCTTCTGAACGACAATAAGGATCATACGCAAATACTTCCATACCAAAGCCTTTTGCTATCCGTGCCACATTCCGACCTACATTACCATAGGCATGAATACCTAATTTTTTACCCATCAATTCGGCTCCTGAAGTTCCGTTAAACAAATTACGAAACGCATACACCATCATTCCCAAGGCTAACTCGGCTACGGCATTGGCATTTTGTCCGGGAGTATTCATTACGCAAACACCCACCTGTGTAGCTGCTGCTAAATCTACATTATCGTACCCTGCGCCTGCACGCACCACAATTTTTAAGTCTTTAGCAGCTGCAAACACCTCGCTATCAATAATATCACTACGAATAATTATGGCATTTACATCGGATACAGCAGCTAATAACTGGCTTTTTTCAGTATATTTTTCCAATAAAGACAAGGTATGTCCGCCATCTTCTACTACTTTACGAATACCCTCTACGGCTACTTTTGCAAAGGGTTTGTCTGTTGCAATTAATACTTTCATTTATGTTGTTGATTTGGTTATTTGTTGATTATATATCCCTATTCGGTGGAATGCGTAAAAAAAAAATCTATCACTTAAATTCGCAATTGTAAAGCAAGGGCAAGCACAAATTTATCTGTTTTAACTTTAAAAACAAAGGACACCTATAGCTTCCACACCAAAGTATCCTTCAATTTATTGTGTTAATTACTTTTTTAAGGCCATTGAGCTATAATAAAAACAATTAATGTGCTTTTTCAAAGGCCTTCATACAATCAACTAAAGCTTGCACGCTTTCTTTTGGCAATGCATTATAAGTTGAAGCACGGAAACCGCCTACCGAACGATGACCTTTAATACCAACCATACCTTGTGCAGCAGCAAATTTACCAAAGTCTTCTTCTAAGGCAGCATACTTCTCATTCATTACAAAGCAAATATTCATTAACGAACGATCTTCTTCAACGGCAGTTCCTTTAAATAATTTATTCCGCTCAATTTCATCATATAAAATTGTTGCTTTTTCAATATTCATTTTCTCAATCTCTTTTAAACCTCCTAAGCCTTTTAACCATTTTAGTGTCTGAAGGGCTCCAAAGATAGGCACAACCGGAGGTGTATTAAACATCGACCCATCTTTAATATGTGTGCGGTAATCCAACATGGTTGGAATAGGACGAGTTACTTTTCCTAAAATATCTTCTTTAACAATAACAAAAGTTAGTCCTGCCGGAGCTAAATTCTTTTGAGCTCCACCGTAGATAATACCATATTTTGAAACATCTACAGGACGAGAGAAAATATCGGATGACATATCGGCAACCAAAGTAACCGGTGAATCTAAATCTTTGCGAATCTCCGTTCCGTAAATGGTATTATTGGTTGTGATATGAAAATAATCAGCATCTTTAGGAATAGTATATCCTTTTGGAATATAATTATAATTGGCATCTTTAGAAGAAGCAACTTCCACTACCTCGCCAAAAAACTTAGCTTCTTTTTGCGCTTTGTTAGCCCAAGCACCGGTATTTAAATACGCGGCCTTTTTCTCTAGTAAGTTATATGGAAGCATGCAAAACTGCAAACTAGCTCCACCACCTAGAAAAAGCACTTTGTATCCCGAAGGAATATCCAACAAATCGGCAAATAAAGCTTCGGCTTCGGTAACTATTGGCAGAAAGTCTTTCGATCGGTGACTGATTTCCATGATTGACATGCCAATACCGTTAAAGTCTACTACTGCTTTTGCCGTTTCCTCAATAGTAACTTGAGGCAAAATTGATGGTCCTGCGTTAAAATTATGCTTCTTCATTTTATCGAAAATTATATAAATTAAATAGTAAATAGTAAAGTTAAACACTGAGCACAAAATAACTCAGCAATAAATAGAGTCAAAAATAAAACAAAGAATCCTGTAATTATTTTTTCTTCTCTAAAACAAACAATAAATATTTTTTCTCTTTGATAAATTTCTCCGGGTCGATAGAAGCCCCTTCTTTGGCGATTTTTTTATCAATCGAATCCCTAACTTTTTGGCTTAAATAATACAAGGCCGGTTTTTTAAACCGTAGTTTTTCGTATCCAAAATGTTTTAAGGGCAATAAAAATCGTTCAATATACATGTATGCAAACTTCAGTGTTGGCAACACATGCAAGGTAATGTCTTTTTCGTACACAATTTGCCAATTATTTGCCGTAATGCTAGCTTTAAAATCGTTAAGCAAGTGGGCACTTTTGCTAATTCCGCTATCATGTAACCTAAAGTAATCAACTATAATCCAACGACCATCAGGAAGTAAAATTTTGTCGAGCTGACTAAAGGCATCTTCTAATTTGATATATTGCAAGGACTCCGAATTGATTACGGTGCCAAATTTCTTTTCTGTAGCCGGATATTGTTCAAATTTACAACGATGGGTAGTAAACTGAGGATATGTTTTATTGATAAAATCAATTTGATTTTTGTTTGGCGTTAGCAACTCAATATTTTTACAGCCACTTTCATACATCATGGCACCCAAACCACCCATACCACAACCTACATCTAAAATATGACTATTTTTGTCTGCTATCTGCTCAATGATATTGCTTGCATATTTTTGCTGAGCTTCTTCCACCTGTTGCAAGGAAATTGTTTCCGGAGTCACAGCTACATCGTCGAAGTACCCGTAATGCAACATGTTATTCTTCAATATTTTGCTGTAGAGGTATAATTCTAAATCGTACGATGATTTATCAAACTTACCGTTTCTCTTACGAAACTGATAGGCTCTTATCCACGCTATGGGATTAAAAAATGGCGTTAAATTACTCATTGAATATCTATTCCTATTTTAACTGACAAACAAGTGATTAGCAGCAAACACATCTTTCATTTTTTAAAAGGAGAGCAAAGTTAATGCTTTGTTTAGTTACTTAATATAATCCTGTTTTTTTTTTCTTAAAAAGCATAAAAACTTATCAACAAGTATCCTATCAGAATGTACTATTTACAATGTACTATGTCCAATTTAATTAAAACAGCTAATAAGTGGCATTTTAAATATTGGGATAAAACGACAATAGTATATACGTATTTCTTAGTAAAAAAAGTAATAATTTCAGAAGAAAAATTACGCTAAAAGTTTTCTATACCGTATCCGTTTTGGTCCTTCGTCGCCTAAGCGCATTTTTTTGTTTTCTTCATATTCAGTATAAGACCCTTCAAAAAAGAACACTTGCGAGTCGCCCTCAAAGGCAAGTATATGCGTACAGATTCTATTTAAAAACCAACGGTCGTGAGAAATTACCACGCCACAGCCGGCAAAATTCTCCAACCCTTCCTCTAAGGCTCGGAGCGTATTTACATCAATATCATTGGTGGGTTCGTCAAGCAACAATACATTGGCTTCCGATTTTAATGTGATGGCCAAATGCAGGCGATTTCGTTCGCCGCCGGAAAGAATACCGCATTTTTTTTCTTGATCGGCTCCGGTAAAATTAAATTTTGACAAATAGGCCCGGGCATTAATTTCTCTGCCTGCAACCCGTATAAACTCTGTGCCTCCTGACACCACTTGGTAAACTGTTTTTTCAGAATCAATAGCCTTATGGGTTTGGTCTGCGTAGCCTAGCACAACAGTTTCGCCTACCTCAAAGCTGCCTTTATCCGGTTTATCTAAGCCCATTATCAGTTTAAACAAGGTTGTTTTTCCTGCACCATTAGGGCCAATCACACCAACAATACCGTTGGGTGGCAACACAAAATTCAGTTTATCAAAAAGTAATTTATCGCCAAAGGCTTTGCTCATATCCTTTACTTCAATCACTTTATTTCCTAAACGAGGACCGTTGGGAATAAATAATTCGAGTTGGTTTTCTCGTTCGTTTTGATCTTCATTCAACAATTTATCATACGCACCCAAACGAGCCTTGCTTTTAGCTCTTCGTGCCGAGGGAGCCATACGCACCCACTCTAACTCTCGTTCTAATGTTTTACGCCTTTTACTGGCTTGCTTTTCTTCCTGAGCCATGCGTGATGATTTCTGGTCTAACCATGAGCTATAATTTCCTTTCCACGGAATACCCTCTCCTCTATCCAATTCCAATATCCAACCGGCAACATTATCTAGAAAATAACGGTCGTGCGTAATAGCTATTACTGTACCTGCATATTGTTGTAAATATTGCTCCAACCATTCTACCGATTCAGCATCCAAGTGGTTGGTTGGCTCATCGAGCAATAAAATATCGGGTTGTTGCAAGAGCAATCTACACAAGGCTATCCTACGCCGCTCACCACCCGAAAGGGTTTTAACCAAAGATTCTTCTGGCGGACAACGCAAAGCGTCCATGGCTCGTTCCAGTTTATTATCTAAATTCCACGCATCCAAATGATCAAGCTTCTCTTGCAATTCCCCCTGGCGGGAAATCAACACATCAAAATCAGCTTCCGGATCAGAAAATTTTTCGTTAATGGCTTCAAATTCAGCTAAGGCATCAACAATTTCTTTAACACCTTCTTGAACAATCTCCTTTACGGTTTTTTCTTCATCAAGCTTAGGTTCTTGCTCCAAATAACCCACCGAATACCCTGGCGAAAAAACCACTTCACCGTTGAACGATTTTTCTACGCCGGCAATAATTTTCATCAATGTTGATTTACCGGAACCATTTAACCCGATAACACCAATTTTAGCACCGTAAAAAAAGGAAAGGTAAATGTCTTTTAAAATTGTGCGAGTAGGTGGAATAACCTTACTCACTTTTACCATCGAAAAGATTACTTTTTTATCGTCAGACATATGCAAAGAAGGGGTTTGAAATTAAGCATGCAAAATTAAGTAAAATTTATAATTTGACGAAGCATAATACAGTATTTAAGTGAAACACTTATAAGCAAGTATGCACTATTTAACAATGTACTATTTACTATTTAAGTAAACAGCTAATAATTAACAGCCTAATAAATGAATTGTTTAATTGCTGAGGTATTTCCGAAGTCCCGATTTTTCGGGGCTGAGGTATTTCCGAAGTCCCGAAGTCGGGGTTTAACTGTATGTGCACTAAGCAACCTTTTTTCATTGAAAATTAAAAATTAAAAAGCAGAGCCCGTCTTTACTCTTTACTCTTGATTCTTGATTCTTGGCTCTAACAAAAAAGTTCTGCCCCTATCGGGGCGGGCAACTAATCACACATTCCCTATTCTACCGATATCTCGCACCTAACGGAGCGAATCGAATAGTATTAGTAAATTGTATGTGCACTAAATAACTGCTTTTTATTGGTAATTGAAATTAAAAAACAGAGCCAGTCTTTACTCTTTGTTATTTTGTCTTGACTCTAAATAAAAAAGCTCTTCTAAAAAGGCACACAACCTATTTATTTTTGCCCAAACAACTGCCTTCATAATACCGCACAACATCTACAATTTTTTTATCCTCAAACTGCTTCAGTATAGATGTTCTGTTAACAGTATAGGCAGCTTTGGTATTAAAATAATCGTGCGCAGCCAAACAATACACCTTATCTTCGTACTGAAATCTATTTGGTATTAAGTGAAGAACATCCTCATCGACAGCTTGCACCTTTACTAGGTTATAACTTATTTTACCGGCTTCAACCAAATCGTGCTGTTCGAGCAAATATACATCTCCTACACGAGGTTCTTTAATATATTTCTCCTCCACACAAGCACTAAGCACTAGTAAAAAAAAACTGCTAATAATTACTTTTTTTAATAATCGTTTAATCATAAGATAAGTGTTATTTGTTAATTTTCTTGCTAAAGATAAACAAGCTATTGAGTTAAAGCAGTCTTGATTCACAAATTTTAACACCCTCACAACTTATTGTAAAACAAATACAAACAGGAACAAATAAGGGTTCTTTGTAAAAAAAATTAAATACAACTTGCATTTTTAGAAATTACAGCTACCTTTGCATCGCTTTTTTGATAGAAAAGCACACCGGATTCAGTAGCTCAGCAGGTAGAGCACATCCCTTTTAAGGATGGGGTCCTGGGTTCGAGCCCCAGCTGAATCACAAAAAAGGTCGTCAATTAATTTGATGGCCTTTTTTGCGTTTTTAGGAATACCATGCAAAATTTTCTTGCGATAATATTGTGTATTTGATTTTACAGAAAAGGATGGCAGCAACTTGAAGGTTCGAGCCCCAGCTGAATCACAAAAAAGGTCGTCAATTAATTTAATGGCCTTTTTTGCGTTTTAGAAATACCCTGCAAAATTTTCTTGCGATAATATTGTGTATTTGATTTTACAGAAAAGGATGGCAGCAACTTGAGGGTTCGAGCCCCAGCTGAATCACAAAAAAGGTCGTCAATTATTTTGATGGCCTTTTTTGCGTTTTAGGAATAAGGAATACCCTGCAAAATTTTCTTGCGACAATATGGTGTATTTGATTTTACAGAAAAGGATGGCAGCAACTTGAGGGTTCGAGCCCCAGCTGAATCACAAAAAAACCATCAAAATAATTGATGGCCTTTTTTGCATAAAGTTGTGAGGGTATTGAAACTGTTATGATATTTATTTCTTTAATAAAAAAAACAGATTGGACTTACTATTCTATTTCATAATAGTAAATTCAACCCTACGATTAATTTGCCGTCCCTCATCAGTTGTATTATCAGCAATCGGAACAACTTTACCATAGCCTTTAGCCGTAATACGACTTGCATCTACACCATGCGATACAAGATAATTTCTTACTGCATTCGCTCTATCATCAGACAATTTCATATTGTATTCGTCAGATCCAACATTATCGGTATGTCCAGCAATGGCAATTTCCATTTTAGGATTCTTATTCATTAATTGCAACACATCATTCAACTCCTCATTCGACTCCGGCCGTAATGTTGCCAAGGCTGTATCAAAAAAGATATTATTCAAACGAATGGTTTGTCCTACTTCTAAAGGTACCATGTATAAATCGTTTTCTATAACTACAGATTCTGAAAACTCCCGTCCGTCAATATTTTCCGATACAGGCAAATAACTCTCAGCCTCGCCTAAATAAGAGTAAAACTTACCGGCAGGAAGCGCCACGGAATACTCTCCTGTTTCACCATTCGATGTTGCTCTACCAATAACTTCGCCGGTAAAAATGTCTGTATAAATAATTTCCGCCTGCAGGGTTTCATTGGACTTTTTATCAAGCACTCTACCCCGAATAACAATAATCGGATCGGGCTTAACAAGCTCTTTTGAAGGCTCTTTTTTCGTATAAAAATCTACCCGGAACAAATCGGCATTTCCCGCTTCGGCACGCACAAAATAAGCGTGTTCTGATTTTGAGTCGATGGTGAAATATTTTTCTTCGGATACTGTATTGATTACGGGTCCTAAATTAATTGGCTGACTCCAGTTTTGCCAAGTATCGTCTAATCGTTTGGTAATATAAATGTCCTTTTCGCCATAACCCAAATGCCCTGAACTGGCAAATACAAAAGTTTTGTTGTCGGCCGCTAAAAAACATGGAATCTCGTCGCCTATAGTATTGATATCATAGCCCATATGTACAAAATTACCGTAGGCACCCTCTTCATCCCTTAAACCGACATACAAATCGTTGCCAAAATATTGTTTATCGCCTTCTATTTGTTCCATATTTACAAAATAATACTTGCCGTCGTAACTCATACAATCGTACAAATATTTACTTACAGAATAAAAGTCGTTTATTTTCAACTTTTCTCTTACCCATTCAATCTTGTTATTTTTATCTCGCTTCAGATATGTTTTATATACAATCGGCTCTCTCAATGTCATATCGTTTACAAAGCCAACATTATTATCTTGAGATATAGATGAAAGCACACTCGATTTAGATTTTTTATACGGAAGATTAAACTTGCTTTGTTCTACATGCGCTATTTTATCATCGTCACCAATAGTAGCTCGATATATTTGATTATAGCGTTGTTCGTCTTGATGACTAAAATAAATATATGCCCCATCTACCGAAATAATTGGCGTGCTTGGATTATAGTTTCCGGAAACATCCTCATGCATATCTACAACCTCTGCTTCAAAAAGAATCTCTTTAGGTAAGTTGATATGCGGGTTATACTTTTCAGGAAAATTAGCCAAACCCACTGCGGCAATCTGATTTACTCCCGGAATTTTTTTATAATCGATATACAAGTTTACACAAACCACATTTTTGGTACGTTCAAAATAAAAATTTCGTACGCTATACCCTTCAATAGCAGAAGCCTCTCCCTGATATATGGTTCGAGCAACAACATTAGACTCATCGTCACTTAACTCAACAATATCTACTTTTACTATGGCTCCGGCATTATAATTCTCGCAAACTATAACTTGCTGCGCTTCGAATGGCATAAAATAAAAACTAATAACTTCCGGACTCTTCGCCTTCTTTCTGGGTTCATTACCCTCTATATTTTCTGCTATTACCGCTGCACTATTGGGATTATATCCTTCGACTAAAGTATTCGGTTTTCCGGCTCCTGCATACGACCCCTCAACTAAATAACTCCAACGCACTTTTTGCGCATTGACATACACAAAAAACAAACTTAACAAAATAAGTGTTATAGAACCTTTCTTCATAGGGATTAACCATTTTTAAAATTAAAATTGCTGCAAGATATAAAATTATAAATAAACCTATGAATATAAATACAAAAAAAACATCTCTAGTAAAACTTGAAAGGTTTTGAGGTTCCTGGCGGATTCGAACCGTCCGCCGCGGCGGATTAGCAGACCGGTGACTAACCACTCGGAAATAATATAAATAAAAAAAATCCCCTAAACTTTCATTTAAGAGATTTTTAAGAGGTTCCTGGCGGATTCGAACCGTCCGCCGCGGCGGATTAGCAGACCGGTGACTAACCACTCGGAAATAATATAAATAAAAAAAAATCCCCTAAACTTTAATTTAAGAGATTTTTAAGAGGTTCCTGGCGGATTCGAACCGTCCGCCGCCGCGGATTAGCAGACCGGTGACTAACCACTCGGAAATAATATAAATCACTAGTGTCCCATTAAAATTGGGACGTTATTAAAAATTAAATAAACTTGGCTCATTAAGCCTAAATCGTTCTTTGTCATTTTGAAATTTAGTTTTATCAAAGAGATCTCGAAGATGAGCCTTATCGGTCAATGATATACTCA
>CAMDGD010000047.1 GCA_945897785.1 Paludibacter jiangxiensis
GGCTCCTTTTAAGTCGGCTGTAATTTTATCCATCCAAGCTTCCGTAGAAACCGGAGGAAACGCTGTAAACAATTTTTTTCTATTATCTGCCATAATATAAAGTAGAAATTTATTTTTTTAAAAAGCACAAATTTACAGTTTTCTAACAACATACGCCCTAATTAACGATTTTTTTAGCTATTTGATTCGTTAAAAAAACCATAAAAAACAGAGAAACTACACTGAGAATCCAAAAAAGAGAACAACTCACCCAAGTATCTGCAATAGCACGCCAATACAAATACTCCTTTCTACTTCTTCCTTATTTCTTTTCTTTAACTTTTCCATATATTTGTGAGGAGAATTTTTGTAACCTTCCATTAGGATACTATATATAGACTAGATGGGGGAAAGTGTAAAAACGACATCAGTACATTGACTGAATGTTTGAAAATTGAAAAATAAAACAGAAAAAAATATCTACTTTGATTAAAAGATTCGGCAAGAATAAATTAGTTTTTGCACAACTTGTGCCGCTTTGCGGGAGACTACCGTTAGCGTTCAGTTAAAAAAAGACACTGCACACCGATAAAATTTAAAATATACAGATAGAAATTATGGCAGAATTAAAATGGAAAGAGGCAATTGAAAAAGTACTAAATGAAGAGAAAAAGCAGCTTCATTATACCGTAATAGCTGAATTAATAGCTGAAAGAGGTTATAGAGTATCATTAGGCGCAACTCCGCAAGACACGGTAAGTGCAAATCTTACAACAGATATTAACACCAAAAAAGAGAATTCAATCTTTGCAAAAACTGACAAAGGCTTTTATATTTTACGCAAATACTTGAATCAAACAGACGAAAATACTCTTGACGATAGCGAACCTGTGATTGTAGACGATAAAATTGTAACGAAAGATAGTCACAAAATCATAAATGCCTTTGGAATTTATTGGAACAGAAATCTAATTGATTGGAAATCTACAAGACCTGATTTACTAGGTATTCAACAAATCGGAGCGTCTGAAGTGAATTTTAAAAACCAAATTGGTATATATTTATTGCATGACAGTAGAGAAACTATTTATGTTGGACAAGCAATTGAACAACCTCTTGGAAAAAGATTGAAAGACCATACGACAGATAGACTTGCTGGGCGTTGGGATAGATTTAGTTGGTTTGGTTTTTTTCCAGTAACAGAAGATGCAAAACTAAATTTAGATGTTAAATTTAAAGAATTTACAATTCAAAATTTAGGTGACATTTTGGAGGCAATATTAATAGAAAGTATTGAACCAAGACAAAACAGAAAACAAGGTAATTCATTTGTAGGTCTTGAGTATTTACAAAAGGAATCTCCTGAAATTAAAAAGAATAAAGCTAAACAAATGTTACAAGAATTAACTGATAGACTATAAAATAAAAACCGAAACGCTAATAAATAGAACTCTGAGCAGTCTGTAAGTCCCAGCAAGGAGTGTCCCGTATAAACGCGACAAGCTATGTTGAACTACAAACCGCAGGGAAAGCACCGGGTTCGTATTATGTACTTAAAGGAAGTTTTAAAGAATATAGGAGCGATAAACGGAAGTGAATTTTAAGCGATTTGCTGGTTTATCGCTTTTTTTTTGAGGCAGTTTGCAATATAGAGAAAATTGTACTTTTTTACAAGAACATGGTTTAAGCAGCAATTTTTCATAACCAAAAAAAATAGTTTCACCCTAGCAGCAAATTTTTACATCGAATATGAAGCTCAAAACAATTGTATCGTGTATTTTTACAACCAACTAAAATTTACTGGGGGTTTTTGCACAACTTGTCCCGCTTTGCGGGAGACTCCCGTTGGGTGCAAGTGTAAGAAACCGCATCACATATAGCATTTAATCTTTTAGAGTAAGAAAATAAAAATATATGTTAATAGAAAAATCTGAAATTAGGGAAGTTCGCGGAATATCCGAAGAACAAAAGCAAAGAATTAGAGACTTCTTACAAGGAGCTGTTTATTGTTGGTGTAAAAATAGAAAAGATGAGTGGTTTGCTGCCAGAGATTTGTTGGGTGGTGACAATTATTTTTGGCAAGACACACCAATGTATGCTTTATATGAAAAGTCAAAAGATGTTGAACAAGCTGGAAAAGATGCTGGTTGGTTACTCAAACAAGTAGTTGATATTGACAAACGAAGTTTTGAAACAAAAAAAGAAGGATTGGTTCGACAATATCGTTGGAACGGAAATGAAAACAATAATTAATCACTTAAAAATAAAGTATATATGAAAAAGTTAATTTTACTTTTAGCAATCATAGGAGTAATAAGTTTGCCAGTTTTTTCTGCAACTTTTACCTTGAAGTATGGTAGTACCAATCTTTCTTCTATAACGGTATATGTATTTCAAGATGGTAAATTAATTACATCAGGTAGCACTTCTTCTACAGGCACCGTTTCATTTACATTACCTACTGGAAATTATTCCTATAAAACAACGACAAATTTCACAGGTGACATAACAGCTTCATCTACGGTTACATTAGACCACAAAAAATTCACATTAACTGTTAAGGATAATGCAAATAACCCCATAAGTTCTGAAACAATTCGAGTTTACGAAGACGGTATTGAAGCTGTTTCTTCAAAAAGCACCAATTCAACAGGTGTTGTCGAATTTTATCTTAAACCAAGTGATAAATATGCATATAAGACAAGTTTTAATCAAGCTGCATTTTCTTTACAAAACGACTTAGCGTTAACTTTGACAAAAAATATTGTAAGTATAATTGCAAAATATGTAAACTATCCTGTTGCTGATAATTTTACTTTATATCCTTTTGGCGACAAAAATACTTCACTTGGAACAGACTATTCTTCATCAAATGACGGTGAAATAAATTTTAATGTTGCAATAGGTAAGTATTGGCTAAAAAATAAGTTAAATATTTACACTGAATTGGACATTACAAATGCTAACCAACAATTTGTTTTAAATTACAAGAAAATTAGGTTTATATCTAATGAAACAGACCCAAATATATTAGAAAATATTGTGGTTTCGAATGGTAGTTATTCACAAGATTCAAAAACCACAGATGGAAAAGGTTATGCAGACTTTTATTTATTACCTGGCACTTATACTTATTCTCATTTGGGAATGTCAGAGTCATTTACGGTTACAAATGATATGTCAATAAGCCTAACAACACAAACGATTACTTTCAACTTAAAGAATGCTGTTACACTGACTTCCTATGTTAATCAGCCTTTTAAAGTGGGTAAAGATATGAATAGTTTAACATCATATACTACAAATACAAGTGGTACTTGTCAAGTAAAATTGAAAGCAGGTAGTTATATATTTTCTGATGGTATTTCAAGTTATCCATTTACAGTATCGACAGGTAGTCAAACAATTACACCTCCATTATACGATGTTACATTTAATATTACGCAAAACTTGCCAAACGCAACATTGACTTATCTTTATGTGTCTTCAATAAATACAGGTAAAGAAGTTTTATATACAACCTATACAAACGGGATGAAATTGTGTTTGCTATCGGGTGATTACAAGTTTCGTTGCTATGGCGATGGTTTTTCATCTAGCCAATCTGTACCTTTTCAAGTATCTCAAAATACAACAGTACAAGGTTTGTATTCTTTTCAGTTGAATGTAACAGATAACAATAATGTTGCAGTTTCAGGTCAGTCTTATTATATTAAACAAGACGGTGGTTTTATAAATACATCATTTACAACTAACAATCAAGGTTCTGCAATTGCATACTTGCCTAATGGCACTTATCAGTTATACAATACTAAGACACAAGAAGAAACTACTTTTGAAATTAACAATCAAAATAAAATACTTAATATACAGTTGCCTAGTGAAGTTACGCTATCAGTAAAAAAAGATGGGCAAGCATTAACCTCTGGCTACGTTATGATATATAATGAACAAAAAACAGCTGTGCAAAGTGTACAAATTGCAAATGGTATTGGGAAAGTTAGATTACAATTAGGCAGTAGTTATTATGTGATGTTAAGTGCATCAGGTGTTGCAAGTATGCAATCGAAAGTTACAGTTTCAAGCAGTAGTATTACTTTAGATTTTATTTCATTACAAATTAAAACCGAAGGAAAAGGTATCGCGTTCCCATATCAAACCGACGAGAACAACTTGGTTTATTATTTAAAACAAAGTTCAATACGTTTAGCAGCGGTGCCAATGAAAGGTTGGTCTTGTACAAAATGGGTTATTAATACTACAAATATTAATGATGATTTAGTAGAATATACACTTAATGGAGCTACAATTGCAACAGCGGTTTTTGAACAAAGTGTATCAAGCAGTATACCACAGCTGAAATCTTCTAACAATAATCTAACTATTTATCCAAACCCTACTGAAACACAAATAAATTTTTCTGAAACCTTGAGCGGTAATGCTGTTATTTATAATACAGAAGGTCGAATTATGAAACAAACATATGTTTATGGTAATAGTGTAAATGTATCAGATTTAACCTCTGGTCTTTATATCATTGCTATAGATACAGATAATGACACTTATAAAGGGAATTTTATTAAGAAATAAATACTGAAATAAGAACACCAGCACCCAACACGCAATATAGCCAAAATGGGTTTTAGTGGTATGCGAAGTTCATCGCCCGCATCAATCTCATTGTATTTTGATAGTGATGTTCACCGCAATCCCATTCTGGCCATATTGCCAACGTTATAGGGCATTTTAAGAAAAGACACGAACATTGAGAAAAGCAATAGAAATAGGAGAAAAAGAATTTGCGACAAAGAAAGAAGCATTTAATCATTACAAGACGATTTTAAATTCTTATGACTTTGGCGAAACTTTAAAACCAAATGATTTTAATGACATTCTCGACTTGCTTGAAACTCACCCAAACGTAATAGAAAAAATTGGTGTCGGAATTGAAAGAGTAAGAGTTGCAAAACTGAAATATGACACAAAATTGTTTGAATTAGTGAGAATTGACGGTTCGACAGAATATTTTTCATATACAAAAAGGATTAATTCACCGAAAACAGATTTTTCAAGACTTAGAGAGGCGTGCAGACAGGCAATCCAAGAGGGTTTAAGAAATGTGAAACTTTCCTATTTTGACAAGTATTCGAAGAAAGGAAAAGTAAAATGCCAAGAAACAGGTGAGCTATTAAAATATGAAGAATTAAATGTTGACCACAGACAACCAAATACTTTTTCTGTAATTGTGGACAGATTTGTTGAGTTAAAAAATATCGACTTAAAAAATATTGAGTATTTAACAGTTGATGGTGGACCAAATGAGCTTGCAGACAAAAACTTAAAAGAAGATTTCAGACAATACCATAAAGACAAAGCCAATTTAAGGATTGTAAAGAAGACTTTGAATTTAGGACGTTCGTTTCAAGCGAGAGTTAACCGACAAAAGAAAGATTTAACGATTTAAAAAATGGCAAAACAAAAAATTGAAACGGTTAGAGAATTTATTTACTTATCATACTCGAATTTGGCAATGGCTCATACGGCTGTGGACAAGAAACAAGATAAATATGGAGTATTTAATTACATGATTCGAGCAAAATTATTCAAAGGACTTAAAACTGGGTCTATGAATATGAGAACAATCTTTGACGATGAAAAAATAAAACTGCAAACTGGACAGATTTGTAATTATTGTGGTTCGACAGAAAAGTTAGCTTTAGACCATATTTTTCCTCAAAAGCTCGGTGGAAAAGATGATGCAGAGAACTTAATTTTCGCTTGCCGGACTTGCAATAGCTCAAAAGGCAAAAAGGACTTAATGGAATGGATGAGTTTTAGAGGTCAATTTTTACCTTTGATGATTATTAGACGTTATATAAAACTGACTTTCAATTATTGTAATGAAAATGGTCTTTTAGACAAGAAAATTGAGGAACTGAAAAATATGGAATTACCATTTAGAATTGACTTGTTACCAATAAATTTTCCGAGTCCTAACGAATTGATACTAAACATGGAAACAAATAAAAACGCCCTATAATAAATAGAACTCTAAGCGGTCTGCAAGACCCAGCGAGGAGTACATGTTGAACTACAAACCGCAGGGAAAGCACTGGGTTTGTATTATGTACTTAAAGGCAGTTTTAAAGAATATAGGAGCGATAAACGGAAGTGAATTTTAAGAGATTTGCTGGTTTATCGCTTTTTTTGTGGCAGTTTGCAATAAAGAGAAAATTGTATTGTTTTACATGAACATGGTTTAAGCACCTATTATTCATAACCCAAAAAATAGTTTCACCCTAGCAACAAATTTTTACATCGAATATGAAGCTCAAAACAATTGTATCGTGTATTTTTACAACCAACTAAAATTTACTGGGGGTTTTTGCACAACTTGTCCCGCTTTGCGGGAGACTCCCGTTAGCTGCAAGCAATAAAACCGATACTTATTGACTAAAAATAACGATATAAGTTATCTTTTAACAAGAAATAAAAACAAAAAAAGGTGTCGCATTCGACACCTTTCTATTTCATTACCAATTCATAAATAGCAGGTAACCTATGTTTAAAATTTTCAGGAATATTCTCTATCATTAACTCTGCTTCGCCTTTCTCAATCTGTAGAATATTAGAATAAATATCATTCTGCTTTGAATTGTCTACAAATAATACATTGTCAAAAAATCGGAAATGTAAATTTACATTCTTGTATCCTGCTTTCCATTTCAAATCAATTGTTTTATCATCTACAAAATGTCCTTTAAACTCCGTTCGTACCTGAACTCGATGCTTTGCAATTTCTTGATTATCCAAGCAAAAGAAAATCATATTTATTTGATAACCGTTTTCTCTGAATTTCTATGCCCAATGAATCGGATGAAAATCAAAATTTGTCTCATAACAAAAATCTGCTTTATTTAATATCGATTTTTCAACAGCAAGTTCAAAAGCTTCTGTTGTTTGATTTTTAGCTATTTCTTCCCTTAATTCACTATCGGGCAAACTATTGTATGTTTCTAAAAGCAATCTATCATAGTCAAAAGAGGTCAACCCATCGGGCAAAAAAGAACTGGCAAAAGTTGATTTACCAGCCCCATTACAACCTGCTATTACTATTAAATTAGGCATTCTTTTTTAGTGCATTTAAAAGTTCCGGACTTAATTGCCCATTTTTTTTTCGTATCTGAAACAATTCTTCTCTTGGCACCACCTGACTATTAAGAATATTCCTTGCCTTACTCATTTGTTGAGTAACCTTTATTCCTGTTATCAATTTTTCTTTACACATACTTTAAACTGTTATTTTAGAATATCTTCCTTAGCTTTTTAGCTTACGCAAAGATACAAAAAAACAAACATAAGTAATATAACTGTCATTTTTCTAATTGTAACAATAAACAAATAAATGACAAGAATATATTATACCAAATTTTTAATACATTTGTTTTAGCACATTTGTATTAAGTAAAGCTGACAATCTCTTTTAAAAGAAACAAATTGCCAGCAGCTAATAAATAGAACTCTGAGCTGTCTCCGAAATAGTCGGAGGCCCAGCGAGGAGCTTCCCGAAACGGGGTGCATAGTAAAAGAAGAAAAACCGCCCATCTTCTTTACTAAAATAAATTGGAAATGTTTACATATTTGTTAACTTTGCAACATGATTAGAGAAATAATATTTCATGAAAAGTATTTCTTGGATTTCTATCTTTCGCTTGACTTAAATACTCAATAAAAAATTGAATACGTATTTAGTGTAATTCGTGCGGTAGACAAAATTCCACAAAACTTTTTCAAACATTTAGAGGGTACAGAAGGCCTTTACGAAATCAGAGTAAAAGTTGGCAGTAATATTTATCGAATCTTTTGCTGCTTTGATTCCGGAAAAATTGTAGTTCTATTCAATAGATTTCAAAAGAAAAGTCAAAAAACACCTAACAAAGAAATTGAAAAAGCTTTAAAATTAAAACAAGAATACTTTAATAATAAGAAAGGAACAAAATCATGAAAAAAATTAGCGACGCAAGAACATTCGATGAACTTCTTGATATTAAATATGGAAAACTTGGGACTCCAAAAAGAGACGAATATGAAATAAAAGCAAAAGCCTTTGTTGTTGGAGAAATGATTAAAGAAGCTCGTAAAGAAGCTCATATGACACAAGAAGTTTTAGCTGAAAAAACTGGAACTAAAAAAAGTTATATTTCACGAATCGAAAACGGTAAAATCGATATCCAAATTTCCACTTTATTCAAAATCTTTGAGGAAGGTTTAGGAAAAAAATTAGGTTTTACTATGTTATAAAAAAACTACGACACCCTAATAAATAGAACTCTGAGCGGTCTTCGATATAGTCGGAGACCCAGCGAGGAGTTACTCGTACAAACGGGACCAAGCTGTGTTGAACTACAAACCGCAAGGAAAGCACCGGGTTTGTATTATGTACATAAAGGCAGTTTTAAAGAATATAGGGGCGATAAACCGAAGTGAATTTTAATAAATTTGCAGGTTTATCGCTTCTTTTTATGGCAGTTTGCAATAAGGAGAAAATTGTACTGTTTTACAAGAACATGGTTTAAGCACCAATTTTTCATAACCAAAAAAAAATAGTTTCACCCTAGCAACAAATTTTTACATCGAATATGAAGCTCAAAACAATTGTATCGTGTATTTTTACAACCAACTAAAATTTACTGGGGGTTTTTGCACAACTTGTCCCGCTTTGCGGGAGACTCCCGTTACCACTCATAAAGAAACCTTCACTAAAACTTCCCATATCGGGAATTTATATTATATTTGCAGAATAAATTAAAGTAATGGAAAGAATCTTTTCAAAAGGAACACTAAGAGAATATTGGGAAAAACATTCTGAAACTGAGCAATATCTCAAAACATGGTACGACACAGCAATGAATGCTAACTGGAAAAATCCCAATGAGGTGAAAAATACATATGCAAGTGCAAGCATACTTAAGAATCAAAGAGTTGTATTTAATATAAAAGGAAATTCATACCGACTTATTGTAAAATTCAACTTTGAAAAACAATGGTGTTTTATTAGATTTATTGGCACACATGCTGAATACGATAAAATTAACGCAGAAACAATATAAAATTAAAAATATGGAAATTAAACCAATAAAAACAGAACAAGATTATCAAGTGTCATTAGCTAAACTTGATGAATTATTTGATGCCCCAATCGGAACAATAGAAAGTGATTATGCAGATATTCTTGCTTTACTTATAGACGAATATGAGAAAAAACATTTCCCAATAGAAGCTCCTGACCCAATAGAAGCAATTAAAATTAGAATGGAAGAGATGCATTTAAAACAAAAAGATTTAGCTCCGGTAATTGGTGGCAATAATAGAGTATCTGAAGTTTTAAATAAAAAAAGAAAATTAACTGTAGAAATGATTCGAAACTTGACTTTAAAGTTAAACCTCTCTCCTAACCTTTTGATTAAAGATTATCAATTATCAATATAAAAAAATTACGGGAGGTAATAAATAGAACTCTGAGCGGTCTCCGATATAGTCGGAGACCCAGCGAGGAGTATCCCGAAACGGGACAAGCTATGTTAAACTACAAACCGCAAGGAAAGCACCGGGCTTGTATTATGTACATAAAGGCGGTTTTAAAGAATATAGGAGCGATAAACGGAAGTGAATTTTAAGCGATTTGCCGGTTTATCGCTTTTTTTGGTGTGGCAGTTTGCAATAAAGAAAATTGTATTGTTTTAGAAGAACATGGTTTAAGCACCTATTATTCAGAACCAAAAAAAAAGTTCACCCTAGCAGCAAATTTTTACATCGAATATGAAGCTCAAAACAATTGTATCGTGTATTTTTACAACCAACTAAAATTTACTGGGGGTTTTTACACAACTTGTCCCGCTTTGCGGGAGACTCCCGTTATGGTTCATGCTAAAAAAACGAACAAGCATTAGTTATATGTACTTTTTTTTGTATTTTTGGGACAAATAAAATAAATATGGGACAAAACACACCACATTTTACACTTGAAACTCTTCCTCCTAAAAGAGAAAAAGTTGAAACACTAAAAATACTAAGACAAACGAATAAGTCTGCGGCTGCTCTAGCTGAATTAAAAGGAATTGCAAAAACAATCCCGAATCAGTCAATGCTTATTAATGCGATTGTACTACAAGAAGCAAAAGGGAGTTCTGAGATTGAAAATATAATCACAACTCAAGACGAACTTTATAGAGCTCTTACTGTTAACAAAGCCTCATTATCTTCTGCAACAAAAGAAGTTGTAAACTATAGAAAAGCAATATTTCATGGTTTCGACATTCTTAAAAAGCAAGGATTCCTTCGAGTAAATGACATTATCGGAATTCAACAAAAACTAATTGATAATGACGCTGGCATTAGAAGCACTCCTGGTACTGTTCTGAAAAATGATAAAACAGGTGAAATTGTATATACACCACCACAAGATAAAGCTGAAATAATAGATTTATTAAGCAACTTCATCACACATTTCAATGACAATTCTGAGTTATCACCATTAATAAATTTAGCAATTCTACACTATCAATTTGAAAGTATTCACCCATTCTACGATGGCAACGGAAGAACTGGAAGAATCATAAATATTCTATACTTGATATTAAATGAACTTATTGAAATTCCTATTTTATATTTAAGTAGTTACATAATTGAACACAAAGCAGATTATTATAGGCTTCTAAATAAAACCAATACTACTGGTGAATGGGAAGAATGGATATTATTTATGTTAAAGGCTGTTGAAGTAACATCTCTGCAAACAATTGACAAGATAAACAGCATAAGAAATCTTTTAAATAAAACCATTGAAAAAGTTCAAAACTCAGTACCAAAGATTTATAAAAAAGAACTAGTTGAGCTATTATTTGAACAACCTTATTCGAAGATTGAATTTGTCGTAAACCAATTGCAAGTTGAAAGAAAAGCTGCTTCTAGATACTTAAAAGAATTAGAAAAAATTGGGATCTTAAAAGCACAAAAAGTAGGAAGAGAAACTCTATATATAAATACTGAACTAATAGAAATACTAAAAAAATAAAGCACGACACCCTAATAAATAGAACTCTGAGCGGTCTCCGATATAGTCGGAGACCCAGCGAGAAGTGCCCCGTACAAACGGGACAAGCTATGTTGAACTACAAACCGCAAGGAAAGCACCGGGTTTGTATTATGTACATAAAGGCAGTTTTAAAGAATATAGGGGCGATAAACGGAAGTGAATTTTAAGAGATTTGCTGGTTTATCGCTTTTTTTGTGGCAGTTTGCAATAAAGTGAGAATTTTACTGTTTTCATGAACATGGTTTAAGCACCAATTTTTCAAAATCAAAAAAAACAGTTTCACCCTTGCAGCAAATTTTTACATCGAATATGAAGCTCAAAAAAATATTATTCAGTAATTTTAGAACCAACTATTTTTTTTGGTGTAGAACTTGTCCCGCTTTTTGCGGTAAACTTCCGTTATGCCTTATTAAATGAAATAATAACAAATTTTTTAATATAACTAACCACATTAAATTTTATATTATGAAAAGAGTAATTTTAATTGTATTTGTATTGATTCAATTTGGATTTATTAATGCACAAGACACAATCCAACATGTAACTAGTAATTGCATTTCAGAAACATATAAATCGGCTAGTTTAGACACATGTCCGAACGGAATTTTCTTCGAGCACTTGGACGATACGCTAATAATTTATGGAAGAATAATGGCAAATTGTTGTGGAGCTCATTTTGCAATTGTGGAAAATCAATATGACACTATTTATATATCCACAATTGACACTGGGTATTTGTGTACTTGTATATGTTCATATTGTTTTGAAATACGAATTCCTGCTACTACTCAAGATACTATTGTAGAAATAGATAATATAGTTTATAATACAAAAAGAAAGGTTAATTCAATAAGGACAAATGAGCTTGAGAATGATTTGATAAAGATAATTCCCAATCCAATAGACGATTACTTTAAATTAATAGCAGATTTTAAAAAAATTAAATCTATATGGATAAGCGATTTATCAGGTAGAGTTATAAAAGTAATTAGAGATTTTCAAAATGGCTTGATCAATATTAGTTCATTTGGAACCGGAATTTATTTATTAAACCTTGAAACTTTTGATAATAAAATAATATCAAAAAAGATTATGAAGAATTAACAAAGCATAATCGACTTGGCGACTGATTCCGTAAAAAAAAAGCGGAACCAGTATGCCTTTCATTATCCCGCTCCGTCAGACTGTGCAAAACTAAAAGTGTTTCGGGTAGGTACCAAAGAAAAATTGCAAATATAAAAATCACAGGGATTAAAAATTAGTTTTTGCACAACTTGTCCCGCTTTGCGGGAGACTCACGTTACAGGGCATAATAGAAACGACCCATTTTCGTATAAAATAAGCTCGTATCGTATCATTTCTGATATTTCTCTATCGTATCAATATCAAATATTTTTAGCTCATATCGTATCATATTAAAATATTTTTCTAACTTTGGTTTATGGAAAATAATGTATATACATTCGAAATTGATATCAACTGGAGTCTAATTGCTTTAATTAGTAAGATTGATAGATTTGATGCATCGTGGGCTTCAATTGAAAAAAGAGAAGGGCAAAGTCTTAAACAACTAAAAAGCATTGCTACAGTTAGAAGTGTTGCTGCTTCAACTCGGATTGAGGGTTCAAAAATGAGCAATGAAGAAGTAGAGGTTCTTCTCAAAAATATTGATATTACAAAACTAGTAGATAGAGACTCTCAAGAAGTTGTTGGATATTTTGACACGCTTGACATTATTTATGAATCATATCAGGATATAAATATTACAGAAAGTAGTCTAAAAAATCTACACAATATTTTATTAAAACATAGCCAAAAAGACAGTTGGCATAAAGGAGGGTATAAACAACATAGTAATGCGGTAGAAGCAAATTATCCGGATGGCACAAAACGTATAATTTTCGAAACAACAGAAGCCGGTTTCCCAACCGAAGATGCCATGAGAGATTTAATTGACTGGTATAAATCAGACAAACAAACACATCCATTAGTTAAATGTGCCTTATTCTGTTATGAGTTTGTAAGTATTCATCCGTTTCAAGATGGTAACGGTAGACTTAGTAGACTAATGGCTACTTTGTTATTACTAAAGAATGGATACAGATGGATACAATATGTAAGCTTTGAACATGAAATTGAAAGCCGAAAAGATGAATATTACAGAGTTCTAAGAAATTGTCAATCTCAAAGACCAAATGAGAATATTACCGAATGGGTTAGTTTCTTTTTTAATGCACTCTTAAATATCCAGAATCAGTTGCTTGATAAGCTAGAAATAAGTGGTATGCAATCCCAACTATCTCCAAAAGAGAAATCAATTTTAACTTTTATCGGAAATCATTCAGGTTGCAAATCAGGTGAAATAGCAAAGAAATTAGATATACCTAATCCAACAGTAAAAAGGATACTCTCGGATTTAACTGAAAAAAATCTAATAGAGAAACATGGAACAGGACCTGGTACTAATTATTCATTAAAATA
>CAMDGD010000048.1 GCA_945897785.1 Paludibacter jiangxiensis
ATCTGTGAGAATACATATTTACCCGAATGCATAATTTTTCTTTTCGAGCAAATGTATGTCAATTCAAATCAAAAAATCAAAGAACGAGTCTATATATCTGTTCTACAGAACAATACAGACACTTGTTAAAAGTTAACGCAACACTACTATTTCTAAATCTACAAAAGATTTTATAACTAAAAATAATCTATGTAAATATAAATTTGATTGGCAGCAGAGTTGTTCAGCGTTTTCGGTCTCGAAATCAGACATAGATAAAGTGTGTAAATATATTTTTAATCAAGAGGAACACCATCGAAAGAAAACATTTGCAGAGGAATATGATTTGTTTATTAAGTTTTATCAACAAACAATTCGTTTAAAATAAGGTAATAAGGTTTAGGGTTTGTTTATTTGCAACTGCTACTAAGGTTAAATTTAGAAAATAAGGTTTTAATTATTTAATCTGTAAGACTTTATTGTTTTAACAATCAATCTTGTATCTCAACGCTCATTTCCCTACCTTTGCACCCATGCAACAACTCCAACTAACTGATTTTCTACCTACCACCAAAAAAGAACTTGAGATTCGAGGATGGGAAGAAGTGGATGTCGTCTTGTTTTCTGGCGATGCCTATATCGATCACCCTTCTTTTGGGGCGGCGGTAATTGGTCGACTGTTGGAGTCGATGGGTTTGCAAGTGGCTCTAGTTCCTCAGCCGGATTGGCGTGGTGACCACCGCGACTTTAAAAAGATGGGGAAACCCCGTATGTTTTTTGCTATCACAGCCGGTTGCATGGATTCGATGGTTAATCATTATACGGCTAACAAACGACTGCGTTCTGATGATGCTTACTCGCCTGATGGAAGACCTGGTTTACGTCCGGATTATGCCACAATAACTTATGCTAAGATTATCAAACAGTTATATCCCGATGTACCTTTGTTAATTGGTGGGATAGAAGCATCACTTCGACGCTTTACGCACTACGATTATTGGTCAGATTCACTAAAGCCATCAATTTTGATTGATTCGAAGGCAGACCTCCTTGTTTACGGCATGGGAGAGCTTCCTATGCGAGAGATAATCAGTCAATTACGCGCCGGAAAAAGTTTTCAACAACTTACTGACATACCACAAACTGCATATATCTCAAACGCCCATGAATACGATGCGAATACTTGTATTGAAAATATCAAACATATCTCTTCGCACGAGCTTTGTTTGAAGGACAAAAAAATGTATGCTGCCAACTTCCAACATATTGAGGAAGAGTCGAATAAATACCACGCACAAATTTTAGTGCAAGCAGTGGGAAACAAGCTGGTGGTAGTTAATCCACCTTATCCTCCCATGACTGAAGCTGAAATTGATGCCTCATTCGATTTACCCTTTACCCGCCAACCACATCCAAAGTATAAAGGCAAGACTATTCCTGCTTTTGAAATGATTAAGTTCTCGGTTAACATGCATCGGGGCTGTTTTGGGGGCTGTTCATTCTGTACAATTTCAGCACATCAAGGTAAATTTATTGCCTCACGCTCCAAAGCTTCTATTTTAAAAGAAGTAAAAGTAATTACGCATATGCCTGATTTCAAAGGGTATATAAGTGATCTTGGCGGACCGTCAGCCAATATGTACAAGATGCAGGGTTACGATTTGGAAGTGTGCTATAAATGCAAAAAGCCTTCGTGTGTTTATCCCGTGGTTTGTCCGAATTTGAATACAAATCACCAACCCATGTTGGATATTTTCAAAGAAGTGGATATTCTGCCAAGCATCAAGAAATCCTTTATAGGTAGTGGAGTTCGTTACGATTTATTGCTGCATAGAGCCAAAGACGAGAAAGAGAATAAGAGTCATGCAGATTACATGCAAGAGTTAATAGAAAAGCATGTGTCTGGCAGATTAAAAGTGGCTCCGGAGCATACTTCCGATGAAGTGCTTTCACTGATGCGTAAGCCTTCTTTTAAACTTTTCAAAGAATTTAAAAAGCATTTTGACAGAATAAATGCCGGTGCAGGATTAAATCAACAATTGATACCGTATTTTATTTCCTCTCACCCTGCTTGTCAGGATGAAAACATGGCCGAACTAGCTTGTGAAACAAAGCAAATGCAATTTCATTTGGAACAGGTGCAGGATTTTACTCCAACCCCTATGACACTGGCTACGGAGATATATTATTCTGGCTATCATCCTTATACTTTAGAACCGGTATATACAGCAAAAACCAAAGAGCAAAAACTAAGTCAACAGCAGTTTTTCTTTTGGTATAAAAAGGAGTATAGGCTACAGTTGATGGCGGCTTTGAAAAAAATGAAGCGGGAAGATTTGATACAACGCTTGTTTGGAAGGTAAAAGTCAAAAAAATCGAATCAACTAATTTACACTAATCAAAACGAAAAGCTTGTCTTTTAACTTTACTCTTTGTTTTTTTGTTTTGATTATTGATATCTGTACTTATAATAAACGAATAAAATCCCTCACTATTCGAGCTGTTATACCCCAAATCACTTCACCCTGTGTTTTATAAACAAAAATTTTATTGCTTAGTTTTCCCCATGGATGACTGTATTTTTCGGGTACTCCTAATTCTTGCCAGGGTAAAAGCACCACTTCTTCATTGGTTATTTCATCAACATATGTTGGGTGCACCTTTATCATTACCTTATATTCTTCCGGTTCTGTAAGTTGAAAAAAGGATAATGGTACGGTAAAGCATTTTTCAACTTCAGCTTGATTAATAATAATTTTCTCGAGAGGAAAATCGGTGTACCCAACCACCACATCTATTATTACACCTAAAGGAGCTATTAAAGTATTTTGCTCACCAAGAATCTTGATTTTATTTTTAGGAATGCCTAATTCTTCTTCCGTTTCGCGCAAGGCAGTACTTTTTTTGTCTTCGTTTTTTTCTTGTTTTCCACCGGGCAAACAAATTTCTCCTGCTTGTGGAATATTATTCGCTCGTTTTTCAAAAACAATGTGTAATTCACCATTAACAGGCACTAATAGCAATAGTACTACTGAATTAAAGTATTCTTCGCGACCACTTATATCTGGAGTTAAGGGGAGTTTTTGTTTTATTTCGTTGATATTCATAGGGTGGAAAATGTTTTTTTCGAGATAAATGGGGTTTGTTATTATGCTATCTAGTAAACACAAATTTCTCATCTGTACTTAGCTGTGGACTAAACCAATACCCCTCGGCATCAAAGCCTTTCAATTCTTCCGGTTCATCTATCCGGTTTTGGATGATATAGCGCGTCATCATACCACGGGCTTTTTTTGTGTACACTACTATGGTTTTATAACTGCCGTCGTTTTTTGTTTCGTAAAATTCAATATCGATTACTTTGGCTTTAAGGATTTTGGTATTTACTGATTTGAAGTATTCGCCGGAAGCTAAATTAACCAGTACTTTTGGATTTCCACTAGTTTCTATAACTTCGTTTAGTTTCTCTGTAATTGTATCTCCCCAAAAGTCGTATAGGTTTTTGGCTTTGCCTACTTGCAGTCCGCAGCCAATTTCCAAGCGGTAAGGCTGCATCAAATCCAAAGGACGCAATACCCCGTATAAGCCGGAAAGGATACGAAGATGATTTTGCATAAAATTAAGATCTTCGGGGTTCAGCGTTTTGGCTTTGAGACCGGTATACACCATCCCATTAAAAAGGAACACGGCTTGTTTGGCATTATTTGTTGTAAAAGGAGTCTTCCAATTGTAAAAGCGGTCGAGATTTGTTTTAGCAATGCTTTGATTAGTGCCGGAAAGTTCGGCTAGCTCGTCTGCACTTAATTCTCTTGCGCGCTTAATCACCTGCTTGGCTTTGTCAAGGCAATCAGGTATGGTATAGTCTGAAACTAGGTTTTGTGGTTTCAGGTCGAGTATTTTGGCGGGGGAGATTATGATGAGCATTTTTTATAGAGATTAACGATGAGAGATAAGCGATTAAATTTTGCCGTTGGCTTTAACCAACGGATGAAGAATCGATGTATTATTGGCTTTAGCCTCATACTAAAATAATATGGGGCTAAAGCCCAGTATAACTTTTGCTGCTAACCGTCAGCTAAAGCAGACGGCAAAAATCCGAACTTTCTTTTACAAATATAATCTTCTTTTAACTGGTCGCAAAATGCGACCGGTTCATTTTATAATTGGAGGTCACAATTTGTGACCTCCAATTATATGTTAGAACTGATGCTCTCGTAAAGTGGGGGCGCGACTTTAAGTCGCACTCCCACTAGCGATTCCATTGAGTATAATTGTCGGAAGGTGTCTGAGCTAAGGTTATTGAGCGTAGTCGAAGTATCGAATCCCCGCGTATAAAAAAACGCCACTCATAAAAAAATGAGCGGCGTTTGTATTTTAAGCCCCTCCTTGAGAGGGGTTTGGGGAGGCTTCTATTTCTTCAAGAACTTCTTAACCTCAGCAGCCACAGCAGGACCGTTAAAACCGAATTTCTCGTCCAATACTGTGTATGGAGCAGAGAAACCGAAGTGGTCTAATCCGAATACCATACCGTTAGCACCAACTAAACCTTGAAGGGTAGAAGGTAAGCCTGCAGTACATCCAAATACAGGAACACCTGCTGGAATTACTGTGTTACGGTAAGCAGCATCTTGGTTTCTAAATAAACCTTCTGATGGAGCAGAAACTACTTGGCATTTGATACCGGCTTCTTCCAAAGCAGGAACCGCAGCTAATAAAGTAGCAACTTCAGATCCGTTAGCCACCAAAATAACATCAGCCTTATCTGCTTTTTTCACGATATAAGCTCCTTTTTTCAATTGAAGAGCGCTTTCGTAACCGTTATCAGCAGGTAAGTTTTTGATATTTTGACGAGAGAAAATCAAGGTAGTTGGGGTATCGATATTTTCCAAAGCAGCTTGCCATGCAACAGTTGTTTCGTTGGCATCTGCCGGACGAAGCACTAACATAGAGTTTTTTCCGTGGTGGTTTTTCAATTGCTCCAACAAACGAGCTTGTGCTTCTTGTTCGATAGGTTGGTGAGTTGGACCATCTTCACCTACACGGAAAGCATCATGTGTAAATACAAATATAGTAGGTATTTGCATTAAAGCTGCCAAGCGCATAGCCGGTTTTACATAATCAGAGAAAACGAAGAATGTTGCACAAGCAGGAATAACCCCTCCGTGTAAGGCCATACCGTTCATAATAACAGCCATGGTTAACTCACAAACACCTGCTTGTAGGAATGCCCCTGAAAAATCACCTTTTTTAAATGCTTTTGTTTTTTTCAAGAAACCATCGGTTTTATCTGAGTTAGATAAATCGGCCGAAGAAACAACCATATTCTCAACTTTTTCTGCCAATACACCCAAAACAGTTGCCGAAGCAGCACGGGTTGCTGTATCTGCTTTTTGTTCAATGCCGGCCCAATCAACTTTAGGTGCTTTACCGTTATAGAATATGGCTAATTTTTCAGCCAACCCAGGATTTGCTTTTGCCCAAGCAGCTTGTTCTTCTTTCTTTTTAGCCACGATAGTAGCTAATTCAGCTTGACGAGCAGCATATAAATCTTTTACTTCAGGGAAGATTTGGAAAGGATTTTCAGGATCGCCACCTAAATTTTTAACGGTAGCTTTTAAGTTTGCACCACACTCGCCAAGAGGCATACCGTGCGTAGAAACTTGATCTTCATAGTTTGAACCATCTTCTTTACGAGCCCCTTTACCCATTATGGTTTTACCAATGATAAGGGTTGGTTTTTGTGTTTCAGCTTGTGCTTTTTTCAAGGCTTCGCGAATTGCTTCAGCATCGTTTCCTTTAATAGTCATTACATTCCATCCCCAAGCTTTGTATTTTGCTTCGGTATCTTCGCAAGTAACTTCATCTACTTTTGTAGAAAGTTGGATGTTATTTGAATCGTAAAACATAATCAAATTGCTCAAACCTAAAGTTCCTGCAATACGACCAGCTCCTTGAGAAATTTCTTCTTGTACACCACCATCCGAGATGAATGTGTAAATTTTGTGGTTCATCCATTCGCCGAAACGAGCAGATAAGAAACGTTCAGCAATAGCAGCACCTACAGCCATAGTATGACCTTGACCAAGAGGACCAGAAGTGTTTTCCACCATGCGGTCTAAATCTACTTCAGGGTGACCTGGCGTGATGCTATCCCATTGACGGAAGTTAGCTAAATCTTCCATGTTGTATTTTCCACAAAGAGAAAGTACTGAATAAAGCATTGGTGACATATGACCTGGATCCAAGAAGAAACGGTCGCGGTTAATCCAACGAGGGTCTTTCGGATCGTACACTAAGAATTCTGAGAAAAGTACATTGATAAAGTCTGCACCACCCATAGCACCACCGGGATGTCCCGATTTTGCTTTTTCTACCATCGATGCAGCTAGAATACGGATATTGTCCGCAGCTTTGTTAACTGTTGTAATTGAAGCCATAATAATTAATTGATTAGTATATATTTAATTGATAATATTTTTTAGACAGGATTTACAAGATTAACAGGATTTTTGAAGAACGAGGAAAAAATCCTGTTAATCTTGTAAATTCTGTCTAATTATTTTATTCATACCATGTCACAATCTCATCCAATTCTTTGCGTTTCTTTTCATGTACAGCTTCGTTTGCTGGGTATCCAAAAGGAAGTAAGACAATCGGTTCTAAATGAGAGGCGAAATTAAACAATTGACGACATTTTTCCAAATCGAAATTGCAAACCCAACAAGATCCGAGTCCTTGTTCGGTAGCAGCTAAAGCCATATGATCTACAGCAATGGCAATGTCAATATCACAATGGTCTTTACCATCTAGTCTCTTCCATGATTCTTCATGATTTCCAACCACCACAATACAAGCTTGAGCGGTTTTAAACCAGTCGCGCGGATAGCAGGTATGTAGTTTGGCTAACATAGCCGGTTGTGTTACTGCAATAAATTTCCATGGTTGTTTATTTACAGCCGATGGGGCCAATTGAGCGGCCTGTAGCATGTAATTAATCTTTTCTTTTTCTACTTTTTTTGTAGCGAAGTTGCGTAAAGAATACCTATTGGCGGCTAAGGATACAAAAGTCATATTAGCGAAGTTTTGCAATATCAGCTTTAAGCATTTCTAAGGCTAAGCTTGCCGGTGTTTTGGTCGATTTACTGTAAGTCTCAATAATGTGTTTGGCATAGTCTAGTGAAGTTGAATTAAGTGTAACTTCTGCCGCACAAGTGTTAATTAGTTGAATCATACTCTCTTTAGTATTCGAAAGTAGAGTCCATGTGTCTGTTTTGATGTACAATTGCTGGGAAATATTGTGTTCCCACTCTTGTTTAATTTGTTGCATTAAGCTTTTTTGAAGATGCAAAGCAGATAGTTCGTTCAGGTTTGTTCGGGTAAGCATTGATTCGGGGGCTATTCGTTCCAAAAAGATGACCATTCTTTCGTAAGCCCGAAGTTTTGCGGGAGTAAGGGTTTGTGCTGCTAGTTTTTGTAATTCAAAATTGCGTCGGGCATTTTCTTCCCGAAACATTTTAGTTAAGACTAGATACACAATAGCACCAACAAGGCTTGTTGGTACTGTAAAGGCTAACACTTGTTCGAAGATATTCATAATAATTAGATTTTAGAGCCAAGAATCAAGAGCCAAGATGGGGGTTGGCACATTGGTACAATATTTTCAGATTTCTTTTTCGATAGTATAGTTGTTTCTTTCGGTTGAACTGCGTGAAATCAGTTCGCCTAAAAACCCTGTTAAGAAAAGTTGCGTTCCTAAAATCATAGCCAGTAGGGCTAAGAAGAAATACGGACTATCTGTTACCAAAGGAGCTCTAAGATTATTAACTATTGCATATAATTTGATAGCACCAACCGCTAAAGTAGCTAAGAAACCAAGTAAAAACATGAGCGAACCCACTAAGCCAAAAAAATGCATTGGTTTGCGACCAAATCGTGAAAGGAACCATAGCGATATCAAGTCGAGGTATCCGTTTACAAAGCGACTTAAGCCAAATTTAGATTTGCCAAATTTGCGTTTCTGGTGGGCAACAACTTTTTCGCCAATGTTTGTAAATCCGGCATTTTTTGCTAGATATGGAATATAGCGATGCATTTCGCCGTATACTTCTATATGCTTAATAACTTCGTTTTTATAGGCTTTTAAGCCACAGTTCATGTCGTGCAGTTTAATGCCTGTAATTTTTCGCGCAGTAGCATTGTATATTTTGGATGGAATGTTTTTTGCTAAGGTAGAATCGTGTCTTTTCTTTTTCCATCCTGAAACTAAATCAAATCCCTTTTGTTGTATCATGTCGTACAATTCGGGTATTTCGTTTGGATCATCTTGTAAATCGGCATCCATAGTGATTACCACATTTCCTTGTGCTTTTTCGAACCCACAAAATAGCGCCGGCGATTTTCCGTAATTTCTTCTGAACTTTATTCCTTTAACTTCGTTGTTATTTAGTTGCAGGCTTTCAATAACTTGCCACGACTTATCGGTACTTCCATCATTTATAAAAATGACTTCGAAAGAAAAATTTCGTTTAGTCATTACTTGCTTGATGCGCGAGAATAATTCTCCTAAGGATTCTTCTTCGTTAAATAACGGAACTACTACAGAAATATCCATATCGTATTAATTATTAATGGGAGTAGGGTTAGGGTTTTGTTGATTATGTTTAAATAAAGGCCATATAAACCAGCCTAATAAAGTGCCTCCAATTATATTTGAGAATATACTTATAAAGGGAGTAAAGTATGCATTAATAACAACTGATTTCCACCATTCAATGGTTTCAATACCATTTTTGAGCATAGCAATATCGTTTGTGTTGTTTTCTTTTTTTGCGGTAAGCAGTAATTCGTTAAATTTACTTAGGTATTCGCCATAAAAAGCTTCATATTGTCCAATAATAGACTGAAAAACACTTGGTTTAATGTATTGAAAGTAATAATATTTAAAAAACGAAGCGATTATGGATCCGATTAAAAAAACCTTAACTGTAAACAAAAATACTTGTTTAAGGTTGATTTTCTTTTCTGGGAGTGTTTGTTGATACTCTTTTAGCCAAATAATTAAAGCGCTATATATACCAAATAGAAGAACAAATGAAACTATGCTGGCCAAGATTCCTTCCTGAAAATTCAAGAGGAATCGTGATGAGATGGCAAGGGATAGAAATAAACCGTGGGTTAAAATAGTATGTTTTTCCGCTGTATTCATTCGTAAAAAAAATGAATACAAATGTACATTTAAAATAATGTATTTACAAGATGCAGCTGTTAAAATGATAAAGACGCGATTAATCGCGTCTTTACATGTAATGTTTGCTGTTTTTGAGCCTCTTGTCGGATTCGAACCAACGACCCCGAGATTACAAATCACGTGCTCTGGCCAACTGAGCTAAAGAGGCAGGTGGGTAAGCTTACTACATCGCACCGCTACAACCAAAGTACCCTTGCTGTGTTCCCACCCTGGGGGATTATAAGGGAGCTGGTCGTGTAGGACTTACCCGGTGCAAAAGTAGTGTTTTTGCGGTAATCAGGCAATAATTGAACACATTTTTTGTTGTTTTTTTGAGAAAAAGCTGAAAAACAGTGTTTTGCCTTAGATAATGGCTTGCTTTGCCAAGCAAAAAAGAATAATAAAAGTATAAGGCAAGAAGAAGGTTGATTGCTTTAATTGCTTTTAGGTCTAATAATACGATACCTAAGGCCTAGAGAAATAATCCTCCTACGGCTGTTAGTTTATCAACTAAACCTAAGGGAATGGTATTTCCAAGTAGCAAAACTACAACTGAATGCTTCTTTGGTAAAGTAAAACGGCATGTGCAGAGAAAAGGATACCTACACCTAGCGCTGAGGCTAAAATAAAGGAAGAGAAGGTATCCATAAGTGATTTGGTAAGTAAGAATTTGATGTTTTTCCGAAACCCTTTTTAATAGCTTATAAAGTAGCCATACACTACATACAAAAGAGCAAAAATCGGGAAAACAAATCCTTCGGTAAACTTATCGTTAATAAGTTTGATATGGGCTTATACTTTATTGCTTAAGCAGTGCACTTTTTTATTAATAGCTATCTATTAGCCAACAATAGCACCAATAATTAGACAAAAAACAACGATTAGAGGCAATTGCATGAACAAGGCCATTATTATTCCAAGTAGGATTGTAAATTATCCTACTGCTTAAAAATTCACCATTTTGTATTTTTAAGGAAACTTTGCTAAAGTACCAATCCTGTTGAGCTTTCAACAATAATGGTAACTCTATTTACTAGTATGTCAGTTGTTTATGGTATCAATCGCACTTCTTTCGATTCGAGCATATCTTGCAATGATGATAATAAGGCTCGTTCTTGATTGTCAATTATCCCATCTTCTTCGGCAATAGCAATAATCTCATCGTATTCGGCTCTGGTTAACTGATGGTCTTCGATAGCCTTTTTGATGGCTTTTTTTAGTTTTTGAGAAGAATCAATATTCATAATTTTACAATTTAGTTGCTTATTTCGGTAATAATTTTTGCATTTTCATTATCTACATTAAGTACTATGGTTTGGCCTTGTTGTAGGGTTGAATTAATAATAATTTCCGACAATTCGTCTTCGATGTATTTTTGAATAGCTCTTTTAAGCGGTCGAGCACCAAACTGTACATCGTATCCTTTTTCGGCAATAAAAGCTTTTGCAGCATCAGTAATACTGAGTGTATAACCTAAATTTTCAATTCGTTTAAGTAAGGCTGCTAGTTCTATGTCGATAATTTTTAAAATGGATTCTTTGTTTAATTGGTCAAACATAATAACATCGTCCACTCTATTTAAAAATTCCGGAGCAAAAGTGCGGTTCAAGGCTTTTTGTATTACTGATTGGGTGTACGACGAATCGTTTTCCATGCCCGGTGTTGTAAACCCGACACCTTTGCCAAAATCTTTCAGTTGCCTTGTTCCAACATTTGAAGTCATTATGATGATGGTATTTTTAAAGTCAATTCTTCGACCTAAACTATCCGTTAATCGACCTTCATCAAGCACTTGCAGTAAAATATTAAACACATCCGGATTGGCTTTTTCTATTTCATCCAATAAAACAATAGAATAAGGTTTGCGACGCACTTTCTCGGTTAATTGTCCGCCTTCTTCGTAGCCAACATAACCCGGAGGCGCCCCAATTAAACGAGAAACGCTGAATTTTTCCATATATTCGCTCATGTCGATACGAATAAGGTTATCGGCAGAGTCGAACATAAACTCCGCCAATATTTTGGCAAGATGTGTTTTACCTACGCCCGTTGGTCCTAAAAATATAAATGTACCGATTGGCTTGTTGGGGTCTTTTAATCCTACTCGATTTCGTTGAATTGCCTTAACCACTTTTTCAACCGCTTCTTGTTGTCCGATAACTTTTTTCGTAAGCACTTCGTTCATTTGCAATAAGCGTAAGCCTTCTGCTTGAGCTATTCGTTGTACAGGAACGCCTGACATCATGGCAATTACTTCGGCAACTTTTTCTTCGGTTACAATTTCTCGGTGTTGTTTAAGTTCAGCTTCCCATTGGTGTTTTTCGTTTTCCAATTGGTTGAGCAGGTCTTTTTCTTTGTCCCTAAAACTAGCGGCTAATTCAAAGTTTTGTTGTTTTACCGCAGATAACTTCTCAAGCTTTGTTTCGTCAATCTGTTTTTCTAATTTTTCTATATTTTCGGGTACTTTAATATTCATGATGTGTGCTCTGGAACCAGCTTCATCTAAGGCGTCGATAGCTTTATCCGGAAAACAACGGTCGCTTATGTATCGCTCGGTAAGTTTTACGCAAGCAGTAATTGCTTCGGGCGTATAAGATACATTATGATGGTCTTCATATCGTTCTTTGATGTTTTGGAGAATTTGCAAGGTTTCGTCAGCGGTGGTTGGATCAACCATAATTTTTTGAAACCGTCGTTCCAATGCTCCATCTTTTTCAATGTTTTGGCGGTATTCGTCGAGTGTTGTAGCACCGATACATTGAATTTCACCACGAGCTAAGGCCGGCTTAAGCATATTTGCGGCATCTAATGAGCCAGGTGTGCTTCCTGCACCAACAATAGTATGTATTTCATCAATAAACAGTATGATGTTTGGGTTTTTGGCCAATTCATTTAAAATGGCTTTTACTCGCTCTTCAAACTGTCCTCGGTATTTTGTTCCCGCAACGATAGATGCCATATCTAAGGCAACAACTCGTTTGTCAAATAACAAACGGGATACTTTTCGTTGGATAATACGCAATGCCAGTCCTTCAACAATAGCCGATTTTCCAACACCGGGTTCGCCAATAAGAACAGGGTTGTTTTTTTTACGACGACTAAGGATTTGAGCCAACCGTTCAATCTCCACCTCACGGCCCACAACAGGGTCGAGTCGACCTTCTTCGGCAGCTTTGTTCATATCAGTTCCAAAATTATCTAGTACCGGAGTGTCGTTAGATGATTTTGACGTACTTGGGTTCTGGTGTTTTGGTGTTAGCGGTATATCTTCATCATCCTCATCATCACCTCCTTGATAAGATGCGCTAAAGTTTCCTTGTTGTTTTTCTTTTAACAAATAATCTCTCAACAAAACATAATCTACATGCGCAGCTCTTAATACTTCTGCCGCAAAATTTGCTTTGTCTTTAAGAATAGCTAGCAGAAGATGGTCTGTGTCTGCTGTCGAATCGCCTAAAGCACGTACTTCGAGTGTAATAATTTTAAGAATTTTATCGGTTGATTTTAATAATGGAAGTTCGCTAAGTTTTGTTACATCTTTTTCGGTTCTAATTTGCACCTCTATTTGTTGTTTAATTTTAGGCAAATCAACCTTAAAGTTACGAAGTAATTCAATCGCTTTACTTTCACCTTCGCGTAATATTCCCAGTAACAAGTGTTCCGGCCCAATATAATCGTTTCCTAATCGTTCGGCTTCTTCTTTACTGAAAACTAGGGCGTCTTTAACTTGCTGTGAAAAATTCGTTTCCATATTCTTTTTTATATTTTTTGCATAGAAATAGTGAGGTAGGTAAACAAAATCGTTTTTTTACCTATTTGCTACCTGTTTTTTGTTATTTACTGCAAATGTAAAAAAAAACCAGCATCAACATAGCATTTTAGTTATTCTTATTAACATATTTTGTATTAAAAACAGAATTTATTCTTTCGAAAAATAAATCATTATTCAGCGTATTTTAGTTAATTTGTTTTAAATTTGCATTTTAATTGCAATGAATTATGTGTATATTATTGCTAAAGTGTTGAATTTCAGTTTGTAGTTTTTGTTTTTATAGTTGTCAAGTTTACCAAATAAGTT
>CAMDGD010000049.1 GCA_945897785.1 Paludibacter jiangxiensis
AGCACAACAAAGCACAGGGTTCGGCATAGCGTCCTCGTCCCGAAGTCTCGGGATTTAAAGCCGGCCTCTGGCTGGCATAACAATACAAAGCAGGAGCTTTGTTTCTAGCTTCGACATAGCGAGACGCTATGCCGAACTTACGCAAACCAAAGAGGGTTTCCTTACCGAGAAAATTTTGATTGAGGAATAGCACAGTGGGAGTGCGACTTAAAGTCGCGCCCCCACTATTTAGCCCCAGCTAGGCGAAGTGTCTTCGCTTCGTCTTTGCAAAAAGCCGGCCTCCGGCTGGCAAAAAGCAAAAGATAAAAAGAACAACCAGCGGTTATAAAAAAAAAGGCTTTGGCAAGAGCCGTACGCCCAGCTGTGTGGTATTTGTGCTTTGAGATATGAGCCTACGGCAGGCGGAGGATGGTAAGTCGCTAATATTGGGAGTGCTACTTTAAGTTGCGCCCCCAATGGTTATTTATAATTCATTAATTACGAGGAAAACGATGTACATAAAATAAAATCCAAACAGGATTCCGGCTTCCCATCGATCAAGTTTCTTCTTTTGTCCGGTAAACATACTCATCATTAAGAAAACAGTTCCCCCTATCAGAATAAACATATCGAAATTAAATTTTGAATTGTATTCGATAGGGTTAATAATGCTACTTATGGATAGAATTAACAGGATGTTAAATATGTTTGAACCAATAATATTGCCAATAGCAATATCAGAATTCTTTTTTATCGTAGCAACTACAGAAGTAACCAACTCAGGCAATGAAGTTCCTGCGGCAACAATTGTTATCCCTATTATTTTTTCACTTACACCTAAAATATTTGCCACAATTACACTATGAGCAACTACAAGGTGCCCGCCAATTATTAAACCGGATAATCCGATGATAATTAACATCCAAATTTTAATGTTTGATTTTTGGTTTGTAATGGCTTGTATTTGTATGTTGTTTCTCATCTGAATAAAAACATAATACAAAAAAAACAAAAAAAGCACTAGGAGTATAACTCCGTCAACTCTCGACATTGAAGTTTGTTCGGAAAAAGTAAAATCATTAATAAAAAAAAGTAACAATAGGGTAGCAAATAAAGATATTGGTATTTCTTTCCATGCTGTTGATGATTGCACTTTTAATGGAATTATCAAGCCGGAAATACCAAGAATGATGAATAAATTAAAATTATTGCTGCCAATAATGTTTCCAAGAACAATGTCTGAATACCCATTTGCTGAAGCAATAATATTTACAATTAATTCTGGTGCAGATGTGCCAAAAGCAACTATTGTTAAACCAATAGCCAAATCAGATATATTGTGTTTTTTTGCCAAACTAGAGGCACCTTCAACAAGCCAATTTGCACCAAAAATTAAACAGGCAAATCCTAATAGAACAAATAGTACTGATAGTATCATAGTTTTTTAAAGTTAAATGAGAAGTGTTACATTTTTTTTAATATACAAAGCTGTTTTTTTTATTCAATAAGTGAATGTTAAAAGCCCTATGGTTTTTTATTTTTTACCTATTCCATAGGGCTTTAGTTTATTTTTTTGTTTTCAGTAGCGCGTTTATTTTTTTTGATATCTTCTCAGCCAACAGCAACTCGCCACTTAGCATATTATTTTTTTCTTCGTCATACAGTATTAGTTTTGTTTCACTTTTGTCCTTATTTATAGGCTTAAAGCATAGAGCAACGCTTTCCGTTTTAATAAAATCTTCCTCCTTGTTTTGAATGGTTTTTGTGTTTTCTTCAGTATGACAAATTTGAAATTCTTTAAGGTCAACACATTGAGAAGTTAGCTCTTTTTCTTTTTGTTTGATGAAGAATAAAAATTTCTTATTTTCATCTAATCCAATTACGAAATCACCACAAAGCTCATGCTGACTTATTTTACAATTATGTTGTAATGCAATTTTAGTGAGTAGTTCAATTTTTTTGTTTTCTTTTTTTACGCTGCTGTAATTTATTATTACAAATGGAACAACACTTACTGCTATGAGTATAGACCCAATGATGACAATTCCTAAATCCATTTTTTTTATTTTTTTACATGAATAATTTAACCTTGTAAACTAACAAAGTCTTTTAAAAAATTAAGTTAAATTGCCTTGTTTGGCAAAACTATTCAACTAATAAATGGATTACCAAAAGTAATGGAATGGAAAAATAATGTCGGATTTTCGATAATTAATCAGAACACCTTTTGTGGAGATTGTGTGTTGAGAGAACTTGGTTTTAAATAATTGTTCATTTATACTAAGTGTAGCCTCTAAACCAGTAAAGTGATTTTTAACAGTTGGTTCAGGTAGATTATTGAAGTTAGTAATTAATTTCTCCGACTGAGAAGTGTGATATAAAAGAGTATTAGAAAAATTTGAAATAACTTTCTCTTGTGAAGTTAACTGGTTGTATTTAAAATCAGAATGGATTTTTGAATTGTTAACGCCGTATATAGCAATGCTATAAATAGCGATTAAAACAAATACACTTATTTTTTTAGTTTTATTTTTCACAACTCAAAGGTAAATAAGATTTTTGATGAAATTCTTATTTGAAGAAAGAATCTTTAAACCTTTTGAATTTCATTTATTTGTTGGGTGTTGGCAACTGTCGCTAATATTGAGAGTGCTACTTTAAGTTGCGCCCCCAATGGTTTTTTATAAACGATTAATCAAATAAGCAAATCAACAACACATAAACCAAAGAAAAAACCATAAAGACAGTATCTGTATGTAATCACCTTTGCTAAATGCGGTTTCGTGTTTATGGGTGATAATTAGTGGAGCCGTATTCTTCGTCTTTTTGACTTTTCATTACCTTTGCACATGGAATTGATATTCCTCAATCGTAAATAACAACCTTAGTGCATGTTGTATCCTGATAACTTTGAGCAAAAAATTGGCTTTGATAAAATTCGTAGCTTAGTAAAACTGCATTGTATTAGTAGTTTAGGCGAAGAAAAGGTAGATAGTATGTGCTTTTCATCCGACTACCAAACAATTACTGCTCAATTGGCTTTAACAAACGAAATGCACCGTATGCATGCTGATGAGGCTGATGAGTTTCCGTTGCAGGCTTTTGCTGATTTACGCAAGGATTTGGCGCGTATTCGTGTAGAGGGTTTGTATTTGGATGCGGCAGACCTGGCCGACTTATGTCGCTCGTTAGAGTTTGTTAGTGCTATTGTTGCTTATATTAATGCGAAAGAAGATGTAAAGTATCCTGCCTTGCATGACTTAATTGATGGAGTGCAGGTATTCCCCAATATTATCAAAGAGATACATCGTATTATTGATAAATATGCAAAGGTAAAAGATAATGCCAGCAGCGAGTTAGGGCATATTCGTAAAGAGATATTTCGCTTTCAAGGTGCTGTTTCTAAAACTCTTGCTGCTATTTTACGGCAGGCACAAAAGGATGGGTTTGTTGAAAAAGAAGCACAGCCATCTATGCGCGACGGCCGATTGGTAATTCCTGTATTGCCTTCTTTTAAACGAAAAATGCGCGGTATTGTGCACGATGAATCGGCCAGTGGTAAAACCGTGTATATTGAACCCGCCGAAGTGGTTGAAGCAAACAATCGCTTGCGCGAATTGGAGGCCGAAGAGCGAAGAGAGATAATAAGAATATTGCAGGCATTTTCTGCTTATCTTCGTCCGTATCTTGAGGATGTCTTATATTCATATCAGTTTTTGGCCACTATCGATTTTATTCGTGCCAAGGCTTTCTTTGCTACGCAAATTAAGGCTATTTTCCCAACGGTGATTAATGAGTCTGTTATCGATTGGCAACAAGCTATTCATCCACTGTTATTATTATCGCTGCAAAAACAAAATAAAACTGTTGTGCCTTTGTCTATTCAATTGCATCAACCGGAGCAACGGTTATTGGTTATTTCCGGACCCAATGCAGGGGGGAAATCGGTGTGCTTAAAAACAGTGGGTTTAATTCAGTATTCGCTTCAGTGTGGTTTGTTGGTTCCTTTACACGAAACAAGCAGGGTAGGTGTTTTTAAACGAATATTTGTTGATATTGGCGATGAACAATCTATCGAAAATGATTTATCTACCTATAGTTCGCATCTTACCAATATGAAATTTTTTGTGCGCAATAGCGAGGAGCATACCCTCTTGCTTATCGATGAGTTTGGTGGGGGTACCGAGCCTCAAATTGGAGGGGCTATTGCCGAGGCACTTCTACAAAAATTTAATGATAATAAGGCTTTTGGTGTTATTACAACGCACTATACCAATTTAAAACATTTTGCCGAAGATGCTCCGGGTATCGTAAACGGTGCCATGTTATACGATAGGCATCAGATGCAACCGTTGTTTGCGCTTGAGATAGGTAATCCGGGTAGCTCTTTTGCTATAGAAATTGCCCGAAAAATTGGACTGCCCGAAACGGTTATTCAACTAGCTACTAATAAGGTAGGGGCAGAGCACATTGATTATGACAAACATTTGCAAGATATTGTGCGCGATAAACGGTACTGGGAAAATAAACGGCAGCAAATACGTCAGCAAGAAAAACGTTTGGCTGATATAGAAGGGAAATATGAAGTTGAATTACGTCAGTTTGAAAGTCAAAGAAAGGAACTTCTAAGAAAAGCCAAGGAAGAAGCTGCAAGTATTCTTTCCTCCGCAAATGCGAAAATAGAAAACACCATACGTGAAATAAAAGAGGCACAAGCTGATAGAGAAAAAACCCGCATTGTTCGAAAGGAATTTGATTCTTTTAAAGCAAATGTTCAAACAAATGAGAATACGGATGATGCCATCTCTCGTAAAATGCAAAAGCTTAAAGAAAAGCAAGAAAGGAAAAAACAAGCACAGCCGGAAGCTATAATAGTAAAGCAAAAGGAAGAAATTGAAACTCCAATAAATGTAGGAGATGTTGTTCGTGTGAAAGGTCAAAATAATATGGCTGTGGTGTTAGAATTAACTCCTAAAAATGCTGTTTTAGCCTTTGGAAATATTAAAACTACTGTAAAAATTGGCAATATTGAGAAAACTAGCAAATCACAATTTAAGAAAACGAGTGATACTAAGGTTTATGTGCCTTCTAGTATTCGTGATGAAGTAAAAAAGAAAAAGCTTAATTTTACACAAGAGCTTGATGTGCGTGGTTTACGTGTTGACGAAGCTATATCAATAGTAAGTATTTTTATTGATGATGCTTTGGTTGTTGGAGCAACAAATGTGCGTATTTTACATGGTACTGGTACAGGTGCTTTACGTCAAGTAATTAGAGAGTATCTGGGTACTGTTTTGGAAGTTAAATCATTTAATGATGAGCATGTGCAGTTAGGAGGAGCCGGTATTACGGTGGTTGAGTTGCATTAGCAAAATATAAAATGGAAAATAGTAACTTTTGTTTTTTTGTATTAAGAAATAGATATACTTTTGAACGGTAAAAAAGAATATTAATTAAAAATTAATTGATTATGAAACGATTATCTCTCTCTATTTTTTTATTTATTGCTACCGTATCTGTTTTTTCAGTAGGGCCAACTTCTATCATTAATTTTTCATCAGTCGATAGTCTTGACTGTTTGCCGGGGACGCTTTATGCACAAAATTTTACTATGCCCGCAGGTAATAACTATTATTTATCAAAAATGGGGATTAATGTTTGTGAAACTTCATCAGCCGGAAAATTTTACTTTGCACTTTACAATGGTTTAGGAGATCTGTTGTACAAATCCAACGAACTAATTTATCCGGGAGGTGTTGAATCAACGTTATTAGTTGATATACCTATGGGTTTACAAGATATTAATGCAGGTGGAAATTACTATATTGCTTGCATAAGCACTGCCGGTTTTAAGTTAAAACGTCAATTATCAGCTGTTAATACAGGAATTGCTTCTTTAGATCCTAATTCAGGTTTTAAAACAAGTGTTATTTATCCTTATGTTTCAGACCCAATAGGATTAAGCGGTGGGTATGGGTTTAATTTAAGTTTTGTGTTGGAGGGTTTGTACAAATCTTCAGCAATTGAGCCTAAAGATGAAATATTGGATTTCAATTGTGTATCTATGATTGAACTAAATACCGGCAATGTGTATTTTGATGAAATAACTATGCCTGCCGGTGAAAATATGGCATTACGTCAGATTGGTATTAAAACGGATACTTGTACCGCAACAGGAACTCTTAAATTTGCAGTTTATGATAATGCCAATAGCTTGTTATATGTAACTAATGAACTTGCTTATAATTTAACAGGTGTAGCAGATACCTTATATGTAGGATTACCTTTAGGGGCAGTAACATTAAACGCTTCTCAATCATATAAAATTGCAGTTAGCTATAATTCTACCGATTATTTACCGGTTTTAAAAATGAGAACTCCTGTATCTAGAGGATTAGCATCCATTAATTCATATTCATGGTTTGATACTGGCAATACCTATCCGACATTTCCTTCTGCGATTGTTGCTGATGGTGCATATGGTTTTGCTCTAGGGATTGTATTGAATGGTGATGAGTTAGTGGTGACAAATGATGATGAACCAACTGTTTCTTCTGCTATAAAAATTTTCCCTTCAATTGCTGATAAAACTATTGGATTATATGCAGAAGGATTAGATGAGGAAGCAATTGTTGCTGTATATAGTGTGCTAGGAGAGAAGATAACCCAAACCAAATGGAATACAGCCAATAATTTGGAGTTGAATGTAGCTGGATATTCTAAAGGAAACTACTTGATTCAGATTATTTCACCAAGTAGTAGTATCAGCACATTGAAATTTATAAAGAAATAGATTGAACTATTTTATCTTTAGAGGATGTCTAATTTTGGGCATCCTTTTTTGTTTAATGTAAAACTTATCCACGAATTAACACGAATTAGCACTAATTATTAAAACATTTGTATTCTTATTCGTGAAAATTAGTGTTAATTCGTGGACTTTATGAAATACAAAAAAATATACGTCGAAATAACCAATTCTTGCAACTTCGATTGTAGCTTTTGTTACAAGAGTAAACGCCCTAAACGAGCCTTGACAGTTGATGAGTTTCGTTTTATTGCAGAGAAGGTAAAACCTTTTACCAACTATTTGTATTTGCATGTGATGGGAGAGCCTCTGTTGCATCCTCACTTTGATGAAATTATGCAAATAGCTAATGAGCTTGATTTTCAGGTAAACATTACTACGAATGGTTCTCTAATTCCTAAACAACAAAGCGTTTTAGAAAAATATCCGCCTCGACAAATTAATATATCGCTACACGATTTAGAAGAGAATATTCCCGCTAAAGACTTGCCTGAGTTCATAACAACTATAATTTCTTTTGCTGATAAAATTGCTGAAACAACTTATATTAACTTTCGCCTTTGGAATAGGATGGATGATAAGATGAGTGATTTTACAAAGTTATGCATACGTCAAATAGCCAAACAGCTTGAAATTGATGAAGTAGAATTATGTGAAGAGAAATTTTTAGAAGGTATTCATTTACGCAAACACATATACTTGCATAGTGCTGCCCGTTTTGATTGGCCTTATTTAGATGCTACCCCGAGTGATAAACCCAAAACTTGTTATGCCTTGAAAGACCATATTGCAGTCCTTTCTGATGGCTCTGTTGTGCCTTGTTGTATTGATGCTGATGCACATTTGTTGTTGGGAAATATATTTACTGATGATTTGAATGTTATTCTTACGAGTGAAAAGGCAATACGGATGAAAGATGGTTTCAGAAATAAAGTGGCTGTAGAAGATTTTTGTAGGAAATGTGGGTTTAGATAACAAAAGGTGGCTGTGCAACTCACTTCGACTATGCTCAGTGCAAGTTGCTCAACCACCTTATTTTGATAAAGTATTTATTTTATTATCAAGTGCTCAATAAATCGACTATTTTTTGATTTTAATTCAAGTATGTAAGTCCCAGTAGGTAAATTTGAATTAACTGAGTTGATGTTTGAATGATTTATTTCTTGCGTATATCTAAGTATACCACTTGTAGAGTATTTAAGATTCAGTGTTATTCTATTTTAAAAGTAGCTTGTAAAAGTTTAATGTTATTCTATGATGGCACCCAAATTAAGGTGGAGTTTTTAAAATTGATTTTCTCATTTTTGATTTAAAGAAAATTGTAGTCATACAGTTCTGACTCTTGGTAATGAAATGGAATAAGCTGTTTTTTCTGATTTACCTGAATTTTATTGTTGCTTTTAAGTGATGAGAAAGCGTTTGTCTAAACAAGCAACAGTATAGAAAAACGCAAGGTTTTTAGTAACAAGCTATTTGCTTTGCTTTTTTTGTGTATATAAGTGCGTAATTTTGTGTGTAATTTTTAAAATAAATTGTTATGTTGTCGTGGTGGAGGTTTTTTCGTGAAAATAAAAGGATGATGAGCTTTGGCTTTATTTTTAATTTCTTTTCTTCTTTCGGACAAACATTTTTTATTTCCTTATTTGTGCCTTTTTGGGTAAGTACTTATGCTATTTCTAATGCTCAGTTCGGTTCTGTTTATGCTGCCGTAACAGTGGTTTCGGCTTTCTTAATATCCATCGTTGGTAAGTATATCGACCGTATGCCCCTATATAAATATGCCCTGATTGTGTATGTCGGTCTGCTTTTTTCTTTGCTAGTGTTGGCTAAGAGTGAAGGGGTAGTGGGGTTGTTTATCGGATTGTTTTTGGTTCGCTGGGTGGGACAAGGTATGATGTCGCATACCGCAACAACGGGTGTTGCAAAGTTTTTTCTAAATAACAGGGGAAAGGCTTTGAGTATTACTTCCTTGGGTCATGCTTCTGCTCAATTAATATTGCCAATATTGGTGGTAGCGGTGGTAGGTTTTTCGAGTTGGAGCAGTAGTTTGTGGATTATTGGGTTGATGAGTTTGGTATTTGTGCTTCCATCATTACAGTTAATCAAGTTGTACAAGTGGCCAATAAATACAAAAACAGAGGAAACAGTGGTGCAATCAAAATCGCCAAATATCCTTAGAACCAAGTTGTTTTGGATTGTTTCGGCAAATGTATTTATTATTCCATTCTTATGCACGGCTGTTTTTTTGTACCAATATGGCATTAGCCAAAGCAAAGGCTGGGATGATGCTTGGGTGGTGTTTTCGTTTATGTTTTATGCGGTGGCTAATTTTGTTTCCATTGTATGGGCAGGCGATTTGGTAGATAGATTCTCCGGAAAAACATTGTTTCCTTTATACCTAATTCCTGCAATTATTGCTGTTTTGTTGTTGGCGGTATTTGATAGTAAGTTTGTTTTTCCGCTGTTTTATTTGTTGCTTGGTGTGTCTTCGGGTATGGGAAATACCATCAAAACGGCTTTGCAAGCAGAGCTTTATGGGGTAGGCGATTTAGGTAAAATTCGTAGTTATTTTTCTACCATATTAATTTTAAGTACAGCCCTAGGGCCTCCTTTATTCGGTTTCTTTATCGATAAGCAGTATTCTTTTGCTACTATCATGTATTTTAATGCATTCGTCTTGTTTGCTATTTTTTTGTTAAGCTTTAAGGTGTGGAAAGAACCTTCGGCTTACTAATTTTTTAGAACAAAGAGTAAAGATAAAAGAGTAAAGACAAAAGAGTAAAGACAAAACCCTTTCCTAAAAATGAGGATTTTGTATTCTTGACATTTCGTTTTCTTTTGAATATTCTGTCATGGGCAACGTTTATAAAACAAAAAGAGGCAGTTCATAAACGAACTGCCTCTTTTGTTATTAGAATATTATCTAAGCTGATTTTTTTGCTTTATCAACAATGGCTTTAAAAGCTTCCGGATGATTCATGGCTAAATCGGCCAATACCTTACGGTTCATTTCAATACCCGATTTATGTAAAGCACCCATTAGTTTTGAATAAGACATACCTTCTAAACGGGCAGCTGCGTTAATCCGCTGAATCCATAATCCGCGGAAGTTGCGTTTTTTGTTGCGACGGTCACGGAAGGCATATTGCAAGCCTTTTTCCCATGTGTTTTTGGCAACGGTCCATACATTTTTTCTGGCCCCGAAATACCCTCTGGTAAGTTTAAGAATTTTTTTTCTGCGCGCTCTTGAAGCGACATGGTTAACTGATCTTGGCATAATTTACTGATTTTTGAATGTTAGCGTCCTCTTTTGCAAGGATCTTTGGGCTAAAGCATTCGGTTAAAACTAAAAAACGATAACTTTTAAAAGGACCTATTTTAACGCTAACAACAACTTAACATTATTTGTGTCTGGCTTAGAAACCAACGCATCATGTGTTAATGCAAGTTTTTGTTTTTTTGTTTTCTTGGTTAAAATGTGTCTCTTAAAAGCATGTTTTCTTTTAATTTTTCCTGATCCGGTAAGGGTAAACCTTTTTTTTGCACCGGAGTTAGTTTTCATTTTTGGCATTATACAAATATTTATTTAGTGATAATTATTTTAGTTTTTTTGGAGAGAACATAATAATCATTCGTTTTCCTTCCAATTGTGGTAGCGAATCTACTTTTGCAACATCTTCCAAATCGCTAGCTAAACGAAGCAACAAAACTTCTCCTTGTTCTTTAAATAATATTGAACGACCTTTAAAAAACACATAGGCTTTTAATTTGCATCCTTCTTTTATAAACTCCTGAGCATGTTTCAATTTAAAACTGTAATCGTGATCATCGGTTTGTGGACCAAAACGAATTTCTTTAACCACCACTTTTGTTTGTTTGGCTTTTTGCTCTTTTTCTTTTTTCTTTTGTTGATACAAAAACTTTTGATAATCAACAATCTTACAAACTGGTGGAACTGCGTTTGGTGATATCTCTACCAAGTCTAAGCCTAAATCGTCGGCAAGTTTAATTGCGTCATCTATAGAAAAAACACCTGGTTCAACATTGTCACCCACCAGACGAACTTCTTTTGCACGAATCTTTTCGTTAATCATGTGCAAATCTTCTTTAATAAACCGTCTGTTAGTCCTAGGAATAAATTTCTTTGCTATTGTTAGGGTCCTCCTTTAATTAATTAGTAAAAATTATTTTTTTTGTGCTTTTTTAAATCAGCCCACAAAAATAGATAAATTTTTTATATACAGTTAAATTTTAATCAATTAATTGTACTGAATCATCATTTTTTCGACTTCTTCAGTAACTAGTTTGGCAAAATCGTCAATTTTCAAGCTTCCTTTATCGCCGTCGCCTTGTTTTCGTACAGCTACTTCGTTGTTTTCGGCTTCTTTCTCACCTACAATAAGCATGTACGGTATCCGTTTTAATTCGTTATCGCGAATCTTGCGACCAATTTTCTCGTTTCTGTCGTCAACAATTACCCGAATATCTTGTTTGTTTAATGTAGCAGCAACTTCATTAGCGTAATCGTTAAACTTCTCACTAATAGGCAATACCACTACCTGATCGGGTGTTAACCACAAAGGGAATTTTCCACCGGTATGTTCTATCAATACGGCTACAAATCGTTCCATAGAACCAAATGGAGCACGGTGTATCATTACCGGACGGTGCTTATGGTTGTCGTCTCCGGTGTAGGTCAAGTCAAATCGTTCCGGTAAGTTGTAATCAACTTGAATAGTTCCCAACTGCCAACGACGGCCAATGGCGTCTTTTACCATAAAATCGAGTTTTGGACCATAAAAAGCAGCTTCGCCTAATTCTACTTTGGCTTGCAAGCCTTTTTCTTGGCAGGCCTCAATTATGGCTCGTTCCGATTTTTCCCAGTTTTCGTCGCTACCAATGTATTTTTCTTTGTTGTTTGGATCCCGTAACGATATTTGCGCTTCAAAGTTCTCAAAACTTAATGCATTAAAAATGATGAAGATAATATCCATCACTTTTAAAAATTCCTCTTTTAATTGATCGGGACGGCAAAATATGTGGGCGTCATCTTGGGTAAATCCGCGTACTCTAGTTAGTCCGTGCAACTCACCGCTTTGTTCGTAACGATACACGGTGCCAAATTCAGCATAACGAACCGGCAAGTCTTTATACGATTTTGGTGTTACCTTATATATTTCGCAGTGATGCGGACAGTTCATGGGTTTCAATAAAAACTCTTCGCCCTCTTGAGGTGTATGAATGGGTTGAAAAGAGTCTTTGCCGTACTTCGCATAGTGCCCGGAAGTTATCCACAATTCTTTCTGCCCGATGTGTGGCGTCATTACTTGTTGGTAGCCAAAGTTTTTTTGTATCCGTTTTAAAAAGTCTTCCAATCTTGTTCGTAAAGCTGTTCCTTTAGGTAGCCACAACGGCAAACCCGGACCAACAGCTTGCGAGAAAGCAAACAATTCCAGCTCCCGTCCAATTTTTCGGTGATCTCGTTTTTTTGCTTCTTCCATCAATACTATATGCTCGTCAAGCATTTTCTTTTTCGGAAAAGTAATGCCATATATGCGGGTAAGCATTTTGCGCGATTCGTCGCCACGCCAATAAGCACCCGCAACAGTCGTAAGTTTGATGGCTTTGATTTTAGATGTGTCGGTTAAGTGTGGTCCTTTACACAAATCGGTAAAATTACCCAAGGTATAGGTTGTAATAGTACCGTCTTCAAGTTCTTTGATTAGTTCACATTTATACTGCTCATTTCTATTGTCAAAATAATCCAAAGCATCAGCTTTAGAAATTTCTTTTCGTGTAAGCATGCTGTTTTTTGCAGCCAGCTCCATCATTTTTGCCTCAATTACAGCCAAGTCGACTTCTTTAATAACAGCCGTTCCAGGATCTACATCGTAATAAAAACCGTTTTCAATTGCAGGGCCTATACCAAATTGGATTTCAGGGTACAAAGCCTGCAATGCTTCGGCAAGTAGGTGGGCGGAGCTATGCCAAAAGGCATGTTTAGCTTCGTCGTCATCCCATTTATGAAGTTTTATGGTACAATTGTCGTTTATAGCACGGGTTAAATCCCATACTTCGTCATTTACACTGCAAGCCAGCACGTCTTGCGCTAGGCGTGAACTAATACTTTCTGCAATTTCGAGTCCGGTAGTGCCTTTGGTGTATTCTCTTACAGAGCCGTCGGGAAATGTTACTTTAATCATATTTTACCTTACAAATGGTTAAAAAAAGAATGCAAAGATAATCAAAAATGATAAGTAATAGATGTCGGCTGTACAATAAATATTGATGCTCAAAAAATCTTTTATTAGTATTTAGTAATTAGACTTCATGGTAAAGTTGTTAAATAATAATGCGAATTAAGGGTTGAAA
>CAMDGD010000050.1 GCA_945897785.1 Paludibacter jiangxiensis
TATGAAAAGACAAACACTATTTACATTGATAATTGTGATAGCAACTTCAATAACAATGAATGCACAAACCATTGCATTACATTCTTCAACAGGGGTTCAAATAGTTAATGGCAACACCGCTCTTGCAACAGCCTATACTAATGCCCAAAGTGGAGACACCCTTTATCTTTCGGGTGGTACTTTTACACCACCTGCTACTTTTGACAAAAAACTAACAATAATTGGAGCAGGGCATTATGTTGATTCGACTTTAGCAACCGGAAAGACATTTATTAACGGGAATGTAACCTTAACTGAAAATGCCGACTTATTGTACTTGGAAGGGGTTGAAATTACAGGAATATTTACTATTACAACCAATCATTCAGTAAATAATGTTATTGTAAAACGCTGTAAAATTAATGGGGCATTTAACGCATTGGGGAATTTATCAAATCCTACATCTAATTTGAGCCTTATTGGAAATGTTTTAGTAAGTCGCATAAATATTGAAAATATACAAAATGCAATTATTTCTAACAATATTATTTCTAATACATTTCAAGGATCTAACGGAAATTTAATCTGCAATAATGTTATAATGGGCTATATTTGGGGGTCATCTATGGACTATTTGTTTTATGGAAGCAACAATACCTTAAATAATAATATTATACTATGGGAAGGTTATAATGCCAATGTAAACGGTAGTGGTAATACTTTTAATAACAATCTTTATGTGGAACCTACTCCTAATTATGGAACCACTGCAACAAGTCTGGGTAATTACACAGGTATACTCCAAGCTAATATCTTTGTGAATCAAACTGGAACAGCATTTAATTATACGCACGATTATAATTTACAAGCACCAACAACTTATGTAGGAACAGATGGTTCGCAAGTGGGCATTTACGGAGGCACTTTCCCTTACAAAGTAGGAGCTGTTCCTTTTAATCCTCATATACAGGTAAAAAATATCGCTCCTACAACTGATTCTAATGGAAATTTACAAATCCAGATTCAAGTTGAAGCTCAAAACGACTGATAAAATTAAAACTAAACTGATATGAAAAAATATTATTCTATTCTTATAGCACTTTGTTTTTGTAATGTTAACCTCATTTTCTCTCAACAAAAAGTGGCTTTACAAAGTAATGGCACAACTACCATTTTTGGAGGTTCCGATCCTTTTACAGCAGCCTATAATGCATCGGTAAATGGAGATACACTATACTTACCAGGAGGTACTATTCCATATCCGACAACTATTAATAAAGGATTGGTTATTATTGGAGCTGGTCATTATCCTGACTCTACTATTGCAACAGGGAAAACGGTTTTAACAGGAAGTTTAACTATTTCGGAGGATGCAGATAATTTGCAGCTCGAAGGAATTGAATTAACAGGTACTATTAGTTTTACTGGTAATCATAAAGTTGACTCGGTTATTATAAGAAGATGTAAATTTCACAATATCAGTTATATTGGAACAGGAATAACTCCTTGTATAAACAACAATATTGTTGAAAATGTAATTATTGGTGATGCCACTTTTACTAACGCAACTTCAAGTATGCTATCAAATAACATCATCAATGGAAGAATTATTAATGCAAACAATATTGGCATATCAAATAACATTTTACTATATAATGCTGCAAATTCCGGAGGCTATTCTTATAATGTAACTTTTAATAATGTTGATAACTGTTTTATCTCCAATAATATAATTTTCAGAAACTGGGGTGGTGCTTCCTGGATTTACAGTTTATCTGATTTGAATACTTTTTCAAATAATATTTTTAGTGTAGTGCCAAATACTGGCACAAATATTTTTTCAAACAATTACAATTCTATTGATTTAGCTACTGTTTTTATCAGTCAAACAGGGAATTTATTTAGCTATAGTGATGATTACCAATTAGTTAACCATGCAACCTATGTAGGAATTGATAATACCCAAGTAGGGATATACGGTGGAATATATCCCTATAAAAAAGGGGCTGTGCCACACAACCCACACATTCAAATTAATAATAATGCAACAACTACTGATGCAAATGGCAATTTGCAAATTCAGATACAAGTTGAAGCTCAAAACGACTAAGTATGAAAAAGGTATTCACAATAATTATTCTATTTGCAGCAATTACTTGTTCCTATGCTCAATCTAATATAGTGGGTTATGAGTATTGGTTCAACGATGATTTTGTAAATAAGACAATCACTAATGTAACATCCACGCAGCAAATGATGATTAACAAAACTGTTCCTACTGCCGGCCTTATTGATGGAATAAACACCATAAATTTCCGTTCTTTCGACAATTTAGGAAGATACAGTAGCGTGGCAAGTCATTTCTTTTACAAAACATCTGTAAAAGAAAGCAATCCAACTCCCGAAATAGTAGCTTATGAATATTGGATTGATAATGATTATACCAATGCTGTTATGGTGAGCACTCCCCTTCAGCAACAATTTAATATTAATGAACTTATGAGCATGAGTGCTTTAAATAATGGTGTGCATAATTTCGCTATTCGATTTAAAGATAATGCCGGATTATGGAGTAGCGTGGCAAGTCATTTCTTTTACAAAACACCAGAACAAATTGTAACGCAAAATTCTATAACAGAATACCGTTATTGGTTCGATAATGATTTTAACAATGCTTTAAATATATCATTAACACCTGATCAGCAAATTAATTTAATTGATAATTTGGATTTAACGCAAGTACCAAAAGGGATTTACGAAATCAATTTTCAATTTAAAGATAAACTCGGTAAATGGAGTGTTGTTTTAACTGATACCATTGAAAAATCATCTTTACCAATTGCTAGTTTTTCTTATTCAGCTATGCAGTATTGCGATTCTATTGTAGTTGCTTTTACAAATAATAGTATGGATGGCGACAAGTATTTATGGGATTTTGGAGATGGAAATACCAGTAATTTGGTTAATCCAACACATACATATAAGAATCCAGATACATACCAAGTTAGCCTTACAGTAACAGATACTATTTTAGGTGTTGACAGCACGATTACACTACCTATAGATGTAAATTTGTTGCATACTTCATCAATCATAACCGAAACAGCTTGCGATACTTATACTGCACCTGACGGAGTAATTTACACCACATCAGGTATAAAAACAGCAATAATACCAAATGCCGCAGGATGTGATAGTACCATAACTATTAACCTTACAGTTAATACGGTTGATGTTTCTGTAACTCAAAACGGAATAATTCTAACAGCAAACACAATAGCCGACTTATATCAATGGGTTGATTGCAACAATGGATATTCTATTATTGGTGAAGAAACAAATCAATCGTTTACCGCAACCCAAAATGGAAACTACGCTGTTGTAGTAACTCAAAACGGTTGCGCTGACACTTCTGCTTGTTATTCAGTTACTTCTGTTGGAATATTGGAAAGTACTTTTAGTAATGACATAATAGTTTATCCAAACCCAACTGACGGAATCGTGAGAATTGATTTAGGTGAAACCTTGTCTGAGTTTGTTGTTAGTCTACATGATTTAAACGGCAAATTAATTAGCCAATCAACTTACCAAAACACCAAAATGTTTGAACTGAATGTAAATGTTCAGTCAGGCATCTATTTATTGACGATTAATTCGGACAATAAAAAGGTAACTATAAATCTGATAAAGAATTAACGTATGCTAATAAATAGAATTCTGAGCAGTATCAGATAGAGGTAGAGAAGGAATAACTTGTATTATTCTCACATTTCTGCCTTCTTTTTTATACCTTTGAGCTTCGTTTTTTTTTGAAAATAATCTAATTGTATGGAATATAAAAAATTAGGGAATTCAGCGCTGTCTTTATCGGTAGTTACATTCGGTTCGTGGGCAATAGGCGGCTGGATGTGGGGGAGTGCCGACAGAAAAGAAGCCGTAAAGGCAATTCAAACTGCTTACAATTTGGGTGTTACAAGTATTGATACGGCTCCCGTGTACGGACAAGGAGCAAGTGAGGAAATTGTAGGCGAGGCGATGAAAGGTGTGTCGCGCGATAAATGGCAATTACTTACCAAATTTGGCATGCGCTGGGATGCTACCCAAGGAACACGTAGTTACCAAAGTGTAGATAATTCGGGTAACCCTATAGATATTTATAAATATGCCGGTAAAGAGAGTGTGATAAAAGAATGTGAGGATAGTTTAAGGCGGTTGAAGACGGATTATATTGATTTATACCAAATTCATTGGCACGATGTTACTACGCCTATTAGCGAAACATTTGAGGCTGTAGAGAAATTGATTCAGCAAGGAAAAGTGCGTTATGCAGGCGTATGTAATTACCGCAAAGAAAATATGTTGGAGGCCCAGGCGGTTGTGCCTTTGCTTAGTAATCAAGTGCCTTACAGCATGGTTAACAGAAAAATAGAAGACGAAACCATTCCTTTTTGCATAGAACAAAATAAGTCGATATTGGCGTATAGCCCGATGGAACGAGGGTTGCTAACCGGAAAAATTACCGAAAATTTTGTTTTTGCCGAAGGAGATCATCGAACAAATCATCCTTCGTTTACCCCTGAAAAAATTAAGCAAACCAATGCCATGTTAGCTAAATTAAACGTATTGGCAAATGATAAAGGTATTACTTTAGCGCAATTGGTGTTGCGGTGGACAGTGCAACGGCCAGGTATTACCATTGCTCTTGCCGGAGCTCGTAATGCGGAACAAGCAACACAGAATGCCAAGGCAGGTGAATTTTCTTTTTCGGAAGATGAAATGGCATTTATTAATCAAGTAGTTGATGCTGGGATTTAGACATCCACCATTCACCATTGATAATCCTAAAACATAAAAATTACCCCAATAGTAGGAATTACTGTCTTGCTTTTGTTGTAAATAACAAGCGGTATTGCATTCGATCCATCTTGTTTTATTGCCAACCCATCGGTTGTTTCAAAACCGCTATTATCAGCATTTCGTTTAAAAATATAGTTCGGCGTGCTTTCGTTTAACGCTCCCAATACATTTTGTATGTCGATAAAAACCTCCAGCGTGGTTTTCTTAAAGTTATATGTTTTGTCTATCCGTATGTCAAGCTGGCTAAAGTCCATAAGTCGTTCTGTGTTTATGGCTGAGTAATCGAGTGTGCCACTGCCTAAGAACAAATAGTTTTGTTGCGATACAGTCAAGTCGTATGGCGTGTACGGATTTCCGCCGGCATATCGAAATTTCATTCCGGCCTGATAATCGTTTTTGAAGATATAACCTACCGTAGCCGATAACAAATGTCTGTTATCCCAAGTCGAAGGGCGTAAAATGCCATCCAATCCGGCAAACGAGCTTTTAACATAGGTGTAGCTTAGCACATAAAAAACCTGTTTTATCAATTTTTGCTGCACCGAAAATTCAGCTCCTATGGCTTCGCCGGTTCCGTTACTTAGTAGGGGCTCGTTGCCAATTGCCCCAAATTCATTGCCTAAGTTGGCTAAGGAAATGCCCGTATTTACCGAAATAGGATAGTTGGCATATTGTTTAAAAAAGGCTTCCAACACAAAGCGAAGCGATTCTTTGGGTTGAAAATCGCCTCCCAGAACATAGTGTGTCGATTCAATGTAATCCATATTTTTGTTTAGTAATACGCCGTTTTCATCTTTGTATCCTAAACTGGTATAGGTGGGCGTTTTGTAATAGCGCCCAATGCTTCCGTTTAAATCGAACTGTGGGGTAAGCTTGTACTGTAATGATAAACGGGGCGATATCGATTTTAGGGGGTTATTTCCTTCGTTGGTAAATGAGTTCATGTCGGTTCGTACACCGGCAGAAACAAGTAGCTTGTTAAAAAAAACTTTGGCAACTTGCGAGTAAGCTCCGTATTTAAAAAACTCGATATTGTTTTGATTGTTTATTTCAATAGCCGGTACGAGTACTGCGCCACCTCCATCCAAAACTGCATCGGCAAGCTTGCTGTTAAAGTCAATGCCGTACTTAACATATTGAACGCCAAAACCACCGGTTACTTTCCATCCATTGTAGTAGCTGTTAAAATCAACTTTAAGCTTATTCTCTACCTCTGTCGATGTCAAGGCAAGTGTTTTTTCTGATTCGTCTTTTATGCCTTCTTTGTACTTGTCTACGCTATTTTCAAACATGTTTCTACTAAGACTCGCTGTCATAAACCCTTTTTTGTATAGTCTTTTGTAGGTTACTCCGGTGGTGTAGTTCCATTGGTTTATATAGGGTAAGGAACGGGTAATGTACACATCCTCAGGGGTGCTGTTTGGTTTTTGTGCAAACGAGAAATTATCTATTGCCCCTATACCCAACCAAGTAATACTGTTTTTATTGTCGAATTTGTGTGTCACTTTATATTGATAGTCGAAGTAATTCGGACGGATAGGTATGTCTATCCACGAAAAAAGTAAGCCCAAATACGATTGTCTTACTGAACTTAAAAAAGTAGTTTTTTTGCTTTTGCCAATAGGCCCTTCCAATACTAAAGCTGTTTCGGTTAAACCACTGCGAATATTGCCTTGGAATTTCTCAGGATTACCATCTCGTTGGTTAATTACAAAGGTTGATGCTAAGGCATTATCGTATTTTGCATCAAAGGCAGAACTGCTCAATTTTACATCTTCTATAAAGGCTACATTCAATATGCCTTGTGCACCGCCCGAGCTTCCTTGCGTTTGAAAGTGATTGATTACAGGCACTTCAATGCCATCCAAGTAATATACATTCTCGTTGGGCGAGCCTCCGCGAACAATAATGTCGTTGCGCGAACCGCCCCCGCCAATATTACTGCCAACGCCGGGTAGGGTTTGTACTACTTTGGAAACATCTAAACTACCACCGGGGTTGCTTTTTATTTCTTGCGAGGTTAATTGTTGAACAGACAGGGGTGAAATCATGTCTGATGCCGATGCCGATTTTTCTTTATCAAAATTTATTACAATATCGTTTAAGCTAATATTATCTTCAGCTAAATTGAAATTAATTAGTTGGTCGTAACCGGTCATTAACTGTATGTTGAATTTTGTTTCTGTTTTGTACCCAATAGAACTTACCCGTATGTTATAATTGCCTACCGGAGCATCTAATTTGTATTCTCCGTTAATATCGGTTATTGTACCTTGGGTGGTTCCTTCAACCAATACCGAAGCGCCTATTATCAATTCTTCGGTGTTTTTGTCTTTTACCGTTCCGCGAATTATACCGGCAGTTTGTGCCACTAGGTTTGTACTTATCAAGCAAACAGTAAGTAATAGTATATAGTATTTTTTCATTGATAGTATTTTTTTAATTTTGGTACTTTAATGCAAAAATAGTAAAAAGTTTTGAAAACATCCTATGGCTTAATCAGAAATGCTTGTTTGTTAAGAAAGTAAGTAGGTAAATAGAAATAGATTTTTTTAATATGTTGTGACAGTATTTTTTATAGATAGATATAACTTTCTAACTATACCGTCAACTAATCCAAAAGTTGGTACATATATTTTTTGTATTCCTGTAAGGCTAGCAATCTCTATAAAAATTTCTGAAGCAGGAACAATTACATCAGCTCTATCCGGATTTAGTTTGTATTTATCCATTCGGTCGTCTAAACTTAATGCCTTTAATTTTTGATATAGTTGATCCAACTTATTTAAGGTTAAGGTTTCTTCTTTGTTTAGTTTAGCCAGTCTATGTAGTTTGTTAATGTTACCCCCGGAGCCAATAATCTCTTCAGGTGCATGTTTTTCTTTTACTTCTGCCAGAAATTGTTTCATAGATTCTTTTTCTTCAGTTGTCACTTTTCCGCGAAGCATACGAATGGTGCCAATGTTGAATGATTTGGATTCTGCTAGCTCTCCTTTAACAATAATAGATAACTCTGTACTTCCACCACCTACATCAACATAAAGGTAATTTTTGTTAGGGTCTAATTGGTCTATTATATTGCTGTCGTAAATTATCCTAGCTTCTACCGATCCATCAATTATCTCGACTTTAATTGTTGTTTTTTCTTTGATTTTTTCTGCTACTTTTCGTCCATTTTTTGCTTCGCGCATTGCTGCCGTTGCATAGGCTTTGTAATTAGTAACTTCATGTACATCCATAAGCAGTTTAAATGCTCTCATTACTTTGTTTAGTTTGTGAGCACGAGCGTCAGATATTTTTCCGATGGAAAAACTATCTTCACCTAATCGAAGTGGTATTCTTAGTAAAAGTACTTTTTTAAAGAAAGGACCAAATAATTCTTCTTCAACACTTACAATCAACAATCTTACAGCGTTTGAACCAATGTCTATTGCTGCAATTTTTTTACAATTCATTTAGTATTCGTTATTTTCTGTTTTATAATGGTTGTACAGTTCTACTTGAGAACAAAAAGTTTTTTCATTTGAACTTTTAAAGGTGTTTTTGCCTAACCCATCAACGATTCGTGATTTGCTATTGTCTTTTAATCCATAATCAATAATTCTTCGTAATTCTTTTTGAATAGTACTGTCGTATATGGGTACTGCGGTTTCAATACGATGATCTAAGTTCCGAATCATCCAATCGGCCGAAGATATATAGTATTTATTTCGATTGTTATTGCAAAAGATAAAGATACGAGAATGTTCTAAAAAGCGGTCAACAATACTAATTATTTCAATAGTATTTTTCAATTCTTTTGGTGGTTGCATTGAGCACATGCCTCTAACTATTAATTTGACATCAACACCTTCTTTGGCGGCTTCGTAAAGTTTAAAAATGATTTCGTTGTCGCAAATATGGTTAATTTTACAATGAATAAAAGCAGGCAAGCCTTTTTGTGCATGTTGAATCTCTTTGTTGATAAAAGCGACAATTTTTTTGCGCATATCATACGGACTAACAAGCAGGTGATTGTATTTTCTGCTTTGGTAGGGAGTGTTTATAAAACCAAAAACTTCATCTACCTCAGATACAATTTTTTTGTTGGAGGTGATGAGTGTGAAGTCGGTGTAAACGGCTGCATTGCCTTCGTGAAAGTTTCCTGTGCTTATAGCGGCTATACTATTGGTTTTTCTTTTTATTAGGGTTAGCTTGCTGTGTATTTTTAATCCTTCAATGCCAAAAACAACTTTGATGCCTGTTTCTTGCATTTTATTGGCCCATTCAATGTTATGCTCTTCATCAAAACGGGCACGTACTTCAACTACAGCTGTTACATCTTTTCCGTTTCGTGCAGCATTGATTAGGGCTCGTATTACTTTTGAGTTACTTGCTACGCGGTAAAGGGTAATTTTTATACTTTTTACATTTGGGTCGATGGCTGCTTCTCGTAATAATTGTACATACTGTGAAAATCCAAAATAGGGGTAATGTAGAAATAAATCTTGCTTCTCAGCTGCTACAATAACCGATTGTTCTAATTCAATGCGGTGCTTTTTTAATGGAGGTAGTTTGGGGTAAACTAATTTTTTTTCACCAACAGACGGAAAACTCATAAAGTCTTTAAAATTATGATAACGTCCTCCGGGAATGATAGAGTCTGATTTCTTGTATTTGAGTTGTTTTAATATAAATTTCAGCATGTCTTGATGCATGGCTGCGTCGTACACAAACCTCACAGGCGAACCTAGTCGCCTATTTTTTACTCCCTTTGAAACCTTGTTGATTAAACTGTCGCCAAAATCATTCTCACTGTCTATTTCTGCATCGCGGGTAATTTTTATGGTGTAGGCTTCAAATTTCGAATAATTCAAACTTTGGAAGATATCTGGAATGCAAAGTCTTATAACATCATCCAGCAAAATAATATTTGTTGTCTTGTCTGACGAAGGCAATACTAGAAACCGCGAAAAATCGGAAGTAGGTACTTCTATTAAGGCATATTCATGGTTGTCATTATCCGATTCCATCTGAATAGCTAAGTAGATTTTCGCATCTCCGATTTCAGGAAATTCTTTGGTGCGCGAAATGAAAATGGGGCTTATAGAATCAATTAGTTTAGTTCTATAAAAATCGAAGACAAATTGTTTTTGAATATCGTTTAATTGGTCTTCGTTTACTAACGATATTTTTTCATCCTTTAGTTCAAGGACTATAGTTTTAAAAATAGTTTCAAATTCAGCTTGAAATAAGGCTGTCATTTGGTTTATTTTCTTTAAAACAAGAACAGGCTTGTCTATTGCAGAAAAATATTTTTGATTCATCTCGCTTAATCTTCTCAAGGTTGCTACGCGAACCCGGTAAAATTCATCAAGATTATTGGAGTAGATACCTAAAAAACGCAACCGCTCAAGTAAGGGAACAGATTTGTTTGATGCTTCTTGTAGTACCCTATGGTTAAAGTGTAACCAGCTAATTTCTCTATTGATAAGGTGTTTAGAATGTTTGGTTGACTCCATTTTGTTTTATTTAGATTTTGGCAAAATGACAAAAAATTAATTTCATTTAGATTACAAATATATTACAAAAATACTTTTGTGTAAAATGTAAAATATAATTTTCTAATTTTGAACCCCGCCATTAGTAATTTGTATTGCTTTATTAAACTTTTCGTAGTCTTATTTTTGCGTATTTGTCATATACTATCCGTTTTTTTGTGAATAGTAATTATTGTAAAATGGCTTTATGTATTATTGTAGCAAAAGAATCATTTTATAGTTTTATTTGGTGTGGTGTTGGTTAAGCCGTCAATGGTTATTCGTAACCTTGGCGGCTTTTAACGATACCTTTTGCTCATTCTCTTATAATGTAACACATTTACGCCTTTTAATCTTATGATTTATAATAAAAAAACAAAAAAATAGTGTAAACTGTTTGTTTTTGTAAAAATATCGTGTATTTTTGTAGTTCAAAATTAATGCAATGAATTTGTCTTTTTTACATACCGTCGTAACCGTTGTCGTCCTAATAAAACTAATTAGGTAGAGAAACGGTTGAGCAATAGTCTGAACACTATTACATAACAATGAAAGCCTTTCTCCACCGAGAAAGGTTTTTTGTTTATAAATAACTTTTGTTACTAGTGTAAAAACTGTAATTTTGCAGGCTGAAAAAAAAGGAATTTCAAATTCCAAATGTGCCTAATTTAATAAGGGAGGCATTGACAACTAAATTAACTTTACTTTGAATTGAAAATCTCTGTTAAGTAAATCTGAAATTAATTTATATTCATATGAAAAATCAACTTCGTAGCAATTCCAGTACTCAAGGTCGTCGTATGGCAGGTGCTCGTTCTCTATGGCACGCCAACGGTATGAAAACCGAACAAATGGGAAAACCTATCATTGCTGTCGTTAATTCATTTACTCAGTTTGTTCCGGGGCATGTGCATTTGCACGAAATAGGACAAAAAGTAAAGGCCGAAATAGAAAAGCTGGGCTGTTTTGCTGCCGAATTTAATACCATTGCTATCGATGATGGTATTGCTATGGGGCACGACGGTATGTTATATTCTTTGCCTTCACGCGATTTAATTGCCGACAGTGTAGAATATATGGTTAATGCGCATAAGGCAGATGCCATGATTTGTATTAGCAACTGCGATAAGATTACCCCGGGTATGTTGATGGCTGCCATGCGTTTAAATATTCCTGCGGTATTTGTTTCCGGCGGACCGATGGAAGCAGGTGAGTTGGATGGCAAACACCTCGATTTGATTGATGCCATGGTACAAGCCGCTGATGATAGTATTAGCGATGAACAAGTGGCTAAAGTGGAAGCGAATGCTTGTCCTACTTGCGGCTCTTGCTCGGGTATGTTTACCGCCAACTCCATGAACTGCTTAAACGAAGCTATTGGTTTAGCTCTTCCTGGTAACGGAACCATCTTAGCTACGCACTCAAACCGTAGTCAATTGTTTATGGATGCAGCAAAATTGATTGTTGAGAATGCTTATAAATACTACCGCGATGGTGATGATAGTGTGTTACCTCGTTCTATCGGATCGCGTAATGCCTTTTTAAATGCGATGTCCTTAGATATTGCTATGGGTGGTTCAACCAATACTGTGCTTCACCTTTTAGCTATTGCTAACGAAGCTGAAGTAGATTTTACCATGAAAGATATTGATGCGCTTTCGCGTAAAACACCTTGCTTATGTAAAGTGGCTCCAAACAGCCAAAAATACCATATTCAAGATGTAAATCGTGCCGGTGGAATTATTTCTATCCTTAGCGAATTGGCAAAACAAAATTTACTACACACCGATGTAAAGCGCGTAGATGGTAATACCTTAGCACAAGCCATCGATAAGTTTGATATTAACAGTCCGAATGTAACTCCTCAAGCTATAAGCAATTACAAAAGTGCTCCTGCCAACCGATTTAATCTGGTAATGGGTTCTCAATCGGAACAATATAAAGAACTGGATACCGACCGTGTTAATGGTTGTATTCGTAATTACGAAAATGCCTATGATAAAGATGGTGGTTTAGGTATCCTTTATGGAAATATCGCTCTAGATGGTTGCGTAATTAAAACGGCGGGTGTTGATCCTGGTTGCTTTGTTTTCTCTGGTAAAGCCAAAGTGTTTACCTCTCAAGATACTGCTTGCGAAGGAATCTTAAAAGGAAAAGTTGAAGCAGGCGATGTGGTTGTTATTACTCACGAAGGGCCTAAAGGCGGACCGGGAATGCAAGAAATGTTGTATCCTACTTCGTATATAAAAGCGCGTCATTTAGGGAAAGAATGTGCCTTGATTACAGATGGTCGTTTCTCTGGTGGAACATCCGGTTTATCTATCGGACATATATCTCCGGAGGCTGCTGCAGGTGGAGCCATTGGCTTAGTGCAAGATGGTGATATCATCGAAATAAATATCCCACAACGAAG
>CAMDGD010000051.1 GCA_945897785.1 Paludibacter jiangxiensis
GCTATATGATATATGGGTCTTGGAAATCATTTCTTTATAGGGGTTGAATTATCTATAAAGATACTGATTTCCAATGACTTATACAAATAAAAACAAAGTTATTATTCTCATTATCAGAGAATTAACATAAAGATTAACGAACTATTGATATGAAGATATATATTATTATATTCCACTCGCATAAATATATTATTTAATATTTTATGCAAAAGTAGAATAAATTTTTATTATTGCAAATGATAATAAGGTAATAAGGTTAGTGGTGACGATTTAATATTGCTACTAAGGTTATAGAATTGGAAATAAGGTTTTAAAGAAAATGGGATACAACACAATGATAATCGATGTAGATTGCTTTACGGCTTAGTTTTTAAAGAAATCCTGTTCATAACATTTCCAACATATGCCTCCCAATTTGCCTATTTTCTATATTTTTGTATATCTAACACAAAATATCCATGAACCTAACCGAACGCTTTATAAAATATGTGTCATTCGTTACTACTTCCGACACAAAAACCAAAACTACACCGAGCACGAGCGGACAATTAGCTTTTGCTATCTACCTAACAAAAGAATTATCCGAGATTGGGTTAGAAGATATTAGTTTGGACGAGAATGGCTATGTGATGGCTACACTTCCTTCCAATATTGATAAAAATGTTCCTGTAATAGGTTTTGTATCGCATATGGATACCAGTCCGGATATGACTGCAGAAGGCATATCTCCTCAAGTCATTAATCAATTTGATGGCAATGACATTCTACTAAACAAAGCCGAAAACATTGTTCTTTCCACATCTGAATTTCCTGAAATCAAACAATATATTGGTCAGGATTTAATAGTAACCAACGGTAAAACACTGCTTGGAGCGGACGATAAAGCGGGTGTAACTGAAATAGTTACTGCCATGGAATACCTAGTAAATCACCCCGAAATAAAACACGGAAAAATACGTATCTGCTTTACTCCCGATGAGGAAATAGGTGAAGGTGCTGACCATTTTGATGTGGCTAAATTTGGTGCCGACTGGGCATATACCATGGATGGTGGACAAATTGGTGAACTGGAATACGAAAACTTCAATGCGGCAGGTGTCGAAATTACCATCAAAGGAAAAAACATACATCCGGGATATGCCAAAGAAAAAATGATTAATTCTCTTTTTATAGCTCAAGAATTTATTGATTCTTTTCCAAAAGATGAAGTTCCTGAAAAAACAAGTAGTTACGAAGGATTTTACCACCTCAATGAAATGCAGGGTAGCGTAGAAGAAACAAAGTTACACTATATAATTCGCGACCACGACCGAGCCAAATTTGAAGCGCGCAAACAATATATGCAAGCAAAAGCTGCTAACATTGCTACTAAATATGGTACTCAAAGCATTGAAATTGAAATCAAAGACCAGTATTACAACATGCTGGAAAAGATTCAACCTGTCATGCATATCATCGATTTAGCTAAAGAAGCTATGCTTGCTGTGGGTGTTCAACCCATCATTAAACCTATTCGTGGAGGAACCGACGGTGCTCGCTTGTCGTATATGGGACTGCCCTGCCCGAACATCTTTGCCGGTGGTCATAATTTTCATGGTAGATACGAGTTCGTACCGGTACAAAGCATAGAAAAAGCAGTGGATGTTATTGTGGAAATATGCAAGAGAGTAGGTAAATAGATATTTGCCTACTGCGATATTATGATATAAATAGCTTAAACCCAATACCAAAAAGCAACTATCAGCGAAGTGAAATATCGCGACCAACGGGAGCTAATATCATTAAACTTATTAATAGTATACAAAAGATGATGAAAGTAAATCGAATTTTTGACCTAATTCCCTATTAATCATCCAACTATCAATAGCTAGAAGCTGCATTTTGAATAGTAGATTATTGCAAAAAAAAATACTATAGAACAAGTATTTTTTTAGCTAATTGTTGAAAATTTAACAGTTAAAATCTTGTAAATTAATATTACATTTATTAACTTTGTGATGTTATAATTAAACTTTTTTTAGAAATACAGCTATGAGCACTAAAATGAAAAAAATATTTTTGATGATTATCGCTTCCGGACTAAGTTTCGGGCAGCTTTACGCTCAAAACCCAAATTTCAGGTTTGCAACCACAACAACTACCAATCAAGTAATTGATAGTTTAATAACTATAGGTTCATCTGGACATATATCAGTTCCTGTTGCAAAAACTATCAACACCGTAGATAACGGAAATATCACCGTAGAGACTAATTATTACATCAATGCATCAATGGCATTAGCGCCAACAACAAAAAAAACAAACACCTACGACGGAAACAATATGCTAAGCGGAAGTATTACGGCTAAATGGAACAGTAGCCTTTCGCAATTTGTAGACTCCTTGCAGTACGATTACAACTACCCGGTAAATGATGTTTGCATAGAAACTATTTTCAAAATATCAGGAGGCCTATGGGTTCTTTCCGATTCTGTTAAAACGGTAACTACATACAACAGCAACCAAGATCCAACACTGAAAATCACTTATGCTTCTATTGGAGGTCTATGGGTAGATTCGTTAAAAGAAGCCACAGTATATGATTTATCTAACCGTTTTACCGAAAAAGAAATTGCGGTATGGAATGGAAGTACTTGGGTAAACTTCAAAAAAACAGAAGTAACATATAATCCTGACAATAAAACTGCAAATGGCACTTTTTACGATTGGGATGGCAGTACCTGGATTGCATCAACTTATTCATTCCAATTAATTCCGGTAACAATAAATGCCACGATGACCTATTCTATGGTAAACAAAACTGCCTTACCGGTAATTGAAAATGCCATCGAAAATGTAAAGACTTACCCTAACCCTACGGTAGATGGTTTTTATGTAAACGCCGGAAACGACAATGTTAAGGTAGAAATCATATCGGTTAACGGCGATTTATTGCTTACCAAAGAAGTAAGTGGTACTGAATATATTCGCGTTAACACTATTGGTAAAGGTACTTTCTTGGTTCGATTAAGCACCAACGGAAAATCTGTTACTAAAAAATTGTTTGTAAAATAATAACAACTTACTAGTAAGAATGTATAATTCTGAAATTTATAAAAAAATCCCGAAACAAAAGTTTCGGGATTTTTTTTGTGCAGATTCAATTTATCAAAATCAAAACAGTTGCTAGGTGCAGTGCACCAAAATCTTTGTAGCTAATGGATATAATGAAAGAACAAAGGTGCAGTGCGGCGTACCGAAACCACAATAAAAAAAAAACTTCCAATGCTTTGCATCAGAAGTTTTTATGTATTTATTGTAAAATTAACAGACCAAATTACAGCAATATTTATAATATAACTATATTTAATCTTTCGGCAAATTCACCATTAAATTTAATTCATTCAATTGCTCATCATCAATCAGCGATGGTGCATCTATCATCACATCTCTACCCGAATTATTTTTGGGAAAAGCAATGCAATCGCGAATACTATCCAAGCCTGCCAATAAAGACACAAAACGATCTAAACCAAAGGCAATGCCACCATGAGGAGGAGCACCATATTTAAAGGCATCCATAAAGAAACCAAATTGGTATTCTGCCTTTTCTTTAGTAAAACCTAAGCAAGTAAACATAGCTGCTTGCAGTTCTTTATCAAAAATACGAATAGACCCTCCGCCAAGTTCAACGCCATTAATAACTAAATCGTACGCATTAGCACACACCTCTTTTAAATTGGTTTGTGTTTTTACCCAGTCAACATGTTCCGGTTTTGGCGAAGTAAACGGATGGTGCATGGCCGAAAACCGTTGCGCATCCTCATCCCATTCCAACAACGGAAAATCAACCACCCACAAAGGAGCAAATACATTTTTATCACGCAAGCCCAAGCGATTTCCCATTTCCAAACGGAGTTCGCCTAACTGCTTTAATGTTTTCTGTTTTTCGCCCGAAAGCAACAACAGTAAATCGCCCGGTTTAGCCTGAAGCTTATCTGCCCAAGCTTTCAAATCATCTTGCGAATAGAATTTATCTACCGACGACTTCAAACTACCATCCGTTTCATATTTTACATACACCAAGCCTTTAGCTCCAATTTGAGGCCGTTTAACAAAGTCAGTAAGGGCATCTAGCTCTTTGCGGGTATATTCAGCGCAAGCAGTAGCACAAATAGCCCCAACATATTCTGCCGAATTAAAAACTACAAAATCCTTGGTTTGCGCTTCTTTAGTAATATCTACAAAGCGCATATCGAAACGGATATCCGGTTTATCGCAACCATAAAATTCCATAGCTTCAGCATAAGGCATGCGCACAAAAGAAGCCTCAAATTCTATCCCTTTCATATTTTTAAAGATGGTTTTAATCATCCCTTCAAACACCTCTAGCACATCGTTTTGTTCAACAAACGACATCTCACAATCAATTTGCGTAAACTCAGGCTGACGGTCGGCACGTAAATCTTCATCTCTGAAGCACTTAACTAACTGAAAATAACGATCAAAACCTGCCACCATCAACAATTGTTTAAACTGTTGCGGCGATTGAGGCAAGGCATAAAACTCCCCCGGATTCATGCGTGAAGGAACTACAAAATCTCTGGCACCCTCCGGTGTCGATTTTATCAATACCGGTGTTTCTGTTTCAATAAAATCCTTATTAATTAAATACTGCCTTGTTTCAAAACAAAGGCGGTTTCGTAATTCCAAGTTTTTACGAACAACATTACGGCGTAAATCCAAGTAACGGTATTTCATTCGCAGCTCGTCGCCACCGTCAGTCTCATCTTCTATAGTAAACGGAGGTGTTTCCGATACATTGAGCACCACTAGTTTGGAAACGATAATTTCAATATCGCCGGTAGCAATTTTGGCATTCTTACTACTCCGCTCAGCCACTGTACCTTCTACTTGAATAACAAATTCCCGTCCCAATTTTTCTGCTTGAAGAAACAATTCCTTTTTCGTTGCCTCATCAAAAACCAGTTGTGTAATACCGTAACGGTCGCGTAAATCGACAAAGGTCATTCCACCCATTCTGCGCGTTCGTTGTACCCAACCCGCAAGAATTACACTTGCGCCTACTTGTTCTATGCGGAGTTCACCGCAGGTATGAGATCTATACATATGATAAGAAGCTCCCCCCAACCCCCTCCAAAAGAGGGGGAGACTGAGTCGGCTGAATTTAGTTATTACTATATAATTATTTAATAAAATTTCAAATCAAAGACAGGACTATTCTGCAAACTTTCTCCCTCCCTACGGGGAAGGTTGGGGTAGGGCTCTTATCCTACTTCTACTCCGGGTGCAATTTTGCCCACCAAGCCTTGCAATACTTTTCCGGGGCCTAATTCACGAAACGAAGTTGCCCCATCGGCTACCATATGCTGCACAGATTGCGTCCAACGAACAGGAGCCGTTAATTGAGCTATCAAATTTTCTTTAATTACCTTAGCATCCGTTTGCGGTTTTGCATCTACATTTTGATACACCGGACAAATAGGTTGATTGATAGTAGTTGCCGCAATAGCAGCTTGTAACTCCACACGAGCAGGTTCCATCAAAGGCGAATGAAAAGCACCACCTACCGGCAGTTTTAACGCTCTTTTTGCTCCTTTCTCTTTCAGCAATTCACAAGCCTTATCGATACCCTCTACCGAGCCCGAAATAACCAATTGTCCGGGACAATTATAATTAGCAGCCACAACTACTTCGGGAATAGCAGCACACACCTCTTCCACCACCTCATCGGCTAAACCCAATACGGCAGCCATGGTTCCGGGCACTTTTTCGCAAGCAGCTTGCATGGCCATTGCCCGTTTATATACTAATAGTAAACCATCTTCAAAACTCATGGCATTAGCAGTCACCAAGGCAGAAAACTCGCCTAATGAATGTCCGGCAACCATATCCGGATTAAAATCGGCACCCATCGTTTTGGCAGTAATTACCGAGTGTAAAAATATAGCCGGCTGTGTAACCTTTGTCTGACGCAAATCTTCATCAGTACCGGCAAACATTAAATCGGTAATACGATACCCGAGAATATCGTTTGCTTTCTCAAATAATTCTTTCGCTAAAGGAGAAGTCTCATACAAGTCTTTTCCCATACCTACAAACTGTGCCCCCTGACCGGGAAATACAAATGCTTTCATTCCTGTATATTTTTAGTTATAAAAAACGCAAATAATATAAATCAGTCGCTTAATTTTCCATAAAATTGAGTGCAAAGATAAGCATAATCCTTGTGCAAAAAAACAGGTAAAGCCCTATAAATTATTAACAAAAACCACTTATAAAACCAATGCACAATAATTTATTATTTATATTAATTTATACTGATAGTTTATGCTCAAAAATAGTATTTTTGCATTTCAAATTGATAATAAAAGTAACAATCCAATGAAAATACAACACAAGTCTTTTACTAAATACTTGATTATTTTTTGGTCTCTCTTTTTACTAGGCCTGTTCTTAATATTCATTTTATTTACCGGCATAGCCAAAGGCTGGATAGGCTATATGCCTCAAGTGGAAGAACTAAAGAACCCCAGAAATAAATTTGCCACAGAAATTTACTCATCAGACATGCAATTGCTTGGGCGCTATTTCCAAAGCAAAGAAAACAGAGTACATGTAAATTACAACGATATTTCACCTAATGTTATCAATGCCTTAATAGCTACAGAGGATATCCGTTTTCATGATCATTCGGGCATAGATGGAATTTCCCTTATGCGGGCATTTATTTTACGAGGCATTTTTCAACAAAAAAGTGCCGGAGGTGGCAGTACAATCACCCAACAATTGGCAAAACAATTGTGGTCGCCTCAAGCAGATAATATCATCGAACGACTTTTGCAAAAACCTATAGAATGGGTTATTGCAGTACAATTAGAAAAATACTACACCAAAGAAGAAATCATCACCATGTACTTAAATCAATTTGATTTTTTGTACAATGCTGTAGGAATAAAAACAGCTGCACATGTATATTTTAGCACCACACCAGACCAACTCAACATTGAACAAGCCGCAACCTTGGTTGGCATGTGTAAAAACCCATCCATATATAATCCTATACGACGAACAGATAAAACAGAAGGCAGACGGAATGTTGTGCTAAACCAAATGCGTAAGGCTGATTATATTACCAAAGAAGCCTACGACTCCTTATCAAACATACCTTTAAGCACCAATTTTCAACGAGTAGACCACAAAATGGGTCCGGCACCCTATTTCAGGGAATACCTTCGTTTGTTGTTAACCGCAAAAAAACCCAAAAAATCGGCCTATGCCTCATGGCAAATGCAGAAATATTACGAAGACTCTATTGCATGGGAGAAAAATCCTTTATTTGGCTTCTGCGAAAAATATAAAAAACCCGATGGCTCAACATACAATATTTACTCGGACGGGTTAAAAATTTACACCACCATAGACTACCGCATGCAACAATATGCTGAAGAGGCTGTACAAGAACACATCCAATTTACACAAGATAGATTTTTTAAAGAAAAAAAAGGCAGAAGCTACGCTCCTTTTTCTCGCTTAGTAAGCAAAAAACAAATTGAAGAAACGATGAATTTCTCCATGCGTCAATCGGATAGATACCTATCTATGAAGCATGATAATAAAACAAACGAAGAAATTAAGCTTGCCTTTGAAACAAAAAGGCCCATGCAAGTTTTCTCCTATCGCGGTCTAATTGACACGATGATGAGTCCGATGGATTCTATTCGCTATCAAAAACACTTTTTACGCTGCAGCTTTATGTCTATGAATCCGTTTAACGGACATGTAAAAGCATATGTAGGCGGACCAAATTTTAGTCAGTTTCAATACGATATGGTGTCGGTTGGACGCCGTCAGGTTGGTTCAACAATAAAACCCTTTTTATATACCCTAGCTATGCAAGAAGGCATGGAGCCATGCGATAAAGTTATTAACCAACCTTATACACTTATTGCCAGAACAGGAGAAAACTGGACTCCCAGAAACGGTTCAAAATCACGGATAAATGAAACAGTTACCCTAAGGTGGGGATTAGCCAACTCGAACAACTGGATATCAGCTTATTTAATGAGCCTATTTACACCCGAAGCCTTAGTAAAACTAATGCATTCCTTTGGCATAAAACACTATATCGATCCCGTTGTTTCTTTATGCCTTGGTCCGGTAGAAATAAGCCTATCCGAAATGGTAGATGCCTATACCACTTTCCCAAACAAAGGATTGCGCGTTGAACCGATGTTTGTAACCCGTATAGAAGATAACAACGGAAACATTATCGCGAATTTCACACCGCAAATGACTGAAATTATTAGTGAAAAAACATCATATAAAATGATACATATGCTACAAGGAGTTATAAATGGAGGAACAGGTGTTCGTCTTCGATATAAATACAATATTATAGCCGAAGCCGGAGGAAAAACCGGTACCACACAAAACAACTCCGACGGATGGTTTATTGGCTTCACGCCTAGCCTTGTTTCTGGCGCCTGGGTTGGAGGCGAAGATAGAAGCATACATTTCGACAACACAGCCGACGGACAAGGAGCCAGTATGGCACTACCTATTTGGGCCTTGTATATGCAAAAAATTTACGCAAATCCTGAGCTTGGCTATATACAAGACGAAAGATTTGATATTCCAAAGAACTTTACTATTGTTGATGGCTGCCTAAAAGAAACAATAGAAAAAGATGTGGAAGAAATCATTCTTGACTAATAGTTTGCTTTATAACAAGCTAATTCTTAACCCAAATTAGTGTTTTTTTTTAAAGAACCTTTAGCTATAAAAATTCTTTAATATGGATAAAAAACACCTTTATTTTCAATTTTTTTTTCGTATGAAAAGAATTGGCTTATATTTATGTATCTTTTTATGTAGCACAGCAGCATGGGCACAAATAAATACAAACCGCCTACTCGATAACGGAAAAAGCGCCTTATACTTCGATGATTTTGTCTTAGCTATTCAATACTTTAATCAAGTTATTATACAAAAGCCTCACCTACCCGATGCATTTTATTTTAGAGCTATTGCCAAAATACAATTGGAAGATTTTACCGGAGCAACGGCCGATTGCTCCGAAGCCATCAAACTAAACCCTTTTATGCCTGCCGTTTATTATGCTAGAGGATTTGCATACAAACGACTTGGGGAGTACACACAAGCCATCAGCGATTTTTCAAAAGCACTCGAATTTACCCCCAACAACGAGCATTACTTAATCAACAGAATTGAGGCATATCAGAAAATCAAACACTTTGATAAGGCATTGGAAGATATCGCTTTACTGCAAACCAAAAAATCGAGCTATAAAAACCTACTTTGGATAGAAAAAGGAAGCATTTTTTTACAACAAGGCGATACAACTAAAGCGATGCATGCGATTAATACAGCCGTAAAAACCGACAGCACAAATCCAGATTCTTGGGGAGCCAGGGCACTAGTTTATCTATTGAAAAATGATAATAACAGTGCCTTAACCGATTACAATAAAGCAATAGCATACAAATCGAAAAACATTGGGCACTACATTAACCGAGGAATTTTACATTACCGCAACAAAAACTATACAGGAGCCCTGTCGGATTACGATAAGGCAATAACAATTGACAGCACCAATAGTCAGGCGTTATTTAATCGTGGTATCCTACGCACGGAAGTAGGCGATTTAAACAATGCCATTCTTGATTTTTCTAGGATATTAACCATCGACAATAAAAACGACGAAGCACGATACCAACGAGCAATTGTATCTTTACAAATTAAAGATTACAAACGAGCTAAACAAGATTTTAATAGATTAATAGACAGTTATCCAAATTTCCCTCCTGCCTACGTTGGTCGTGCCGAGGCAAATGCCGGCATGGGTAATATTCGCCAGGCTACTATCGACCGCTATCATGCACAAAAAATGATGGAACAAAAAACACCTGTTAATCAACAAACAGATAAGCATATCGCAACAACCGAACAAATTGCTGAAAATAGGCCTAGCATTTTAGATAAAGTAAGTGAATTTGACAATAGCGCCGATAAACAAAACCAATACAACGACCAACTGCGCGGTACAATACAGAATAACCATACCCAACTAAAGATATCCAAATGCTACAACTTAACTTACTATGCACCAAACCATTCATTACGAAAGCTAAACAAAGATGATTTAGTAATAGAGAAATACAAACAAGAATACAAATCGCAGCTAGTTATTTGCAATCAAGAAGCACCATTAACAGATGCTTTAATAGCGCATCATTTTGATAAAATATCGGCACTTAGCCAATCCATTGCAATACAAACAAATAATAAACAACTATATTTTGAACGGGGTATAAACTACGCATTGGTTCAAAACAACGAAGCCGCCTTGGATGATTTTACACATGCTATTAGTATTGACAGCAGCTTCTTTTTAGCTCAGTTCTCAAAAGTAGCCATGCAGTACAAACTACTCAAATACAAGGAATACGAATTAGAAGAAAAAAGCCCAACACCAGCAAAAAAACGGTATAAATTAGTTATTGATGCCTACACACGAGTTATTACCATGGAGCCCGATTTTATTTATGGGTGGTTTAACCGTGCAAATGTATTGTTTGCACTAAAAGAATATAAACAAGCCATTGACGACTATACACAAGCCATACATATAAACGAAAACTTTGCCGAAGCCTATTACAATCGCGCACTGGCATATCTTTTTATAGATAATAAAACAAATGGGATTGCCGATTTAAGCAAAGCAGGTGAATTAGGTATGTATCAAGCGTACAATCTGATAAAACGATTTCAAGAATAAACCAACCATGCTTACATAAAATAATCTCTAAATCAAATTTCAACTCAATTAACGGGTATCTTTTGACAAGCTTTTTTAGGTTGGTTCACAAAAAAAAAAAAAAACGTTTTGAATTGAAAAAAGTACAAAACCCATTATCGATTTTATCAAATTCAATTATAAACTGAATTTTGGCTGCTTGACATTCATCTGCTTTCCAAATTTTCAGAGAGGCTTATAGTTATAATCTTTAAACAACTGCCAATCACGGTTCTTGTTCAAAAAGCTTTTATTGACTTTATCTAATAAATCCTTTTCTTGCAATACAAAAACAACTTTTTCTTAGTACATGACAAAAAATAAAACAGTTAAAATCAGTAAAATAATGCTTAAAATATTTTGATAAGACCTTGATAATCACTATCTTAGAGGAAAAAGTACCACCCTTTAACTCTAATAAATGAATAACAAGGTCTCACACAAAAGTAATGACTTAGCCATAGAGTTGGATAAGTTTTTCGGAAAAAATTTAAATAAAGCTAGAATAAAGTTTCTAGGTCTATTTATTTGTGCTCTTTGCAAAGTACA
>CAMDGD010000052.1 GCA_945897785.1 Paludibacter jiangxiensis
ATCAATTCTAAAATCATCTATGCCAAACAATAACGTTGAAATTAATTTAAGCACTTTCTCAAGTGGTATTTATATTATTCGACTAACTACTAATTCAGATATAATTAACAAAAAAATTATTAAAAACTGATATTAATTAAGAGAATAAAACAATTACAAATCTATGATGAATCACTTTTAGATATTATCTATCAAAATTCAGGTGAAAAATGCAACTTTTAATAAATTAATAAAATATGATAACAAACACAAAGTTGCATTTAACAGGTAATTTTGCGTATCAATCAATCCCTAAAAGTAGGAAATATTTTTTGTAAGCGATATATTTTCCAAAAAAATTGTATATTTGTCGTACAATTTTGAAGCAAATCACAATAAGGATTATTCCGTTGTGAAAACATTTAAAGCGGCATTCAAGCAATTGAGTGTCGCTTTCGTTTGTAGTGCTTTTTGTTGTTTCCGCTTAAGTGGGCGTGCAACTTAGAGTTGCGCCCCCACTGGGCAACTGTCGCTGTTGAGAAAGTGGGAACACAAATTTGAGTGCACCCCCACTAGTCAGCTGTAAATATTCCAAGCTAAATTAAAATTGCAAACGATTTCTGAACCCTAAATTTTTCTATCTTTGCAAATCTAAATACGCAATTTCTTTTTGTAAAAGAGGGAGATTGTATTATGTTTAATTGAAAATTCTATAAACGCAATGCCAAAAATTTCTGATCGTGGAATAGATATGCCAGCATCGCCTATTCGTAAGTTAGTGCCCATGTCCGACTCTGCAAAAGCAAGAGGCCTAAAAGTGTATCACCTAAATATCGGTCAGCCTGATTTGCCTACGCCTGAAGTTGCGTTAGAGGCCATTCGCAATATTGATCGCAAGGTGTTGGAGTATAGCCCTAGCGATGGTATTCGCAGCTATCGCGAAAAGTTGGTGCATTATTATGCAAAATACAATATTAATGTAGCTGCCGATGATATCCTTGTTACCACAGGAGGCTCTGAAGCGGTATTGTTTGCTTTTTTGGCCTGCCTTAATCCGGGCGACGAGATAATTGTTCCCGAGCCGGCTTATGCTAATTATATGGCTTTTGCTGTTTCGGCGGGGGCTATTATACGTGGAGTTACCTCGCATATCGAAGATGGTTTTTCCTTGCCTCCAATGGAAAAATTTGAGGAGCTAATTAACGAAAAAACTAAAGGGATTATGATTTGTAATCCGAATAATCCTACCGGCTATTTGTACTCGCGCAATGAAATGAATCAGATTCGTAATTTGGTAAAGAAATACGATTTATATTTGTTCTCTGACGAGGTGTATCGGGAGTATATTTATACCGGTTCTCCGTATATTTCGGCTTGTCATTTGGTGGGCATAGAAGAAAATGTTGTGTTAATTGATTCTGTTTCAAAGAGATATAGTGAATGCGGTATTCGTATTGGTACGGTAATAACCAAAAATAAATTGTTGCGAAATACGCTAATGAAGTTCTGTCAGGCTCGATTAAGTCCGCCGCTTATTGGGCAAATTGCTGCAGAAGCTTCGCTCGATGCTCCTGAAGACTACATGCGCGATACTTACGAAGAATATTTGGAGCGACGAAAATGTTTGATTGACGGACTAAATCGTATTCCAGGTGTTTACTCGCCTATACCGATGGGTGCTTTTTATACAGTAGCCAGATTACCCGTTGATGATGCCGATAAATTTTGCGAATGGTGTTTAACCGATTTCGAATTTGAAGGACAAACCATTTTTATGGCACCTGCATCAGGATTTTATACCTTGTCGGGTATGGGTAAAGATCAAGTGCGTATAGCTTATGTTTTGAAAAAAGAAGACTTGGTTAAAGCGTTGGTGGTGCTCGAAAAAGCCCTCGAAGCATATCCAGGAAGGATACTGTAATTTATAGTGTGTTTTGGTCTTAAATAGCACCAAAGTATTTTAGTATATACTACGGTTTTCTGTGTGTTTGCATTGGCAAATTGGCACATTGATTTATTGGCATATTAAGTATGAACCTCGAATTATTTATTGCAAAACGGATACATTTTAGTCAACGGGGACAAAAAACAGTTTCTCGCCCGGCTGTGCGTGTAGCAATGATTGGCATTGCCTTAGGACTAGCAGTTATGATTATAACTGTTTCTATAGTGCTGGGGTTTAAATACGAAATTCGTAATAAGGTAATCGCTTTCGGGTCGCATATTCAGGTAACAAATTTTGATAGTAACGAAACATTCGAAACGAAACCAATATATGCATCGGATAGTTTGATTAAACGATTAGCTACTATTGATGGTATAGCGCATATTCAACGTTTTGCTACTAAACCCGGTATTATTAAAACAGCAACTGATGTTCAAGGTGTGGTACTTAAAGGAATTGATACCGATTTTGACTGGAACTTTTACAAGGATAATTTGGTAGAAGGAGAGCAATTGGTGTTAACCGATTCGCTTTCTTCTAAAGAAGCCATTATTTCTTTGTACTTGGCGCGATTACTAAACTTAAAACTCAACGATCCGTTTTTTACTTATTTTGTTGAAGGAGAGTATATTCGTGCCCGAAAATTTACCATTAAAGGAATTTACTGTACCAATTTTGTTGAGTATGACAAGCTGTTTATTTTAACCGATATTAAACAAATTCAACAACTAAATAACTGGGATAGCTCACAAGCTAGTGGTTTGGAACTGCTTATTGACGATTATACTGAATTACAAACGCTAGGAGATAAGGTCTATTTTCGTACTGCCAATCGCTTAAACCCTGATGGCTCAACTTATTTTTCGCGTACCATAGAAGAACTGAATCCGCAAATATTTTCGTGGCTAAATATGTTGGACTTAAATGTGGTGATAATTTTACTGCTGATGCTTACAGTAGCTGGGTTTAATATGATTTCAGGTTTGCTTATTTTGATTCTTGAACGCACCAATATGATAGGTGTTTTAAAAGCATTGGGAGCAGAAAACTGGTCTATTCGGAAGGTGTTCTTATATCATTCTTTTTTCTTAATTGGCAAAGGGATGTTTTGGGGTAACATACTTGGTCTAGTAATTATCTTGGTGCAATATTTTACCCATATTATTCCACTCGACCCCGATACTTATTATGTAACATTTGTTCCTGTTAATATTAATGTATTTCATATTCTACTTTTAAACATTGGAACCTTTGTTTGTTCTGTTTTAATGCTACTACTTCCTTCGGTATTAATCACCAAAATTCTACCCGCAAAATCTATACGGTTTGAGTAATTAATTGCACTTATTTTGTGCTAGTTAGGAATCATTCTAATTAACACTTGTTAAACCAATAAAATGTTAATTTATTTTGCAAATAATATTATTGAAATGTTTTTGTTTAATATAAATTAATATATTTGTATTCATAAAAAAACAAAAAAAAACTATTTTCAATTTATTTACTTAAAAAGAAATCACCATGACAACAAAAATTGGAGAGAATGCCGGTTTAGTGTGGAACTCATTAAATGATGGCAGTAAGAAAACAGTTAAAGATTTAAAAAAAGCTACGAAACTTACCGACAAAGATTTATATTCTGCATTGGGTTGGTTGGCTCGCGAAGCTAAGGTTTGTTTAGATGAAGACGGAACAGATGTATTTGTAAACCTTATTTAAGATGTTCAATTGTTAATAAAAAAGCCCGATAATTAATCGGGCTTTTTTGTTGCTGTTTTTAGTGATTCTAACACTTATAGGTTCTCTTGTATTTCTTTTTTTAGTGTATCGACAAGGGTTTTAACCGGAATAATTTCTGTGCAACGGTAGGCGTTGGAACCGGCAAAGGCAAAGGCATTGTCGAATACTCCCCTAGAAGCATCTCCCAATGATTTAGCGATACAAAAAGGAACCGTTTTAGGATTACATGTGCGTAAACAATGATGACGACATTTAAACGGTATTTCTCCTCCGGCATTAACATTATCTACAAAGTCATTTTTTATGACCCTTCCCGGTAAGCCTACCGGACTTTTTATTACTACAATATCTTCTTTTTTTGCTTGGATGTATGCATTTTTAAATGCCGGATCTACATCACATTCGTCGGTGCAAACAAATCGAGTACCCATTTGTACTCCACTTGCACCTAGTTTTAAAAACTTTACAATGTCTTTTCCGTCAAATATGCCTCCTGCTGCAATTACAGGAATAGGTTTTTCCATTTTTTGTGTATAATCGACCAATTCCGTAACCAGTTGCTCTAACGGGGTAACGGTGTCGTTTTTGATGTCTTCCATGGAATATCCTAAATGCCCTCCGGCCATCACTCCTTCAACAATTACAGCATCGGGTTGGGTTTGGTAATTTTGTTGCCATTTTCGGCAAATAACATCCAAAGCCCTTACCGAAGAAACAATAGGAATTAGTTTTATGTCTTTGCCTTGAATTAACTTAGGTAAATCTAAGGGAAGTCCAGAACCTGAAATTATCATATCTACTTCTTCTTCTACACAAACTTTAACAAGTTCTTCGAAATTAGAGAGAACGACCATTACATTTACACCAATAACTCCATTGCTTTTTGCTCTGGCTGCACGAATTTCATTTCGTAAACCATCGTTGTTTACGGCTACAAACTTTGAGGCAGGTTGGTTCTCATAATCGCCTAAGCCAACACTGGCAATAACACCGGCGCAACCTTCGTTGGCAACGGCTGAGGCAAGATTAGATCCGGAAACTCGTACACCCATACCTCCTTGTATTATTGGCGGACAAATTGTTAGCGAACCTATATGTAATGCGGGAATGTCTTTTTTTATCATAATTGGCGTGTGTTGATTTTTCTTTTTACAGTAAAATCATAGTTTTACGGCGTCAAAGGTACGGTATATTATTCGTTTTTTAGCTGTATTTATGGCTATAATGCAAATAGTTTTGAACAGCTACCTGCAATCGCATAGTTAATGGTCTGTTGAAGATTCTGGTTTTTGATTGAAGTTTAGCTTCTTTAGTGAAGTGAAGTTTTCTTTTGGATGCTAAAATAAGTAGAGGGTGCTCTTTGGAGAACACCCTCTTTTATAGTCAAGGCAGACTATATACACACGATGATATATTATTGGTTGGTGTGTTATTGGTTAAATAACAATCGTTTCCTTTTGCTTGTAAAGCATTTATCGTCGCAACCACAATCGGTATACGAGTTTTCATTTTTTACATTAGCTGTGTACCCCAAGGCTTCAAATCCTTTAATAAGTTCCGAATCAGTATTCTTGATTGCATTATACGAAATTCGCACACATTGGTCAGGTAAACTAACTTCAATACTTTTTATACCATCAGTATTGTAAAAGTTCTGTACAATTTTGTTTTTACATTCTTCGCAATGCAAATTAACCTCAAAATTGGTTGTTTTTATTGTTTCGTTTTGAGCAAAACCACTAACTGTTATGCTTAAAAGTGTTGCTATTGCTATTACTGAGTTTCGAAAAAGTAACATAAGGTATGTTTTTTATTCTGTATAAAAGTTAAACAAAAAGCCTTGTGTTTTTGTTCTTCAATAGCTAAAAAAAACAGTTGTATTTTTGTTTGCTCTTTTGTTATAAGGCTCTTAAGTCATATTTTTTTTACTTTTCTTTTTCGTCGGTTTTTTTACTGTTACTAATGATTGCTTCATAATTTATTTTTCTAAAGGCTTCGATTAATTTGTCTTCGTTCGTTTTTCTGCTGTCATAATTAATGTAAACTTGTTGTTTTTCTACACTCACTTCCATGTCTTTTACGCCTTTCTCAAATGCGATATGCTGTTCAATTTTTTGTTTGCAACTTTCGCAATCCATGGCTACCGTAAAAGTAACTTCCTTTTGGTGTTTCTTTTGACTGTAAACAATACTACTTGCTGTAATTAACAGTAACATAACGATAATTTTTTTGCTAATTGTTCTCATTTTCTTTTCTTTAGTTAATAAAATTTACTTTTTTGCTAATGACCATCGTAAACCGGCATATATTTTCCTTCCGTGTACAGGACCCCAAATTATTGATGCGTCAAAATCATTGCTTGTAGGGTTTGTAACATCAATTATCGGATTCTTCTGGGTAAAATTCCCTAGGTTTTCGCTTCCAATATAAAGTGAACCGTTTCTAAAATACTTCGTAAGCTGAGCATTTAAGATGGTGTATGGCGTAAAGCTGCTTTCCCATTTTGGGTTGTTACTATCAGGGTCGGGTAGTCGACCACCTCCGTTAAACTGTGCCGTAAAATCTACCTGCCATTTTTTTAGCTTGGTTTGGTAGGAGGTGGTAAGCAGACTTTTATACCTATTGGTAAGCGGTTTTTCTCTTAATTTTCCTTGTATGGTGGCTTTGCTATCCGTAATGCGGTGTGCAGCCGTAAGGGTCCATCCTCTCGCTATTTCGTACGAAGCTTCTATTTGAATGCTTTGTGCATAGGCTCCTTGGTGTACATTTGTTATTAGTACTGCATGCGGATCAGTGTCTAAGTCGCTAACCGCCTGATTAATAAAATGGGTGTAAAAGTACTCTCCTTGAATACTTAATTCTCGCTTAAACACATTAATATGTGTACTTGTGGTAAAACCATAATTCCAGGCTTCTTCTTGCTGTAGGTTATTGGCTACAATAAGTGCTCTATTTCCGGCAAGTAGAAAACTGTTTTCTGCTATAATTTTAGGAGAACGATATCCTTTTCCGGCCGAAGCACGAAAATTCAGTTGTTCGGATAGTACGAATTTTAAGTGTGCACGTGGGGTGAAGAATACACCGTACACTGAGCTGTAGTCACTTCGAATACCTGCCAATGCAATAAACTTATCTTTTAAGTTTAAGGTGTATTCGCCAAAAATACCCGGAGTACTTTCTGTGGAATTTAACGGACTACCATTTAAAAATTCTGTGTATTTATCGTAATTCCAGCTAGCGCCTGTAGATAGTTTGTGGGCTTTATGTAGCTGTGTTTGGTAAATTAGATTGATGTATCCGTTTGTTTGTTCGCCGGTATAGGTTTTAAGCCCAAAACGGGAATCGTTCTGATGGAATGAGCCACTCATAATTACGCCAATACTGCTTTCAAATTTATTATTTAGGGAGTAGCCGTTTTTGGCATAAAACTCATACCGTTTGCTGTCAATCTCTATTTGATAGGGATTCTCAATATGGTTTAACTGACCTCCTTTACGCGTTTCGTTTAAAAAACGAAGCATCAGGTTTAGCATGTATTTATCGCCTAAATATTGCCATTTGTTTAGTATGTTCTGTTGCTGCACTTTGGGCTGATCCATAAACCCATCGTTATTCATATCTAATTCAATATATTCGTCTTCTACATGCGCTAATACTCCCGTAGATAGTTTTTTGGTAATTGGGATGGCTGTGTTTGCATTAAATTCAACACGACCTGCATCACTGGTAAAAATATTTATTCCAAACCGGTCGCTATTAGAGGGTTTAAGGTATTCAACATTGATTTGTCCGGTGATAGATTCGTACCCGTTGATAACCGATGCGGCTCCTTTGGAAATCTGAATGCTTTCCATCCAAGGGCCGGGAGTATAGCCTAAGCCATAGGGAGCCCCAATGCCACGAAGCGTGGGTACATTTTCCGATAGCATTTGCACATACGTTCCGGCAAGGCCCAATAGTTTTATTTGTTTGGCTCCTGTAGTGGCATCGCTGTAAGCAACATCTACTGAGGCATTGGTTTCAAAACTCTCCGAAAGATTACAACAAGCTGCTTTGCATAACTCTCCTGAAGTAATAATTTGCAGGTTAGCTATAGATTTCCGGTCGTAACTTGTTCCCGGTGTACTCGTTGTAATTACTAAATCAGATAGGTTTACTCCTTCGTTTAATCGGATTATTACTGCATTTTCTGTTTTGCTAACAAGGCTGGTGTCTGTTTTGTACCCAACAGCACTTATTATTAAGGTGTTCTTTTTCAATGTAGTTGGCAGGGTAAAATGGCCTAACTCATCACTTATTGCACCTGTTTTAGTTTCGTTTAACAATATGGATGCTCCCATTAAGGGGAGTCCGTTTTTATCGGTTATTGTTCCCTTAATTTGCTGACTGTAAAGCCCGTGACTCAAGCTTATCAACAAATAAAATATAATCTGTTTCATTGTTTTTTGATTTTAAATGGTTACATAACAGTTGAGCTAATTACTAGTGAATTAGTAATCAGTTAACAAGTAAGCATTTAAAAATCAAATTAGAAGAGTGCTGATAGAACAGAGCACAGCTCTCCCTGTAAGTAGATGCGGTTTTTCGGGAGGGTTGGTGTTTGTCGATGTGTGTGGAGCCTCTGAAAATACGAAGCCTATGGCTTTTGCATAAAGGATTATTTGGTGTAAAGAAGCAACTGCGGTTCTGTTTTCTGCTGAAGAAAGAACGGAGTTGTCCACTTTTAAATGAATAATATCACAAGCTCCTGTATCACAAGTTTCTGAAAAGCTATTTCTGGATGCGTGCTCATGGGCACAACATGAGCTTGGTTGGTCTAGGTGACAAGACGATTCAAGCATAACTTCTATGCCAATACTTTCGCAATTATGGCAGCAATACTTGGGTATATTGTATCCACAAGCAGCATACAAAAAGATACCGCTAAGGAAAAATAAAAAGAAATATGTTATACCCATTTTAATCATACCTCAAAAATACTGATAATAAATTGATTTATTTTATAACAAATATAAATAAGTGAAAGTTTTTTGTTAAACTTGCATTAACAATCATTCTAAAATATAATTTAAATGAAAAGATTATCAGTCAGTATATTAACACTGCTTCTGCTTGTTTTGTTCTTCAACGGTTGTAAAAAAAATACCGCTTTAGAGTTTCAAAAGGTCGATCATATTCGCTTTATGCTCTCTGCGCAAGATAATGATTCGTCAAAAGGGTATTGTAAAGTTGATATTCAGTTCTTGTATCCATCAAAAGGAGATGATGAGATTGTGCTTAAAAAAATTCAGCAACAATTACTGGTGTATGCTTTCGACTCCTCTTATATTGATTACCCTGTTAAAGCGGCCATAGATACCTTTATAAAAACGACTTTCGATTCGTATTCAAAACACATCATTGATAAACAAGTGTTTGCAGAAAACTCAACCAATGAAGAATGGCGAATGAATACCGTTATTATCTTTAACGATAACGGACTATTGTCGTATGAGTTAAGCCGTTCGTCGCAAATAGGTAAAGTGTATCGTAGTGAATATACTCAGTATTTAGTGTTCGATTTGCATACAGGAAATAAAATTGCGCAAAGGGATATTTTTGAAGAAGGGGTGGAGCCGGTAATTTCTGATTTATTGAAAAAGCAGATAATGTTGGAGAAAGGTTTTGATACAGAAGAACATATGATTAACAATGGCTATTTCTTTGCCATGAATATTGTGCCGAATGAAAATTTTTCGGTTTCGGACAAGGGTATATCTTACTTGTTTAACAGCGATGAGATAGCCGTTTATTCCTTAGGACAAACGGAAGTGTTTTTGCCGTTTAGCAAGCTAGCGCCTTACCTTAAAAAAGAGAGTCCGATTGCACATTTGTTTGCAAAATAATATGGAGGAGATAGAAAAATATTTCAACGCATTAACCGAAAAACAGTTGAATCAGTATAAGGCCTTGTACGACTTGTATGTTGATTGGAATAGTAAGATTAATGTTATTTCGCGAAAAGATATTGATAACTTGTATGTGCATCATGTGTTGCATTCGTTAGCTATAGCAAAGGTGATTTCGTTTAAGCCGGGTTCAACGGTTATGGATGTTGGTTGTGGAGGCGGATTCCCCGGAATTCCATTAGCTATTCTTTTTCCTGAGGTGCATTTTCATTTAATTGATTCTATAGGCAAAAAAATCAAGGTTTGTACCGAAGTTGCAACAGCTATAGGGTTGCAAAATGTTACTTTTCGACATGCTCGAGTGGAAGATGAAAAAGAAACCTTCGATTTTGTAGTAAGTAGGGCGGTTATGCCTTTAACGAAATTGATAGCTTTAACTAAAAAGAATTGTAAAAAGACGCAACAAAATGCCCTGCCAAATGGCATAATTTGCTTAAAAGGAGGCGAGTTGGCCCACGAAATTATGCCTTTCAAGAAAATGGCTACTGTTTACGAAATAAGTGATTGGTTTAACGAGCCTTTCTTTCAAACAAAAAAAGTGGTTTTTGTTCCTTTGCATTAGTATGGTACAAATGTAAAATCAACCCAGATTATGAAAAAAATGCTACTTCTTTTTTTTCTTTTTGTTGTTGTTTTTTCTGCCTCAGGGCAAGTGTCTTTTACTATTAAACAAGGTCTTACCTTACCGCAAACGG
>CAMDGD010000053.1 GCA_945897785.1 Paludibacter jiangxiensis
AACAACCATTCTTTTACTACTGCTATCATTTTATTACTTGATTATAAATTGCTGCTAGTTGTTGCGCTACTTGCTTACTATCCAATCCCAGTGCTTTGATTCGTTGCTGTCCCTCCGTTTTTTTTACAGCTAAAGCTTTAACAAGCAACGGTGCAATCTCTTCCGGACTAAAAGTGTTGGCAACATAAGCTCCTTCTACCCCATCCAATAAATAACTTACATCACCCACATTTGTAGTAACAATTGGCAAACTACATGCTAATGCTTCTTTGATAACATTCGGCGAACCCTCTGAAAAAGAGGTCAATAACAAAGCATCTGCCGCTTGCATATATGCAGCCATTTCTTGATGTGTTACATCAAAAATAGGTAGTAGCTTTACTTTGTTATCAGCAATGGTCTGTACGGCTTGTTGCGCTAATGGGTAGTTTTTTACTTTTCGTTTGGGATCGGCTGCAAAGAGCACAATCTTATCTTCTTCTTGCCAACCGAATTGCTTACGAAGCTTAGCCTTATCTGCTCCGCTAAAAAATTCCAAATCTACCCCATTGGGAATGACATGCAGGTTTTTTCTTTTCAACTGCCTAGCTGTTCGTTCGGATTTTACGATAGTAGCTTTCCAAAAAAACGACATACATACTTGGACCAACCAATACCGCCAGTTTTTATATGGGAAACTGCCCATTAACGATACAACAAGCGGTTTTTGGGTAGCCAACACGGCAACAAACCCTGTAAGCGAATAGTGGGCATGAACGATATCCGGATTGGTAGAACGAATGTATTGCCGCAATTTTTTTAGGTTGCTGAGATAGCCCCAAAATCCTGATTTTTGCAAGGCGAAGTAACTCAACGCACAGCCTTGTTTTTCGAGCGAAGAACCCTGTGCGTATAGAATAGGACTTACTCCTTCGCTTTTTGCTCGACCCACAAACAATACCTTCATCTTTTTGTATTAAAATGATTCCAATACCAGGCACAGGCTTTTTCAAAACCGCTTAAGGCATCAAATTGAGGATGATAATTCAGTATGCGCTTGGCCTTTTCTATTGAGGCTTGTGAATGCGGAATATCACCCGGACGATTTTCGCGATACAGTGGCTCAATTTTATCTATGCCGGCATCAAATTGGGCTAAGTTCGAGCGCAAACAATGATACAATTCATTTAAACTGGTATTTCCACCGTAGGCAACATTAAAAACCAAATCAATGCTTGCATCATCCGGTAAACTAAGGTTATATTGATGCGCCCTGTCAATTAAGGTTTGTTTGGGGGTAGTTAATGCCAGTTCGTTGGCTTGCACCACATTGTCGATAAAGGTAAAATCTCTGGAATAACTGCCGTCTCCGTTTATCACGGGGGACTCTCCATTGATAAAGGCTTTTACCCAAAGTGGAATAACTGCAGCATAGGCACCATTGGGATCTTGTCGTTTGCCAAAAACATTAAAGTAACGCAAGCCAATGGTTTCCATGCCGTATAAATTAGCAAACACATTGGCATATAACTCGTTTACATATTTGGTAATGGCATAAGGCGACAGCGGTTGACCTATGCGGTGTTCAATTTTTGGCAATTCTTTGGAATCGCCATAGGTAGAAGAACTTGCAGCATACACAAAGCGCTTAATACCTGCATCGCGGGTAGCGGTAAGCATATTCAGAAAGCCATCAATATTTACCGAATTGGTATTTATAGGATCGGCAATAGAACGGGGCACCGAACCCAAGGCTGCTTGATGCAACACAACATCGCAATCTGTTACCGCATCTTGACACGCTGTAAAATCACGAATATCGCCTTCGATAAAACGAAAATTGGGATTATCGGCAACATGTTCTATATTGTGTATAAAACCGGTTGATAAGTTATCTAAACAGACCACTTGATGTTCTTTTTGCAGAAAATATTCACAAAGATTACTGCCAATAAATCCGGCTCCTCCGGTAATAAGTACGCGCATAATGCTTAATTTTTCACAAAAATACACAATAAAAGTCGAAAAGTCGAAAGGTCGAAGGTCAAAAAGTCAAAAAGTCGAAAAGTCGAAGGTCGAAAGGTCGAAGGTCGAAAAGTCGAAAGGTCGAAAGGTCAGGAAATACTGGTCCACGGATTTAGCTTCGCTGATTTTCAATTCACTGATTAACACGAAACAGCATTGAGAAAAGCCTATTAAAATGTAAAGCCTGTCTGTTGTGTTTTACACAGATTTCTTAAGAAACAAAATGCATATAATGTGAAGGAGTAATCACTTCGTAACTGTATCCAGGATAAGCCTTTTCAAAAGCAATAGGTACTTTTGCTCCTTTTCTTTCATTCCACTTAAACTCAAAAGCATGTAATTTACCATTATACTCTTCTATGTAATCAATTTCTTGTTGCGTATGGGTACGCCAGAAATAGGTGTTCGCATACTTTGCATTATAATCAAGGTACTTCCTCCGTTCACTAATCAAAAAATTCTCCCAAAGCGCTCCGGTATCATTGCGCAAGCTAAGAGGATTGAAGTTGTTAATAATTGCGTTTCTTACACCATTATCATAAAAATATATTTTTTTGCTTTTTTTAAGTTCATTTCTGATATTACGACTAAAAGAACTTAAACGAAAAACAACAAAAACTTTCTCTAATAAATCTAAATACCGTTCTATAGTTTCTTTATCGATACCTAAGGTACGACCTAACTCGTTGTAAGATACTTCACTTCCCAGTTGAAGCGCTAATGCTGTTACTAATTTTACAAGCCCATCCGGATTACGGATATCCTTATAAGTAAAAATATCTTTATACAGATAACTATTAGCAAGCTCCTTCAAAATAACTAAGGCATCTGAAGGCTGATTCACCACATCGGGATACATACCATAAATCATCCGTTGTTCTAACATTCTGCGTTCTTCAATCAACGAACTTTTTCCCATCAACTCACTAGTAGAAAAAGGGTATAAATGATATTCGTACTTTCTCCCTGTAAGTGGTTCATTTAATTTATTTCTTAAATCAAAAGCAGAAGATCCTGTTGCAATAAGCTGAATATCATCTATATTATCAACCATTAACTTTAAAGTTAACCCAATATTCTCTACTTTCTGCGCTTCATCAATTAGTATAAGTTTGTGTTTGCCCACCAATGTTTTTAATTGAGTCGAACTCACATTTTCCAACAAAACCCTAATATCCGGCTCATCACAATTTAACGACAAAACCAACGACCTATCTTCTCCTTCTGTTAACTGCCGAAGAAATGTTGTTTTCCCCACCTGACGAGGTCCTGTAAGAACAATTGCTTTTCCTTTAAATAGATGCTCCTTTACCGAGTTATATATACTTCTCTTTATCATATTTTCAATAGTAAACAGCACAAATATATGTAATTTATCGTATATATACGAAATTTTAATAGTAATTTTTCGGTTATATACGAAATATTTCCACAAAACCTAAAACATAGGGTTTACTGCCGGCATCGCATAAAGTAACAACTAACACAGTTAAATCCCAAAGGGTCGGTACTTGGGTAAATACCTCAGCAATTAATGCCTTTCTCGGGTCAACTCAAAACTAATAAACTAATCCACCTCAAAAAACAACCGTTCAACTTCCTGCAACTCATCATTAGAAAAATTCCATCATTAAATTTTCAACAATGCCTTAATCTGCTCTTCTGTAAAGCGATAGCGTTTAGTTCCTATAGGACAGCCTACGGCAAGGATTTAGCTTCGCTGATTTTCAATTCACTAATTTACACGAATATCGTTACGCTAACGATAAAAAAATGTCCACGGATTAGCTAGATTAACACAGATTAAAAAGTCAAACATCAAAAAGTCGGAATACCTCAGCAATTAAACAGTTAAACAACTCAACAGATCAACAATCAAAAGACACCCCTTCCCTTCAATTTAAACCAACTCCAGCCTATTATGGCTACAAAAATGATTACGGTCCACACCGAAAACCAAGGCCGGTATTTTTTGGATAATTGGGATACCCCAAAAGCTGCAAAAATAAGCTCTAAGGGAACTGCGGGCAGGTGAAACCGCTCGGAGTGTGCAAAGGCACTTACGGTAAGTATGGCTAAATATGCCAGTAAAAAGGTAAGTAAAAATACATTTTCGCGCCATCGCTTTCGTGCAATAAGTATAAAAATCGCAAAAATCGTAAAAAAAGACAAGATATTTTTCACAAACACCCCTCCGTGCAACATACGAAAAGTTTCCTGATTAGGAGTTTCTACCATGGTTGGAAAAGGCAAGGTGAAAATCATAGGCGCAAAAACACTTGCACCAGCATATTTAGCAAATGTGTTCCCTTTTCTAGCTCTATCTTCCAAACGCACTTGTTGGTTGCTGTCTTTTTCCTCCCACAAGGTTTCAATTTCCATAGCTATGGTACCACCGGCAAAAAAGGCAAGGGTTAAGCCTACCCAAAAGGCTATAATCCAGCGCTTGCCTCTTTTAACCACATGTTGTGCCGAAAACAACAACGCAGTTAGCAAGGCAAACAGTGCGGCTATGCCCAAAACGGTGCGAAACAAAAACAACAGCCCTACCAACACTAAAGGTAAAGCAATAGTACCCACGGTTATTTTACGGCTGCGCAACAAATAATCGGTTCGTTCGGCATAGGCCATCATCACAAAAATCATTTCCGTTTCTTTAAGGTGCATGCCGCAATACATAATCAGGTTCGGCATAAGCAATACAAAGATACCGGCCATACGCCCTACCGCTTCGCCAAAATTGCGTACGGCCATTTTGTACACCAACACACACATATATGCACTAAGTAAAGCCTTGATAATACGGGCAATAATAATGCTTTTATCGGTAACAAGGTACTGCAAAACCAAAAATAAGGGATAGCCCATATCTGATACGGCACCTTTTTCTTGAATATAAACCGGATATACTTCCCAAAATACACCATACCGTATTAAATCAACTATCCATGTTCCCTCACCATGATATCCCATGGAATCGCCGGCAGCAAATTCGAAAGGATGGCCGTTGGCTTGCATAAAATAAAAATAGGAAAAAACGACATACACCAACCGAATAAGTAAGGCAGTAACAAAAAGTTTTCTGGCAAAGCTTTTCACCGATTGATACAACCATTTACGGCTTAGGTTACGGCTATAGTAAAAAAAAAACACTACCGACACCATCCCAAAAAGCATCCACTGCAATTGCATGGCATGGCTTATGAATAGGCCTGACACCATAATGAGCACTATAAAGTAGAGTGCTATGGATGTGTTCGCTATATGTTTAGGGAAAAATGGGTACATTATTTTTTATTCATTTTACGCACTAAACTTCGTTTTAACAAAATTAATTTATCCGTAATTTTTGGATTTATAATTTTGCGTAAAAAAATCAATTTTAATTTTTGGGCAAAACTTCTATTTCTCCAAGAACCAGCAAAATGATGTATACAATAACTATTTTTTGTAAGCTTGATTACACCTGTACTTGTTTTCGGACAAAAATAATCTTTGGGAAAACAATGCATATCTTCTTTATACACTTGATACTTCCCATTTAATTCAAATCCATTCGCAATCATGATATTAGATATCGTTACTGTATTAGTTGTCATATCTAATGAACCATCCGGATGAAGGAAATGCCTATTATCATAATAAGCAAATTGTTCTTTTACCCACAATCCATTAGGGGCACTAGCCATTAAGCCTGTTGGGAAATTGGAAAACTGATTACTTTCATAACCTGAAAATGCGGGTAGATGCAATAAATCATCTAAAGACTTCAGCACTTCAACATCGGTATCCATGTATATACCTCCTTCATTTATAAGGGCATATAATCGCACATAGTCTGTAACAAAGGCAAATTTTCGAGCATCGTATGCTTCTTTCACATACGCATTGCAATTTATATCAAAATTCAATTCATTCCATAATTTCAAGGTATAATCCGGCAAATACTTTTTCCACGATTCTATACATTTGTAAGCCATTTCAGGCATTTCTCCTTTTCCAAACCAACAATAATGAATTATTTTGGGTATCATATATTTTGCTTTAAAAATTCAACTATCCGTTTACTAGAAAAACCATCACCATATGGATTTTTGGCTTGAGACATTCTTGTATATAAAACACTATCGTTTAATAAATCAGCAAGAGCATCTTCAATTTGCATTTGATTTGCCCCAACTAATTTAACTGTTCCTGCTTCCACAGCCTCAGGCCTTTCAGTAGTTTCTCGCATTACTAACACAGGCTTTCCTAGCCCGGGAGCTTCTTCCTGAACGCCACCACTATCTGTAAGAATTAGATAGGCCTTTTTCATCATACAAACAAAGGGAAGATACTCTAAAGGTGGAATTAAAAATACATTTTGCTTTACGCTACCTAATATTTCATTAACCGGTTTTTGAACTTGAGGATTCAAATGCACCGGATATACAAAATCTACGGTAGGAAATTTAAGTGCACTATTCTTTATAGCTGTGCAAATCTGCAAAAAGCCATCCCCAAAATTTTCTCTACGATGACCGGTAATTAGTACCAATCTACGGTTATTTGATAGTCGAGAAACATCATAACCAAAGTCAAGAATCTTTTTGTCTATCTCTCCTTCTAGGCTTGCATCTGTTTCAATTTTTGCAGCAATATAATATAAGGCATCAATAACCGTATTACCCGTAACCAAAATTTGTTGCTCAGCTACGCATTCCTTCAGTAGATTTTCTTTTGATAATGTAGTTGGGGCAAAATGATAACTGGCAATTCGTCCGGTAATGGAACGATTCATTTCTTCGGGCCAGGGACTGTAAATATTTCCTGTTCGAAGTCCGGCTTCCACATGCGCCACCGGAATTTTTTGGTAAAAAGCAGCTAAAGCAGTTGCAGTAGATGTAGTAGTATCTCCATGTACCAAAACAAGATCAGGTTGCAAATCGCTTAGTATATCGCGCATTCCTAACAATATTCTAGCAGTTAAGTCGTACAAATCCTGATTCTCTTTCATGATATCCAAATCAAAATCGGGAGTAATCTGGAATAAACTCAATACCTGATCCAACATGTGTCGATGTTGCGCCGTTACACAAATATAGGTTTCAAAAGAGTCTGTATGTTTTTTAAATTCATGCACCAAAGGTGCCATTTTTATAGCTTCGGGGCGAGTTCCAAATACAAGTACTATTTTTTTCATTTTTTATTATTTCTTCGAATAAACCAACAATATATTAATGGGGAAAAATTAATAAGGGCTAATCGAAACTTCGTTTTGTTGTTTGTTTTCTCAATCGACAATGGAAATACGCCCAATTGTTTCAACGTAGTTACATACAGTTTTCTTTCATTATAAAAATGGAAAGAAAGATAAGTAAGTATAGAACTGACCGTAAGAGCAATCATACCATTATACCAATCTTTTTTCTTCGCATTTTTTTCGATTTTGAGTAAACCATCAACAATAAGCATCTTATCATTGACCCATTTGCGTTTATTTTCTTCCGAAACACTCTTTGTAATTGAGCCTTCGCGTACTAAATAATTATAAACTATCTTATCGATAGAAGTTACTCTTTTTGCTTGTATTAATATACGAGGGGTCCATTCGGTATCCTCAAAATAAATACCCTCGCAAAACCTATTTTCAGGATTCTTTAGCAAAGCTGTTTTTATTATAAACTGCCATGCATAACAAGCATAACCTAAACGATTGGCAAGAAAATGCATGCCATCGCAAACCTCATCCCTATAATCTACAAATTGTTTTCCCTTTCTTGATGAGAGAATATCCCCCTTTTCATTTACATTTTGATACTTAAAACGAAGGATATCCAACTCTTCATCATCCATTTTTCTCAGCAAGCCTGCTAGCACATTGGGTGCTAAGTAATCATCCGAATCTACAAATTGGATATATTTGCCGTTAGCGTATTGAATACCGGTATTTCGAGCACCACCCAAGCCACGGTTTTTTTGATGAATACTTTGTATGTTTGGGTACTTTTCAGCAAACTGTTCGGCTATATCAGCACTGCTATCAGTAGAGCCGTCATTTACCACAATAATCTCGTAATCATCCGTAGCAATATCTTGCCCCAACAAACTGTTTAAGCACTTTACCAAGTATCTTTCTACATTATATACGGGAACTATGAGACTTAATTTTAACATAAAAACTTATTGTATGCCAATTACATCATCAGCTTTAATGCATTCATCACTTCATTTTCTTTTGCTATAGGATAAAAAATATAATCATTTAAGGCATAACTATCAGGCGTCCATTCTTTTAGTTGAAATGCATTCACTTTATTATACGAAACAATGCCTTGTGTAGTTGTTTGTAATTGTATTACCGAATAATGTAATAACGATAGGAGTTCAAAAACCTTATTGGCTCTATCTTGCGTAAAATCAAATTGCTCTTTACTATGTGCATCCAGCACTTCACAAGTAATTATGGGCTGATGGTTTTCTATCATCTTTTTCATTCCGGTCAACACTTCTAGCTCTGCTCCTTCTACATCAATTTTCACAAAGGCAATTTTATCGTTAAACGAAAGTGCATCAAAATCAACAGCCAATATTGGTTCTGCATCAACAAAAGTATGGGGTCGTAAACCACTAACAATTGAGGCTCGTTTATCATCTCCCAAGGATTTTTCCAATAAAATATTTTGCACTTTAGTGGATAAGGCACAATTATAAACCAAACTGTTTGTAAAGTTATTTTTTCGTATCAATTGTTGCGTATAAAAAGTACAAGTTGCATTGGGTTCAAAACCGATATAATGTATATTGGGCAAGGCTGTTTTTACCCTTAATAAGGTTTGACCAATATTTACCCCAACATCAACAAAAGCACCGTCATTTTCTTTTACAAACAGTTGAATCAAATTATCTAACCAGTTGGGTTGTTTTATATAGTTCTCAAAACCAATTCCGTTAATAAATGGAATAATTACTTTTTTCCGGTTATAATATCTAGAAAAAGTAAAATTTAACCTTTTTAATAAGCTGATCTTTCTAATAATCTTTAAAAACAACAAGTTAACTTTATACATATTTATCCAATTTTAATTTAAAACTATTTTAATTCCAACGGTTTCTATTTTGTTGTTCAAATTTAAATGCAATTCTTTCTAATAACCAAAATAATCTATATAAAAAAGGGTACTTTTTTAATCGTTCCATTTGGTTCAAATAAAGATGATTGGCATCGAAATAAGCTAATAAAGGCGGTGGAAGTAAATTCTCAAGCACATTACGCCTTTCTTTGTCACTTAATGTTAGTTGAGTACTGCTTATACCACTCATATCAAAATAACTTACAGGAATAGCTGCGAATGAAACTTTAGCTTGATGTAATCCAGCCACTATTAAAAACCACTTCCAATCTGAAGCAATTTTCAATGTTTCATCATACAAACCGTAAGTGTCAAATAACCTACGGCGGATATAAGCCGTTGGATGCTGTAAACCTGATTTATAAAAAGTAAACAAGCTTACTTCTTTATTGTTTTTTTCGATTCTTTTTTTTCCATCTAAACGCACACTAATTCGCTGTCCAATAAAAATATCACAAGTAGGCATTGCATGTAGCATTTTCGCCACTACTTGATTATCCACCAAGCAATCGCCCGAATTAACAAACTGCACATACTCGCCCTTGGCTAGTTGTATGCCTTTGTTCATGGCGTGGTATATGCCATTATCCTTTTCTGAAACCCATGCAAATGGCATTCTCATTGGCATTTTAGCATATTGGCATATTAGTTCATAACTTCCGTCAGTACTAGCACCATCCACCACAATATACTCAAAATCGATTGCGGTTTGTGACAATACGCTTTGCATGGTTTTTTGTAAGCCGGTAGCGTTGTTGTAGTTTATGGTGATGATGGAGAGTTTACACATATTGTTGTTAAACTGTTTATTTGTTGAGATGCTTATTTGTGAAAACTTGTAACTTATATACTCGTCATCTGGTCTATATTAAATACTACAATTCTTTATTTATCAAGAATTTATATGCAGGTAATACATCTATTCTTTTATCTTTATTAATAATAGTATCTTCTTGATTCAGGGTTATGA
>CAMDGD010000054.1 GCA_945897785.1 Paludibacter jiangxiensis
TTCTTATCAATATCCAATAATTTAACATCAACAACATCACCTTCCTTTAATCCGGCTTCATCCATTGTTTCTATTCGCTTCCAATCAATTTCGGAAATATGTAGCAAGCCTTCTTTTCCGGGCATAAATTCAACAAAAGCACCATAAGCCATAATCGATTTGACTTTTGAAGGATAAGTTGAGCCTATTTCCGGAATAGCCACAATACCTTTTATACGATTTACCGCAGCATCCAACGAATCTTTGTTTGTAGCAGCTACCTCTACCCTACCAGAATCGTCAATTTCTTCAACAGAAATCGTTGCACCAGTTTCGGCTTGAATACCTTGAATTATTTTTCCACCTGGCCCGATAATAGCGCCAATAAACTCTTTTGGAATCATCATCACCACAATACGAGGAGCATGGGGTTTCAAATCTGCATTAGGCACAGCTAAAGTTTCTTGTATCTTATCTAAGATATGTAAACGACCTTCTTTTGCTTGAAGCAAGGCTGTTTCAAGAATCTCATATGAGAGTCCGTCAACTTTAATATCCATTTGAGTAGCTGTAATACCATCTCTTGTACCTGTTACTTTAAAATCCATATCTCCTAAATGATCTTCATCACCTAAAATATCAGAAAGCACAGCGAAATTTTTTCCGCTTTTTTCTGAGATAAGTCCCATGGCAATACCCGAAACCGGTTTTTTAAGTTGTACACCGGCATCCATTAATGCAAGAGTTCCGGCACAAACAGTTGCCATAGAAGACGACCCATTCGATTCCAGAATCTCAGAAACGACACGTACTACATACGGACAATCATCAGGAAGCATAGGCTTCAACGCCCGAAGGGCTAGGTTACCGTGACCAATTTCACGACGACCAGTTCCACGAGACATTCTGGCCTCTCCGGTAGAAAATGGAGGAAAATTATAATGCAATAAGAACCGTTCTTTACCTGAAACTAGAGCCTCATCTACTAATTTCTCATCACGATTTGTACCTAAAGTAACTGAAGTTAACGACTGAGTTTCGCCACGGGTAAAAACAGCAGAACCGTGTGCTCCAGGCAAATAATCTACTTCCGACCAGATAGGACGAATCTCTGTGGTTTTACGACCATCCAACCGTTTTCCTTCGTCTAAAATTGAACGACGCATAGCTTCTTTTTCCACTGCATGGTAATAACGACCAATCAACTCGGCTTTTGTTGCCGCAACATCTGTATCAATACTAGCAATATACTCTTTTTTTATAGCACTAAAATTAGTGCCCCTTTCATGTTTATTAGCATTACAAGAAGTAGCAACCGCATACACCTTATCGTATGTTTTTGCCCAAATATCTTTTTTTAATTCCTCGTCATTATCCTCATGACAGTATTCTCGTTTTTTTGTTTTACCAACTGCTTCCATCAAATCCAGTTGCACTTGACATTGTTTTTTTATTTCTTCGTGTGCTACTTTCATTGCATTCAATAAATCATTTTCGCTCACCTCTTTCATCTCTCCTTCTACCATCATAATATTATCGATAGTAGCAGCAACGATGATTTCCATATCAGCTTTAGATAATTGCTCAAATGTTGGGTTAACAACAAACTGACCATTTATGCGAGCTACGCGAACCTCAGAAATAGGCCCGTTAAAAGGTATATCAGAAACAGCCAAACAAGCCGAGGCTGCTAAACCAGCTAAGGCATCAGGCATATCTTCTCCATCCGAAGAATAAAGAGTAACATTTACAAAAGTATCTGCATGATAATCGTCAGGAAACAGTGGGCGCAAAGCACGATCTATCAAACGAGAAACTAATATCTCGGCATCAGAAGGACGCCCCTCACGACGGAGGAAACCTCCCGGAAACTTACCATTTGCAGCAAACTTCTCTTTATAATCAACTGATAATGGCATAAAATCAGTGCCTGGTTTTACTTCTGTTGCAGAACAAACTGTTGCCAACAACATTGTTTTTCCCATTGTTAACATCACAGCTCCGTCAGCTTGTTTCGCTAATTTTCCTGTTTCAATTGAAATGGTGCGACCATCACCCAATGTGATAGTTTTTGTAACTACATTCATCTTTAAATAGTTTTTTTTTAAATTACATATTCTTATTATCGGGCGCAAAGGTACAAAAAAACTTATATAAATTTTGATGGGATTAGGGGATTTTTGGTTGGTTATTTATTTTTCCTAGGGCGTTGCCCTAGGCAATGTTAGGTTAGGTCTTTGACCTAATAATTAAAAATACGGCGTTGCGCTAGATTGGGATATGTTCGGTCTTATACCTGAAAATGGCTTAATTGTGAAATCATAATTGTTTGCATAAAAACCTTGGCCAACGGCATTGTTTTATCTTTTCATAGAGAAATTCACCTAAATATCCTAATTTACATATTTCTAAAACATATTCATAATATTCCTAGGGAGTTGCCCTAGGCAATGTTAGGTTAGGTCTTCGACCTAATAATTAAAAATACGGCGTTGCGCTAGATTGGGATATGTTCGGTCTTATACCTGAAAATGGCTTAATTGTGAAATCATAATTGTTTGCATAAAAACCTTGGCCAACGGCCTTTTTAACAAAGCCTAGGGCATTAGCCCTAGGAATAAAAAAGAAAACAAACAAATTTCACATCCAAATTCAACAACAGTATCAGTCCCACAAATACCGTGTATCATATTCAATTCGATATTTTATCAGAAATAACAACAATTCATCTTGATAGGATTGAATTTTATGATGTGTTTTTTGTCGTGCAATGTAATTAAATACCACAGATTTTTTCGATTGACTAACTGAAAATGCACCATATCCCACCTGCCAATAAAAACAAGCATAATCCTTACCTTTTGTTTTAATCCATCGACTGCTATTCTTTTTAATCTCTTCCACAAATTTTGATAAAGACACCGTTTTCGGTAAGGTTGACAATATATGAATATGATCCGGAGCTCCATTTATCAAAAGTGGAATGCCTTTCATCCGTTTAATATCACCTCCTATGTAGGCAAATAACTCGGGTTCAATTTCTGGTTTAATAAATGGATATCGATATTTTGTGCTAAAAACAATATGCACATACAGCTGGGTTAATGATTGAGGCATGTTTTTTTTGTTATGTTGGTTTTTTATATATTTTTCCTAGGGCGTTGCCCTAGGCTAAAATATATTAGGTCTTTGACCTACAAAATTAAATTGGGCGTTGCGCTAGACTAGGATATGTTAGATGTACACCTGTTAAAATTCTAAATAAGGACCAATAGTAACCCAAAATTCCGGTGTCAACGATTCGTCATCTATCTTCTTGCATTCCTCAATGGATTGAATCACTCCTTTATTCCGTCGGTATTCGAATATCGCTTTAGCTTGGTAAAAGTTGATATATGGATGGCTCTTCAATCGGTCTATCCCTGCCCTATTAATAGCAATCTTATTCACTTTAGATACATCTGCGTAAAAGAATGAAAGTATTTTATCTACTGTTTCCGGACGAATACCCCATACTTCACGAATTTGTTCCACATGAACATAGCCTCCCAGTTTCTTTCTATAAGCAAGAATCCGTTTAGCATAAGCCGGCCCTATACCGGGAATATTTACTAAATCAAGACTATCAACTGCATTTAACTCAAGCAACCCAACACTTGCCCTTCGGGTTTGAACAGATTCAACTTGCTTTGGCTTGCTTAGTTGAATATACGGTCTAAGCTCAGTAAACTTTTCGTGCGTCAAACCATACACTTTAGAGAAGGCTTCGACCGTAGAAAAACACCCCCCTTTACGCCTATAAGAGAAAATATTTCTTACCACATAGTGTGGCAACCCTAAGGAGATAAACCCAAGCGAATCGAGCGTATTAGGATCAAAATTAACTAATTTCACATTCCGATACTGTTTCGGTTGTTGCCTTGAGTAGCCCTTTTTAGCAACTACTGCATCATACGCAACAAGCGAAGCCTCAAATGCTGCTACTTCAGCTAAAAAGACGGTATCAACTAGCTCTTCACTCGACTTATTTTGATAATACTTACCAAAATATGGAACAAAAAACAAGCATCCCACTAAACAAACCAACACCAATAATGCCCGTTGCTGACTGCGTGTAAAATAAAAAGCATCTTTCCAAGCCATAATTTGATATTTTATATTATTCAATCTGCAAAGAAACAAAAGAATATTATACTATATGTTATTTAAGCAAAGTAAAATAACAATAAACAATGATTTTTATATTGAACAACATCTTTTTTAAAGATTTGTGTATTAAAAATATCATCTTTAAATACTACCTTTGTTGGGTTGCAAAAAACAAAATAGCATGAAAAGGATTTTTCTTATTGGCTTTATGGGTTCAGGAAAAACAACGGTAGGAAAACTACTTGCTCAAAAACTTGAGTTTTCTTTTATCGATTTAGACCAATATATCGAAAATCGTTTGTTAAAAAATATAAGTACCTTATTTACAGAAGGTGGCGAAGATAGTTTTAGAGCAATAGAACACAAACTCTTACTTGAAGTAGCTCAAATAGATAATGTTGTTGTTTCTACCGGCGGAGGAACGGCATGTTTCCATAACAATATGGAAATAATGAACGAAGCTGGCATAAGTATTTATCTTAAAATATCTCATCAAATATTGCAAAACAGGCTTCAAAAAGCAAAAGAGTTTAGGCCTTTAATAAAAGATAAAACAGACCAAGAGCTCTTTGCTTTTATATTAGAGGCCTTACAAAAAAGAGAAAAATACTATCAACAAGCCTCACTAATTGTTAGCAACAACGAACCGGAAGAGGATGCTGAAAACAGTTGCAACAAAATAATTAAAGCCTTAAAAACACCTGCCTAATACTTGTTACTATGGAATCGTATTTAGCAAACAAAGGAGCATTACAACCAGAAGAGTGCTTACTACACGAGATTAAAAACAATAAACGATTGGTTTTTGGCATTCCAAAAGAAAACCAAGAAACAGAAACCCGTTTACCACTAACCCCTGAGGCTGTATCTATTTTAGTTGAAGAGGGACATGAAGTTCTACTCGAATCAGGTGCCGGGTTAGGAATGAATTACTCTGACCTAAGATATACCGACGCCGGAGCAACTATAGTAGAAACAGCAGAAGATGCTTTTTCGGCAGATATCATTCTTAAAATTGCTCCACCTACACCCGAAGAAGTTGCCTTAATGAATGATAGAGCCGCTATTTTCTCTATGCTTCAACTAAGTCTTTTTTCGAAAGAAAGCATCATGTTAATGATGAAAAAGAAAATCATGGCTGTTTCTTACGAACTAATTAAAGACGAGCAACGAAACTTTCCGGTAATGAGTTCAATGTCCGAAATTGAAGGCTCTACAGCTATATCAATTGCGGCACAATACATGTCGAATGAGAATGGTGGAAAAGGCTTACTTTTAGGAGGTATTGCCGGTGTTTCTGCTACCGAGGTACTTATTTTAGGAGCTGGTATAGCAGGGTCATCAGCAGCTAGAACAGCATTAGCGTTGGGTGCACAAGTAAAAATATTTGATCACGATATTAATAAACTACGTAAACTACAACAACAATACGGACAACACATATTCACTTCAGTTATTCACCCTAGGGTGCTTTTCAAAGCCTTAGAATCGGCCGATGCAGTAATAGGAACACTTCGCTACATAAATGGTTCAGAACGATTTATGGTATCAGAAGATTTAGTGCGAACCATGAAAAAAGGCGCAGTAATAATTGACCTAAGCGTGGATCAAGGTGGCTGTTTTGAAACATCCGAATGCCGAACCATAAATAATCCGGCTTATGAAAGATGCGGTGTTATACATTACTGCGTGCCCAATATTTCTTCGCGCGTGGGCAGAACAGCATCCATGGCATTGAGCAATATTTTCGCTCCAATGGCACTTAAAATTGCTGCAGCAGGAAATGTTCGGCTAACGGCCAGTGAAGACTCCGGCTTTAGAAACGGCGTATACTTATACAACGGCATATTGGTTAACCGACTAATAGGAAGCCATTTTAATTTACCGGCAAACGATATCGGATTATTGATGGCCGGTTTTTAAAAAATACTTAATCGAGATTACTCATATTTACTAACGATTATATACTTTTGTCGAAATATTAAAAACATATACTTACAGGCACATTTATTATAAAGCATGTCTTTTATATTTGCTATTGATGGGTGCAAAACATTATTCAAATGAAAAAACAAAATTACAAGGTAGGCGAAAAACTACTAAAAATACGCGCAATAAAATTACAACCTACTATGCCCTTTACTTGGGCCTCAGGTTGGAAATCGCCGATATACTGTGATAACCGGAAAACATTATCGTACCCAGAAGTTCGTTCGTATATCAAAAATGAATTTTGCCGTGTAATAAAAGAAAACTATCCAGAGGTTGAAGTAATAGCAGGGGTTGCTACCGGAGCCATTGCTCAAGGAGCATTAATTGCCGAAGCATTGGAACTGCCATTTGTGTATATTCGCGCTACCCCGAAAGACCATGGATTAGAAAATTTAATTGAGGGAGACCTAAAACCAAAACAAAAGGTTGTTGTTATAGAAGATTTAATTTCTACCGGAGGAAGCAGTTTAAAGGCAGTACAAGCAATCAGGAATAATGCCTGTACCGTACTGGGAATGGCTGCCATCTTTACTTACAACTTTCCTATAGCTGCCGAAGAATTTAAAAAGAATAAAGTAAAACTAGTTTCCCTATGCGATTATAACACCTTATTGGATGTGGCTCTAGATACCGATTACATTTCATCTAAAGAAATGGAAACACTCCAAGAATGGAGAAAAGATCCGGCTAACTGGTCAATTGATTGATAAACTTATGACAACATACGAAAGTGAAATAAAGACCATCTCGTCAAACCACGAGGTGGTTTTTGCTACATTAACAGACCTTAGTAAGGCTGCACAATTTTTAGACAAAATTCCGGAAGATGCCAATATAAGCGATATTAGTTGTTCAACAGAAACCATCTTTTTTACGGTTAACCCTGTAGGAAAAATAGGATTGAAAATTATTGAAAAAGAACCGCATAAAACCATTAAATTTGGATCGATAAATTCGCCTATTGAATTTACTCTTTGGATACAGCTGGTAACTGCTGCAGAACAAGAAACAAAAATGAAAATTACTTTGAAAGCAGCTATTCCATCAATGATAAAAATAATGCTTGACAATAAACTAGAAAAGTTCGTTAACCAATTGGCTGATGGTATAGCAAAAATTAACTACTAAAGAACCTATAAAGAAAATATCTCCGGCACCATAAAAAACTACACGATATGGCAAATACACTTTGGGACAAAGGCGCTTCGGTAAATCAGGCCATCGAAAAATTTACCGTTGGCAAAGACCGCGAAATAGATCTTTTTCTTGCCAAAGCTGATATATTAGGTTCAATGGCGCATATTACCATGTTAGCATCGGTAGAGTTACTAAGCAAAGAAGAGTTACATACACTACTCGACGAACTAAGGGTTATTTACAAGGATGTAGAGAGCGGGCATTTTACTATTGAAGAAGGGGTAGAAGATGTTCATTCGCAAGTAGAATTAATACTTACCCGAAAAATTGGCGAAGCAGGAAAAAAAATTCATAGTGGTCGGTCCAGAAACGACCAAGTTTTGTTAGACTTAAAGCTATATACTCGTAACCGTTTAATGGAATTAGTAGAGGCTGTTGAGAAACTTTTTGCTACACTGATAGCTCAAAGCGAAAAATACAAAAACAGCCTTTTACCCGGATACACACACTTGCAAATTGCTATGCCATCGTCTTTCGGCCTTTGGTTTGGAGCATATGCCGAAAGTTTAACTGACGATATGCAATTACTGCTAGCGGCATGGAAAATATGCAATCGAAATCCTCTCGGCTCTGCTGCCGGATATGGCTCTTCATTCCCGTTAAACCGACAAATGACGACCGACTTATTGGGTTTTGATGGTTTAAACCACAATGTTGTTTATGCACAAATGGGACGAGGAAAGATGGAACGATCGGTTGCTTACGCACTAGCGTCGGTAGCCGGCACGATAGCAAAATTAGCTTATGACGCCTGCTTGTATTCCAGTCAAAATTTCAATTTCATTTCCTTAGACTCTAAATACACTACAGGTTCTAGCATAATGCCACACAAAAAGAACCCCGATGTATTTGAGCTAACCAGAGCAAAATGTAATAAAATTCAAGCGCTTCCTAACGACATCTTGCTAATAACAAACAACTTACCTTCAGGATACTTCCGAGACATGCAATTAATCAAAGAATTATTTATACCCGCTTTTGATGAATTACTGGCATGTATTGAAATTACAACTATGATGATGCAAGAAATTACTGTAAACGAAAAAATTATTGACGACTCCAAGTACGACCTTATTTTTAGCGTTGAAGAAGTTAATCGACTAACCTTAGCAGGAGTACCTTTTCGCGATGCATACAAGCAAGTAGGGAAAGCTATTGAAAACGGAGATTTTTCCCCCAATAAAAACATCAAGCATACTCACGAAGGAAGCATTGGTAATTTATGTAACAAAGAAATTTCAGTTTTAATGAAAAGCATTGTTAACTGTTTTCCTTTCGACAAGATACAGCAAGCCGAGGCAAATTTACTAAAGGCATAAAAAAAAACCTGCTGATGTTAAAAAAACGAAGCTTAGCATTACAATCCGAATTGGTAAGAAATGGCATCACCTTGCTTTCGGCCACCACGCTAAGTCAAGCTATAGCTCTTATTGTTTATCCAATTATCACTCGTCAATACAGTCCGGACGATTTGGGCGTACTAAGCTTATTTCTTTCTATTGTTGGCATAGGCACCATTTTAGCATCCGGAAAATACGAACTGGCCATTATGGTTGAGAAACAAAAAGATGGCGCTGCAGCTGCATTCGACATCAGCTTTGCAATAACCATTCTTGTGAGCTTACTTGCTCTTCTACTTGTACTCTTTTTTAAACCTTGGCTAATCAGCACTTTTCAGCTTGAGAGCATATCCGAAATAATGTATCTAATTCCTTTGCTAATTTTTCTTTCCAGTATTGGGTTTGTGCTTACCTATTGGTTTAACCGCAACAAACGATTTGCCTTAAGCGCCCGCTATAATATTGTGCAAAGCTCAGTAAACAGCGGACTAAAAGTAGGACTAGGAAGTTTAGGTTTTACGCAATGGGGCTTAATTGCTGCTAGTATAACAGGGCAGTTTTTTGGTGTAATTGCTGTTTTATTTAAGAAAAAAGATTTCGAAAAGCTGTTTGCTTTTAACTCGAGTTTAATGAAAAAAGTTGCGCAAAGGCAAATCGACTTTCCCAAATACACCCTTCCTCATTCGTTTATTAACACCTTGGCCGGCAACTTACCTATAATGATTTTAGCCATATGGTTTAACATGACAGAAGTAGGTCTATTTGCCTTAAGCATGACCATCGGATTTAAACCCATCACCATCTTTACCGGATCGGTAAACCAAGTGCTTTTTCAAAAAATAGCTAACAACACCGCCAATAACATACATAGTTTTGACCTAGTAAAAAAGTTTTGCATTAAGACAATGCTCATTGCGGGGCCCATATTTCTACTACTCTACTTTACACTACCCAGCATAGTAAATTTCTTGTTTGGTGAAAAATGGAGCATTAGTGGCGATTATTTACAGCTATTACTGCCTTGGTTCTTTATCGCCTTAATGTCATCTTCTTTATGTTTTATGCCGGCCATTGCAGGAAAACAACGACAAGCAATGTATATCGAAATAGTATATGCGTTATGCAGAACAGCAGTCCTTTTTATTGGCGTTTGGCAAAATAGCATCATTATATCAATTTTGCTATACTCCATAGTAAATACACTTTTTGTTAGTGGATTATTGATTTGGTTTTTACATTTAGCTAAACATACAAACAGATGAAAATTTTACAACTTCCATCATGGTATTTGCCAGAGGGGGGGCAGTTCTG
>CAMDGD010000055.1 GCA_945897785.1 Paludibacter jiangxiensis
TGTGCGGAATATGCAAATTTGATTTTCAATAATTCGGCAGATTATTCAGGAAGTACTTTAGTACTTGGTGCAATATTCTTTACATTTCAAATTTACGGTGATTTTTCAGGTTATTCAGACATTGCAATTGGAACATCCAGGCTTTTTGGGTTTGACCTAATGCGGAATTTTAATTTTCCATATTTTTCAAGAGATATTGCGGAATTTTGGAGGCGTTGGCATATCTCACTTTCAACTTGGTTTAGAGATTATCTTTATATACCCTTAGGTGGAAGCCGTGGTGGAACTTGGATGAAAGTTAGAAATACTTTTGCCATATTTATAGTAAGCGGTTTTTGGCACGGAGCAAATTGGACTTTTATAGTTTGGGGAGCATTAAATGCTATTTACTTCTTACCGCTATTATTGACCAACAATAACCGTAATAATCTTGAAATAATAGCGCATGGAAAGTTCTTTCCAAGCATTAAAGAATTTTCTTTTATGCTACTAACTTTTGGATTGACCGTTTTTGCGTGGATATTTTTTAGAGCAGAAAATATTGGACACGCTTGGCATTTTATACAAGATATGTTTATTGGTCTTACACATAAAAGTGGATATGTCCAAACGATTAATTTACTTTATTTGGAAATAGGATTAGCAATACCAATTATCATTTTTTTATTCATCTTGGTTGAATGGTTTGGAAGAGAAGGTCAATATGCAATATCGCATTTTGGCATTAAATGGAAGCGACCGATAAGATATGCAATATACTATGCTTTAATCATTGCAATTTTTTGGTTTGGTGGAAAAGAACAACAATTTATTTACTTTCAGTTTTAGTTATGCAAACATTTATATACAGACTATTTCGTTTTTCATTAATTGGATTAATTCCATTAATTATAGCAAGTGTTTTATATGTAATTTTTGACCCATTTAAAGTACTACACGATTATGATTCATTTGTAGAGACAGATGCTAAAGGAATGGTTACACTTAACCAAGATTATGTGAGTACAACAACATTTATAAATAACAGTAGGAAAACTAATTACAATTCCTTTATCTTCGGAAACTCTCGTTCTATTTTCTATCAAGTTTCTGACTGGAAAAGACATCTTAATCAAGATGCTTCTTGTTTTCATTTTGATGCTTCAGGCGAATCACTTTATGCAATTAATAAAAAAATTGAATTTATAGATAAAAAAGGAAATGAAATTAGCAATATATTATTAGTATTAGATTACGCCACATTAATTCAAGATAAACCAAAATCAGGTCATTTAGGTATAATTTCACCAGTATTAGTAAATAATTCAAATATCATTGCATTTCATAAAACTTTTTTCTTAGCATTTTTAACACCAAAGTTCTTGTATGCATATTTAGACTTTAAAATATCAAGGTGTATTAAGCCTTACATGAAACAAAATTATTTATTGGACGATAGACCAAGAAATTACGATGTTTTAACAAATGAGTTACGATTCGATTATTTTGAAGAAATGATTCGAAAAAATAATTATTATACACCACCAAGATTATCTGTTTTTTTTAACAGAGATACAACAATACAAAAATTTTCCCCTGAATGTGTCTTTGAAAATCAAAAGAGTATGCTAAAAAATATTCTTTCTATTACTAGAAAACATAATACTTCAATAAAAATTGTTATAAATCCACTATATGACCAACTAAAACTGAATGAAGAGGATTTAAAATATTTAATAAACTTATTTGGTGAAGAAAATGTTTTTGACTTTTCTGGAATTAACAAATTTACCAATGACTATCAAAACTATTATGAAACCTCGCATTATAGACCTCATGTAGCAAGGGAAATATTAAAAATTACATATAAATAAAGCACGAACGCACAATCGAGTAGACGGCTGACGCTCAAATGACCGCCAGTACGCCTCTCACATCACGGTACGTAGGGGTCTCGTAAAACCCTTTTTTTTTACAGTTTAATAATAAGTAAGAAGTGTAAAGTATAGTATAAACTATCACTGTTTATGCCTTAAATTAACTTAAATTCTAAAGCTAATTTTTATCTGTGCTCTGATGATGATGAGGTAAAACATTTTTTTCAAAATAACTATTGGCAAGATAAAGTGAAAATGCCAAGTGGTTCTATATCAAGAAATTCAGAAGACGGCATTATTCAAGCTGCATGTGAATTATTTGCATTGGCAAATACACAAAAAATAATTGGATCCTATTGGAGTTCCTTTGGAGAAATTGCTGCTAGATTAGGTAATATTGACATTGAAATTTGTGTGAATAAATCATAGGTTTTCCTTTATTGTTGAAGATTCAATATTCGGGTGTATTTTTTTTAATCATAACCAATGATAATCACCGCCATCAAAGTAACTTACAACGTCATGTAATGGTACGAGCGTTGTTTTTATTGTAATTTATTGAGGAATGTTTAAAGTATATCATAAATTACGATAGTTTTTCTTTTTTATTTAAAGTATATCGTAAATAATCTTGCCCCGTTTTAATTATCCATAAACATAGAAATGCTAAAATATAGACATTATAATGACTAATTATTATAATAGTTGGTCATTATGATATTAAAAATGACTTTGAAAAAATGTTTACAAGAACAATTCAATCTAAGAAAACTATTGTTTTTATGATCTAAGGCAACTTGGAAAAGCAACACTTATAGTGAAAATCACCGCCATCATCGCAACTTACAATGGAATGTAATGTTACGACATTAATTCTATTGAAAAAATACGGTAAATTGTTTAAAGTATATCATAAACAATTTGTATATTTGCTAAATGTTTAAAGTATAAAATAAATATATGGCAAAGAAGTTTATTCCGCGAGATTCGTATATCCAACAAATTCGCCCCTTTATTAATCAAAACCTCATTAAAGTACTAATGGGACAGCGGAGAGTGGGTAAAAGTTATATTTTATTGCAACTAATCGAAGAAATAAAGCAAAACTGTACTGATGCTAATATTATTTTTATTGATAAAGAATTAGATGATTTTTCTGATTTACAGGATAATAAATCATTGTATGCCTTTGTTGCTTCAAAACTGAAAGCAAAAAATAATTATTTGTTTATTGATGAAGTGCAAGAAATACAGTCGTTCGAATTGTGTTTACGCAGTTTACTTAACGAGCAAAAATGCGATATTTACTGCACAGGCAGTAATGCGCAAATTTTATCCGGAGAATTGTCTACTCACTTAGCAGGCCGTTATGTTGCTTTTACAGTACATTCGCTAAGTTTCCAAGAGTTTCTTGCTTTTCATCAATTAGAGAAAAACAATGCTGCTTTAAATAGCTATCTTACTATAGGCGGATTGCCTTATTTGGCAAATCTACAGCCCAAAGAAAATGTCGCTTTTGAATACTTGAAGAATGTGTATGCATCCATTTTATTAAAGGATGTAGTTGCGCGTGAAAATATCCGTAATGTGTCGTTTTTAGAAGATTTGGTAGCCTATTTATCAGATAATACAGGAAGCTTATTTTCAGCACATAATATTAGTAAGTATTTGAAATCTCAACACATATCGCTTACACCACAAACGATAATGAATTACCTGCATACTTTGTGTAATGCATTTTTTATTTACCGTGTGCCTCGTGCAGATGTAACGGGCTTGAAAATTTTTGAAGTGGGTGAAAAATATTATTTTGAGGATTTGGGTATTCGAAATATACTGCGATCGTTCAACTTTAGAAAAGATGTTGGTAAACTAATGGAAAATGCTGTATATATGCATCTTATTAGAAATAACTACACGGTGTATGTTGGAAAGTTGCAAGATAAGGAAATAGATTTTGTAGCCGAAAAAGGAGGAAAAAGATTGTATGTACAGGTAACTTATATGCTTTATGATGAAAAAATAATTGAGCGAGAATTTGGTAATTTACTACAAATTCCGGATCAATATCCTAAATTTGTAGTAAGTATGGATGAAATACGAGTTGATGATTATAAAGGAATTCATCAGGTGCATTTATTAGATTTTTTAGCAGAAGATATTTGATAAACAACAAAAGAATGAAAATCACCGCCATCATAGTAACCTACAACGGCATGCAATGGTACGACCGTTGTTTTCTTCTTTTTAATTTATTATTGACTGTTTAAAGTATATGAATAAGAACCTGAAAATTGTACTAGACCCCTAAATAACTAAAATAAATTTGCAGAAACGGTTTGACACTTTAAATGACACTTTGAATGACACTTTAAGTGACACTTTAAGTGACACTTTAAGTGATAGGCAAAAAAACATCTTAAAATTAATTTTACAAAATGGTAGTATTACCCATGAGTTAATTGCAAAAGAATTAGATATTAGTATTGAAACTTCGAAAAGAGAGATTGCTAGACTAGTGAAGCAAAATTTAATTCAGCGAATTGGCAGTAGAAAGAACGGTTCATGGAGGATTAATTCAATATGTATAAAATGAAAATAACCGCCATCATAGTAACTTACAACGGCATGCAATGGTACGACCGTTTTTTTGGAATATAGGATATACACAAGATTTCAAAAGAAATATGAGTTGTTTTGATTTTTTAATACTCTATAAGTTATGACTTTCTGTCATATTCAGTTGCATTTGCAGGTTGAATTTGCGAGTTAATATTTTTAGTCAATAATTGATAATATCCGAAGCAAAGCACTATCTTTGTTAACGCAAATGTGTTATTGGTATTAACGTAAATGTGATACTGAATTGAACGTAAAGATGATATTCAATGACCGATTATTTATATAGGATAGCCGAAAAGGAGATAAATGAAACCCTATTATCAATGGGCGCTGTACTTGTACAGGGAGCACGTGCAGTAGGCAAATCTACTATTGCAAAAAAGTTGGCTAAAAGCGATATTTCGCTTGATGCTTCAGTGTCGTTGATAGAACTTGCAAAAATCAGTCCTAATGTAATTTTAGCCGGGCAATCACCTCGTTTTATTGACGAGTGGCAATTAGCTCCATCGATTTGGAATGCTGTACGGCATGAAATTGACAAACGCCAGATAACTGCTCAATTTATTCTTGCAGGCTCTGCAATACCTGCCGATGATGTGACGCGACATACAGGTGCAGGCCGAATTGGAAGGGTTACATTGATGCCTATGACTTTATTTGAAAGTGGAAACTCGACCAGACAAGTAAATTTCAGCAATCTGTTTGAAAATGATTTTTCCTCTGTAGCAGGTTATGGCGGACTAACTGTTGAGCAATATGTTCAAAAAATAATTATTGGAGGTTTCCCTAATCTTATCAATAAATCTGAAAAACAAGCGCATATATATCTTTCAAATTATCTAGATGATATTTCGCGTGTGAATTTAGGTACAGATATTATAAAAACTGACCCTGTAAGAATGAAAGCATTATTACGGGCTATATCCCGCAATATTGCGACCGAAATATCGATAACTAAACTTGCAATCGAAGCTCAAATTGATACTGAAAATCTTTCGGCACAAACTGCACGTAAATATGTAGATCAGCTTTCACAACTTTTTGTCTTACAGGAATTGCCCGCGTGGTCTACTCATATTCGTTCGAACGTGAGGCAAAGAGTTAGCCCAAAATGGTTTTTTTGTGATCCTTCGTTGGCAACTGCATCGCTTTCGCTTTCATCTGATAAACTGTTGAAAGACCTTAATTTGCTGGGTTATTTGTTTGAAGCGCTCGCCATTCGCGATTTGAGAGTGTATGCACAGGCGCTTGATGGCGATGTGTTTCACTACCGCGACGAAACAGGGCTTGAAGTAGATGCCATAATTGAACTACGAGACGGAAAATGGCTTGCCTGCGAGATTAAACTTGGCGGAGACAGTTCGGTAGCCGAGGGCATTTCCAATCTTATAAAGTTGCGAAATAAAGTTGTTGAAAGTAAGTCGAAAAGCTTAGTAGGTATGTGTGTAATTACAGCAGGTAAAGAAAGTTACACCGATCCCAAAAGTGGTGTACATATCATTGCATTATCGCATTTATTTATATAAAATGAAAATCACTCCATCAAAGTAACTTACAACGGCATGCAATGCTAGTACGACTAAGGTATATCATAAAAAATTTGAATTGCAACTGTTGTTACAGTAATGGAGGTTGCAATTTTTTTTATATCTTTGTAAAAAAAACGATATGCTGAAATTTTATAACCGTGAAAATGAAAGTTCAATGCTTAGAAACATTGAGCAGAAATCGCAAGAAACAGCACAGATGACATTTGTTGTGGGTCGTCGTCGTATAGGTAAAACAGCGCTTTTAAACGAGGTGTTTAAAGACGGTAATAGTGTGTATTTGTTTGTTGCAAAAAAAAGTGAGACCTTGCTTTGTGACGAATTTACTGAGGTAATAAAGCAAAGCATAGGCGTAGAAATATATGGCCAATTACGCAGCTTTAAAGCTGTTTTTGGTTTTTTAATGCAGTATGCACAAACCAAACAATTAACCCTTATGATTGACGAGTTTCAAGAATTTCAAACAATTAATTCGTCCATTTATAGTGAAATGCAATCGGTTTGGGATAGTCAAAAAAATGTGAGTAAGATTAATCTTGTGCTTTGTGGTTCTGTATATTCAATGATGAAGAAGATTTTTGAACATTCTAAAGAGCCTCTTTTTGGTAGAGCAACAGCACGACTGCATCTACAGCCGTTTACTATTACTACTTTAAAAGAAATAGTAAACGATTATTATCCGCAGTATACCCATGAAGATTTATTGGCTTTTTATATTTTTACAGGGGGTGTTGCAAAATATGTAGAATTACTTGTAGCTGCCAAAGCCTTTTCTAAGGCACAGATAATAAAGGAGGTATTTGCCGAAAATTCCTTGTTTTTACATGAAGGTAGAAATGTATTGATTGATGAGTTTGGAAAGGACTATGGTAATTATTTTTCTATACTTATGTTAATAGCATCTTCTAAAACTTCACGAAGTGAAATGGAGTCGGTAATGAATAATAGTTTAGGTGGTTTCTTGGATAAGCTGGAAAATGAGTATGGATTGATAACCAAAGTAAGACCATTTTTGGCAAAATCAACCGGAAAAAGTGTAAAGTATCGTATTGAAGATAATTTCTTGAATTTTTGGTTTCGTTTTATCTATAAATATAAAAGTGCCATCGAAATTGGTAATCTCGATTATGTGCGATCTATAGTCGAACGGGATTATGATGTGTATAGTGGCATTTTTCTTGAAAAATATTTTAGAACCAAATTGATTGAATCAAAACAGTTCTCGCAAATTGCAAATTATTGGGATAATAAAGGTGAAAATGAAATAGATATTATTGCTGTAAATGATATGCAAAAACAACTTTGTTTTTTTGAAGTAAAGCGAAATAAAAATCGAATTTCTATTGCAAATTTGAAAAAGAAAGCCCATAGTTTTGCAAGCAAATATGCCGACTATGCTATCGAATATAAGGGCCTTTCGATAGAAGATATGTGATAAAAAAACATTGTTGCCGAACGGTCAGTGATAGTGTAAAACAATTAGTTTTTACTAAATCGGGGACTTTTCGACTTTTGACATTTCGACTTTTGACTTATTTTAATGTATAAAATGAAAATCACCGCCATCATAATAACCTACAACGGCATGCAATGGTACGACCGTTGTTTTGGCAGTTTGCAGCAGTCGGATGTGTCTGTGGAAATTGTTGTTATCGACAATGCTTCGTCCGATGGTACGGTAGCCTATATAAAACAACACTATCCGGCTATTCACTTAATAGCATCGAACGAAAACCTTGGTTTTGCAAAGGCAAATAATATTGGTATGCGCTATGCCTTGGATAATGGCGCAGATTATGTATTTTTGCTGAATCAAGATGCTTGGATTAACGAAAAAAATACCATCTCTAGCTTAATTAAATTAAGTAAAACTCATACAGATTATGCTATTTTAAGTCCCTTGCAATTGTATGGGAGTGCGAACAGAATAGAAAAAGAGGTAGTCTCGTATTTTGCTCGTACTGCTATTACTTCACAAGATTTTGTGTCGGATACGTATTTTAACCGGGTGAAAGATTTGTATGAAGTGCCTTATGCTTGTGCTGTGTGTTGGTTAATGCCCATAAAAACAATCAAAGAAATTGGTGGGTTTGATCCAATATTTTATCATTATTGTGAAGATGATAATTATATTCAACGCGTATTGTATTTTGGGCTTAAGATTGGCATTTCTCCAAAAGTATCTATTTCACATGATATAGAGGATAGGGTTGCTAATTATCGTGATGGGAATTTAGATTGGAAAAAATACATTTTATTAAATCTTGCTGATATTAGAGTAAACTATGATATAAATAAGATTTTAAGAAAGAAATTTAAAACAATCATTCTACAAGCTTTAAGGTTTAATAAAAAATTATTGAAGAAATCATATCCAGAATATAAATACATCAAACAAATTCATTCTGAATTAATTAATAGTAGAAATAAAAATAAAATAAGGCAAGCTAATTGGTTATGATTCGATAATATTACTATGGATAAAGTTCTTTTTATATCTTATATGTTTAATCCTTTTGATTGTTTTTCAGGTGGGGCGCAAAGGACAAACTTATTATTACGTTCATTGGCAGATAAATATGAAGTAGATGTTATATATTTTTCTAACGATAATGAGTCTACTTCAAATTTTAAGCTTGAAAATTGCAATTTGCATTTTTATCAAGTAAAATATGCGGCTACTGCTAAAAAATATAAATTCTGGCAAGCCGGTTTTGTTTTTTCAAAAGTTGATATTTGTGAAGAAATATGTAAAAAGCACATCACTACTAATAAGTATAAATATGTTGTTGTAAGATATTTACAGAACGCATATTTGTGTGGTCTGGAAAATGAGAAAAATTTAATTATTGATGTAGATGATTCTCCAGTAGACCAATTTGTAACTAAATATAAGAGTCGGTATTCTCCTAAAAGTTTGGTGTATCTTTTAAAATTAAATTTAGTTCGTTTTTATACCTATAATCTTATAAAAAAATCTGAAAAAGTTTTTTTTTCGAACCCTAAACAGGCTATATATAAAAACGCTACCTATTTGCCCAATATACCATATCCTTTTTTTACTATTTCAGAAGGAAAAACATCATCTAATGAGACCAATCCAACAATAATTTTCGTTGGCGCAATGGCATACTTGCCGAATTATAACGGCATAAAGTTTTTTATTGATAATGTTTGGTGCGAAGTAGAACGGCAGTTACCAAGTGCTGTTTTAAAAATAATTGGAAAAGGTCTTCCTGAAGAGCTGCAACACTTTATCAACACCCTTCCTAATGTAAAATACCTTGGTTTTGTAGAAGATATCTTTTTAGAATATTCAAAATGTGATGCCATTATTGTGCCTATCTATGAAGGTTCAGGAACAAATATAAAGGTGTTGGAAGGGATGACAAGTGGAAAGCCATGTATTATTTCCGAGTTTGCCTCAAGAGGTTTTGAACAGTTTCTACAAGATGGAAATAATATTTTAATTGCAAAAAATAACTATGAGTATGCAGCAAAGATTAAGCAGGT
>CAMDGD010000056.1 GCA_945897785.1 Paludibacter jiangxiensis
ATTATAGGTTAAATGAGTCTTGAAAATCATATCTGTATAGAGGGTAGTGTTTCTATAAAGATACTGATTTTCAATGACTTATGAAAATAAAAGCTAAACTATTTTGCTGATTATCAGCATTTTAAACAAAAGAATAACGAACTATTGTAATGGCACAAATAAATTGTTTTGAAGATTTATCTATCTGGAAAGATTCAAGATGTTTGGTTGGGGAAATATATTCAATATTCTCTTCTATTAATGATTTTTGTTTCAGAGATCAAATCCAAAGAGCAACAGTATCAATTATGAATAATATTGCAGAAGGACTTGAACGAGGATCTGATTTAGATTTTTGTCGATTTTTATATATTGCAAAATCATCGTGTGGAGAAGTGAGAAGTATGCTATATTTAGCGTTAGACTTACATTATTTAGACGAAGAAAAAAAACTAAACCTTCAAAATGACTGTAAAAAAATTTCTTCAAGCATTCAAAATCTGATTTCGTATTTAAAACAAAATACTAAAACGCCGAAAGTAAAAAACTAGAATATTTTTTTGCCCTTCAACTTTTGGACTTTCGACTTTTCGACTTTTCGACTTTCGACTTTTCGACTTTCGACTTTTCGACTTTTCAACTTTTTGACTTTTAGACTTTTTGACTTTTAGACTTTTAGACATTAGACTAAATACCAATGAAAAAAAACAGCAAAATATACATAGCCGGTCATAAAGGATTAGTGGGTTCGGCTATTTGGAAAAACCTCGAAGCAAAAGGTTATACAAACTTAATTGGCAGAACCATTGACGAATTGGATTTAATGAATCCGGCTCTTGTTAGTGCATTTTTTGCCACCGAAAAACCGGAATATGTATTTCTTGCCGCCGCAAAAGTTGGTGGTATTGTAGCTAACAACACCTATCGGGCACAGTTTATTTACGAGAACCTGATGATTCAGAATAATATTATTCACAATGCCTTTGTGCATGGAGTGAAAAAGTTATGCTTTTTAGGCAGCACCTGCATCTACCCCAAAGAAGCACCGCAACCAATGCGCGAAGATTGTTTGCTAACTTCACCCTTAGAATACACCAACGAACCTTACGCTATAGCTAAAATTGCAGGCATAAAAATGTGCGAAAGCTACAATATTCAGTACGGTACCAATTTCGTATCGGTAATGCCAACCAATCTTTACGGGCCAAATGACAATTTCAATTTAGAGACCTCACATGTTTTACCGGCACTGATTCGTAAAATTCATTTAGGACTGTGTTTAGAAAACGGTGATTGGGATTCGTTAAGAAAAGACCTTAACCTGCGCCCTATTGAACGCATAAACGGAACAGCCAGCGAAACCGACATCCTTTCTGTGCTAACTAAATACGGGGTACGCAAAAACGCGAATACCGTTGAAGTAGAAATTTGGGGAACGGGAACGCCTCGAAGAGAATTTTTATGGAGCGAAGAGATGGCCGATGCTACCGTATTTGTAATGGAAAATGTAAACTTTAGCGACACCCACAACAAAGGCGACAAAGAAATTATCAATACCCATATCAATATAGGTACAGGAAAAGATGTTTCGATAAAAGAAGTTGCCGAAATTATTAAAACAACTATTGGTTTTAAAGGAAATTTGTTTTTTAACACAAGTAAACCCGATGGCACACTAAAAAAACTAACCAATGTTGACAAAATACATCAGTTAGGTTGGAAGCACCAAATTGAAATTGAAGAAGGTATTGAAAAAATATACCGTTGGTACACCAATCTTTAATAAAAATGTTTATTTTTGTTAATTCTAGTAGTTAAAAATTATCTATGAAAAAAAATATAAACAGCATACTTATATCTTTCAGCCTCGTGTTACTTGTTTCTGCATGTACAGCGCACAAAAAAGTGTCCTACTTGAAAAATGCCGGTTCAGAAACTATACAACAAACCAGTGCTGTAGAAGCAACAATTTTCCCCAACGACCTTATTACCATAATAATAAACACCAATACACCAGAGGCTTCTGCTGCATTTAACTTGCCTCTTAGTCCAACTCAGGTTATTGGCAACAGCGTAAGCCTCAATTCTGCCGTTGGTTTGCAAGCCTATCTGGTTAGTACTGAAGGAACCATTGACTTCCCAATTCTTGGAAGATTAGCCGTTGCCGGAAAAACAAAAAAAGAGTTAGAGCTAATGATAAAAGAAAAAATCTATCCACAATACATCACTGAAGAACCTATCGTACTTATCCGCTTTGCTAATTACAAGGTATCCGTTTTAGGTGAAGTAGCACGGCCCGGTAATTTTACAGTGAACAACGAAAAAATAAGTATTTTTGATGCCTTAGCTATGGCTGGCGACATGACTATCTATGGAAAAAGAAGTAATGTGTTGATATTGCGTGAAAAACAAGACGGAGCAAAAGAAACTATCCGCGTTAATTTGCAAGACAAAAAGTTATTACAATCGCCCTATTATTACCTACAACAAAACGATGTTGTTTATGTTGAGCCAAACAAACACAAAGGAAATGCCTCAGCTATCAGCAGTGGAGAAACGCTCTCGATATCAATCACTTCAACGCTTATAAGCTTAACATCTCTTTTAATTACTATTTTAAAATAACACACGACTAAGCGCTTAATCATGAATCAAAATAACAATCAAGACGATTTTATAAATATCGGAGAGATTCTTTTTTACTACCTGTCGTATTGGAAATGGATAGTAATTTCTTTACTTATTTGCCTTTCAGTAGGGGTATTTTACCTACTTCGCACCAACACTAAATACGAAATCAAGACTTCCATTTTAATCAAAGAAGATAACGGAGGGATATCGGAACTAAGCATTTTGGATGAGCTAGGCTTATCTAACGGAAAAAACAATATCGACAACGAAATTGAAGTGCTAAAATCGGCCGACCTGATGCTGAATACTATTAATGCAACAAAATATAACATTACTTACGGCAAGAAATCAGGCCTTAAAAAAATAAAACTACACAACGACACACCGATTAAACTAGACTTGCCTACGACTAATTTAGATACTATTAAGAATGTTATTGAATTCACTATTAGCAAGAAAAATGACGGATATTTGCTTGAAGCAACCTACGGAGATGCTGCTTGGCAAAAAACAGCAGAAAAATTTCCTTACACCGTTAACTTTCCCTTTGGCGTGGTACTCATAACAAACAACCCTTTAGTGCCCTTTACCGAGAAGGAAATATTTGTTTCAGTTCACAACACAGAGAAGATTGCGGTGGCACTTTCTGAAAATATTAAAATCACCCCTACCACCAAAAAATCAAGCGTTATCTCTCTGGTTATCAACAACGAGAATACAGAAAGAGGGAAAGAATTTCTACGAAAATTAGTGGATATTTACAACCTGCAAACGGTAGAAGATAAAAACCAAATTGCACACAACACCCGATTATTTATCGACGAAAGATTAAAGTCCTTGTCGATAGAATTAAGTGATGTAGAGCTAACCGTAGAAGATTTTAAAACAGAAAACAAAATTACCGACATATCTTCCGAAGCCAAATTATTTTTAGAACAAACCGGTGCTAACGAAGAAAAGTTAAAAGAGGTTGAAACCCAGTTGAATGTAATCAACTATGTAGAATCGTTTATCAATGACGATAAAACTGCCACGCAATTAATTCCCAATTTAGGCATTACCGATCAAGGTCTAGCCGTACTAATTAACCGATACAACGAACTTACGCTCGAAAAAAATAGAATTGAACGGGTATCGACTGCCGAAAACCCCACCGTAAACAGCATGATTAATCAACTCACCAACATGCGCACTGGCATTCGCAACAGCATTGTAAGCGTTCGGAAAACTTTATTGATTGGCAAAAAGGATTTAAATAGAGAGGGGAAAATCACTAGCACAAAAATTCAACAAATACCCCGTATTGAACGAGAGTTTATTGAAATAAAACGGCAACAACAAATAAAAGAATCGCTGTATTTATTCTTGCTTCAAAAAAGAGAAGAAAACAATTTGAGTCTGGCGGCTACTGCCCCAAAAGCAAAAATAGTATCGCAACCTAGAGCAGACAACAAGCCTATCTATCCAAAAAAAAATATTGTCATTTTACTTGCCTTACTTCTTGGTGTAGTTATTCCTATTGCCATAATTTATATTCGCGATTTATTCCAAACCGGCATAAAGGATAAAGAAGACCTTGAAAAAACATGTATAGCTCCCGTTTTAGGCGAAATACCCAAAAACAAAGACACTAAAAAGATTGCAGTGGGAATAAATGACACTTCTAGCATGACTGAACTTTTCCGTTCCCTACGCAACGACCTAACTTTTATATTAAGTGAACCTAATAAAAAAGTCATAACTATTACTTCTACGGTATCGGGCGAAGGAAAAACATTTATAGCCAGCAACCTAGCCTATACTTTTGCCATGATTGAGAAGAAAATACTATTGGTGGGCTTAGATATTCGAAATCCTAATTTAGGCAACTACCTTGGCTTAGAAAAGAAATCGGGCTTAACAAGCTATTTAGCTATGGGTGGAAAACTTGAAGAGCTTATCGAACAATCATCGCTTAATCCCAATTTACATATTATTCAAGCCGGCATTATTCCACCAAACCCAAATGAGTTACTGAATAAAAATGCCTTAAACGAACTGTTTGACGAATTACGGAAAAGATACGATTTTATTATCGTTGACACTGCTCCGGTAGGTATTATTTCAGACACATTCTTGGTCAATAGAATATCAGACATTACCCTATATGTAACACGCGAAACAGTAACAAATAAGGGAAGTATCTTATTTATCAATGATTTATACGAAAACAACCGGTTAACAAACTTGTATGTTATATTAAACGATGCCGACATTGATAAAAAACGGTATGGCTACCACTCAAAATACGGATACAAAAAAGATCCGATAAAAAAACAAAACAATAGCTTTAGCTCCATTAAGGACTACATTAGTAAAAAACGGTAATATCTTATTGAAGATGCAGTCGCGTAAAAATATATCGATAACAAAATACATTTTTATTCTAGGGGAAGCTCTCCTAGTTAACGGCTGTTTTTTGTTGTGTTACTTTATATTCGCCGATAGCTTATCGTACAACTATATTATACAGGAAAAACACTTTTGGCTGTACTTTAACCTTACTTATTTCCTTGGTATTTTATTGGTTGGCGTTGTTCTTCACAAACGAATTGTTACTACCGAAGAAATATTGGATAGAGTGATTAAGCAAACGCTAGTGCATTTTGCCTTGCTTGCTCCTTTGCTTTTAATTACAAACGAATTTAAACAAATTACTTTTACATATGGCTCTACGCTGGCACTTGCTGTTTTTTTTATATCGCTTAAATGGAGGCTTATTACACGAAAACTGCTAAGTTATATTCGTACTAGACCTAAATATATACGGCCAATTATTATTTTGGGAGCCGGCAACTTAGCCCAGGAAGTTTACAAAGACATTGTTGTAAACAAAACAAATGGATACAAGCTGTTAGGATTTTTTGACAATACCAATTTTACAAATCCAACAGAGATAAACGGCTCCTTACTTAAAGGGAATTTAAACGATGTTATTCCTTTCTTAAAAAAGAACTCGGTGCACGAGATTTTTTGTGCATTGCCTGCCGGAGAAGATGAAAAAGCCCTACCTATATTAGCGTATGCTGAAAATAACTTAATACGTTTTTACCTAATACCCGATTTTAAACGGTTTTTGAATAAAAAAGTACAATTGCAGTTTTTCAATAACACGCCCATAGTTTCTTTACGAAATCAACCACTAGATTCATTTGCTAATGCTTTTATAAAACGAAGCTTCGATTTACTTGTTTCTATCTTGTTTTTACTTACCGTTTTCCCGGTATTATTACTAATTATTGGCATAGGCGTAAAACTAAGCTCTAAAGGCCCTATCTTCTTTTTACAAAAACGAACCGGCAAAAATGGAAAAACCTTTACTTGCATTAAATTTCGATCGATGCAAGTAAATGATAAAGCTGATGAAGAACAAGCCACAAAAGACGACCTTCGGGTAACAAGAATTGGCCTTTTACTACGAAAAACGAACTTAGACGAAACGCCTCAATTTATCAATGTATTGCTGGGCGACATGACTATTGTTGGACCTCGACCACACATGCTTAAACACACAGCCGAATACGCTAAGCTAGTAGATAAATATATGCTACGGCACTTAGGGAAGCCGGGAATAACCGGGTGGGCTCAGGTATCGGGTTATAGAGGAGAAATTAAAGACATAAAAAAAATGGAAAAAAGGGTGAAACGCGATGTATGGTACTTAGAAAACTGGACTTTCGGTTTGGATTTGCATATTATTTTAAAAACCATTAAACTAATGCTTAAAGGCGACGAAGCGGCTTATTAAGAAAGCACCTTTGGGGTTCAACCTAACTAGTAAGAAAAAAGCTTCCCTAAAAAAGGAAGCTTTTTTCTTACTAGAATATATACTAAGTTTAAACTAAACCTGTTTTTTAAACAAATTTTTCATCGAAACGTTATCACCTATAATGCCAGCCAAATCAGATATAGCAACCCGCTCTTGCTGCATACTGTCTCGGTGACGAATAGTTACACAATTATCTACCAACGAATCATGATCTACAGTAATACAGAATGGCGTTCCAACAGCATCCTGACGACGGTATCGCTTGCCAATAGAATCTTTTTCATCGTATGCACATTTAAAATCAAATTTTAATAGATTGATAATTTCGCGTGCTTTTTCTGGCAAGCCATCTTTTTTAACCAACGGCATAACGCATGCTTTAATAGGCGACAACACAGGAGGAATAGATAATACCACACGGGTTTCTCCTCCCTCAAGGGTTTCTTCATTATACGAAGCAGCCATTACACTTAAAAACATCCTGTCCACACCTATCGATGTTTCAATCACATAAGGAGTGTACGATTGGTTGATTTCAGGATCAAAATATTTGATATTTTTACCGGAAAATTTCTCGTGACTGCTTAAATCGAAATCGGTACGAGAATGTATCCCTTCCACTTCTTTAAAGCCAAAAGGCATTTCGAATTCTATATCGGTAGCCGCATTGGCATAATGCGCTAGTTTATCATGGTCGTGAAAGCGGTATTTATGATCGCCCAACCCTAACGCTTTATGCCATTTTAAGCGGATATCTTTCCATTTGGCAAATTCTTCCAATTCGGTACCGGGTTTTACAAAATACTGCATTTCCATTTGCTCAAATTCGCGCATACGGAATATAAACTGGCGAGCAACAATCTCATTTCTGAAAGCCTTACCAATTTGCGCAATACCAAAAGGAATACGCATACGACCGGTTTTTTGCACATTCAGGTAATTTACAAAAATACCTTGAGCCGTTTCCGGGCGTAAATAAATCTTTAGTGCACCATCAGCAGTTGATCCCATTTCGGTACTAAACATCAAATTAAACTGACGCACATCAGTCCAGTTTTTTGAACCACTCACCGGACACACCACATCGTAATCTTCAATTATCTTTTTAAGCTCCGCTAAATCACTATCGTTTAAAGCCTTAACAAAACGAGTATGTATTTCTTCTTTTTTAGCCAATAAATCGAGTATCCGTTGATTGGTTTGAACAAACATGGCCTTATCAAAGCTATCGCCAAATTTCTTAGCAGCCTTTTCACATTCTTTTTCTACTTTTTCATCTTGTTTCGCCATCAACTCCTCTATCAATACATCGGCACGATACCGTTTTTTCGAATCCTTATTATCAATCAACGGATCATTAAACGCATCAACATGTCCGGAGGCCTTCCATGTAGTTGGATGCATAAAAATAGCAGCATCAATACCCACTACATTATCGTGTAACAACACCATGCTGTCCCACCAATATTTTTTTATGTTGTTTTTAAGCTCAACCCCCATCTGACCGTAATCGTACACCGCACCTAATCCATCATAGATTTCGCTCGATGGAAATACAAAACCATATTCTTTACAATGCGCTACTAATTTTTTGAAAACATCATCTTGTGAAGCCATCTCTATCTAAAAGATTAAAAATAAATAATTAAGCATGAATACAATGCCATTCTTTGTTCGAAGCGCAAAGATAGAAAAGATTTATTGATTTATCGATGAACGATAGACGATTTTTGGGAAGAGAACGCGTAGGAAAAGCTAAAGTCGATATAGAAGACAAATATCCATCCTGGAATTTTTTTAACCCATTATCATTTGTTATATCCAAAATTTTTAATATTTTTACAAACTGATAATCTAATTATTCTAGGTTTATGGTTGGCAAAAAGAAGAAAAATATTATTTTCGAAATCTATCGTGATTCCCGTACAGTATTTAGGATCAACGATATTGCATTATTAATGGGAGAAGAAAAAAATGCTTCCCTATCAAAAAAGCTGTACTATTATATACAAACAAACAAATTACTCAATCCCCGTAAAGGTTTTTATGCAAAAGCAGGGTACGATCCGAAGGAATTGGCGTGCTTACTTTACACCCCCACTTATATCTCGTTGGAATATGTATTACAGCGTGCCGGCGTTATTTTTCAATACGACAGTGCTATTACCAATATAAGTTACTTGTCTCGAGAAACGAAAATAGACAAGTACAACTTTCGCTACCACCAACTAAAAGGTGAGATACTGACCAATACAACAGGCATTATATTGAATAAAAACAACATAAATATAGCCACCCCCGAAAGAGCTTTTTTAGATATGATTTACCTAAATAAAGATTTTTACTTTGATAATCTGCATGTATTAAACAAAAAAACAATTACAAAACTGCTCCCCATATACAATTCTCCTACGGTTATAAAAACAGCTAATAAACTAATTAATAATGAATGTAAATAAGCATAAATTTTATTTAGTACAAGTACTCAAAGACATTTACACAGATAGCGAACTGGCAAATTGCTTGGGGTTTAAGGGAGGAACAGCCTTGATGTTTTTCTATGATTTACCCCGCTAAGCGTAGCGTACAAAAGAAAAATGGTTTGCGCAGCTCGGCATAGCGTCCACGCTATGTCGAAGCTAAAAGCCGGCCTCTGGCTGGCAAAACTAAAACTAACAAAACCATACCTGGCTGGCAAAACTATAAAGTGAGTAGCAAACATATAAGAAATAAAAAACAAACAGCGGCTTGTTAAACAAATACCAATAAGTATCTTTGTGTGCAAAAATATAATAAAAGTATGAGCACCGGATACCAAATAAAAGATCAAGAAGCAGTTTATTATGTCACCTTTCAAATAGTAAACTGGATAGATATTTTTTCACGAAAAGTGTATCGAGATATCATTATAGATAATTTACGGTATAATCAACAACACAAAGGCTTAGAAATATACGCCTTTGTTATCATGAGTAATCATGTGCATCTAATCATTCGATGTGGAAAAGGATGTTTAAGCGATACCATACGCGAATTTAAAAGTTATACGGCAAAGCAGCTATTGAAAGCAATAGACTCAAAAGAGGAAAGTAGAAAGGAATGGAT
>CAMDGD010000057.1 GCA_945897785.1 Paludibacter jiangxiensis
TTGTTATTGTTACTAAATCTTTGACAAAGATATTTAAGTTCTTTTTCGTACTGTTCGCAAATGTAACAGTAAATTTTTACTAGTTTTATAGCCTTATCCTTGGGTATCATAATTAGAATAAATCGTGGTTGATTTTTCCTCTAATTTACTGATATTCAAGGATATAACAAAATATTTATTGGGTTATTTTACTGATTATCAGTAAAATATGAAACTTTTTTCAACCCTTAATTCGCATAAATAAGAAAAAATAATAAAGGATGTTTAATAAAAACATCCTTTATTATGTAAAAATACTTTATATTTGGATTGAAATTGAAACTAGTAAAACTGACTATACTTGAATACTATGATTTCAAGTATAGATCACTCACCGTTCAGAGCAGCGTAGCATAAAGCAAGTAGCGTTTTGAAGCGTCAAAACCCAAGCAAAAAGCACAGCTACACTCTTTGCCTACGGCATGTTAGGCAGAGCCTAACTTTTAAATACGACTGAGGCAGAGCCATCAGCCGAACCCTGTGCTTTGTTGTGCTAGGCTAAGGCGAACGGGGAGGGATAGATAGGAAGGTTAAATTTAATAATTTAATTTAATTGTATAATTGTAAAGAATAGAATAATGAGAAAAAAAATTGTAAAAATATTTGTAATTGTCAGTTTGGTATTTACATCATGTAATGGTCAAACTGTTGGAATGAAATCCTCATCTCTAGGAATTGATTCTGTTGGTGGTGTTTCAAAGGAAAGAAATATAAAGATTATCAATATACCTTTTGATACAACTCTTTTTTATTTAAAAACAGTGTCTTCAGATATTGATATTAATAATGATGGATATAAAGATATTATTGCTGTTAATATTGAAAAAAAGATAGGGAGTAAAATGCCAAATGGAGTTAAAAATTACATGTTATTATTATTTCAGAATAATTTGAATAATGTTTTTGAATTTAAAGAATTATCAGCTTACATGCTTTATTACCAAAATATTAATATTTATAAGTATAAAGATGGATTTATAGTTAAATCTAATGGCTCGGGTCAAGATAACCATAACTATTATTGTTATATTCGCTATGATTTGAAAAATAAAAACTGGTTTCTTGAAAAGTCTCAAGTATATTTAAAGAAATATGATGATAATCTAGATAAAGAAACTGAGAGTCTTATCACAGAAGTAATATACACTGACAAATCAAAAAACAACTTTAATCAAATTAAGTTTGAAGATATTTTTAGTGATATTTTAGGTAAAGTGTCTAACCCTGATGTTTTAATAAAAATAAAATCAGATAGTTTATTTTTATTGGATAAAAACTATAATAAAACAGACGTTGTAATCGAAAGGGATGATGATATATTTTTAATAAATGAGAATGCAGAATACTTATATGTGAAATGTTTTATAAACTCAACTATCATTCATGGATGGATTAAAACTTCTGAAACTGATTATTAAGTATTCCCCCGTTCGCTTTAGCCTAGCACAACAAAGCACAGGGTTAGGCTTTTCTAAGAAAATTATTAAGCTAAACTTTTTTTTTGAATTAGACATGCGGAATCTAGGTACAATCGTGCGGTATCAGTGCTGCGGCGAGCGGGAAAATAACCAACCAAGCAATAGAAAATTTATTTCACAAACATCTTGATGGAAAACTGTATCGCACATTTATTCTAAGGTATTACATCCTTACTTCCTGTATGAATTCTTTCAATCTCATTCTCACTTAAACTGGTAATTTCTGCAATTTCTTGAATGGAGAAATTCTTCTCGTAAAGCTTATCAACTATCGTTTTTGTTTTTATGTAATCTTCAAAAATATAATCAGTTACAGAGTTAATAACACCCAAGATTCTATCTGCTTGTTTTTTATCCGAAAAATCAATTCCGCCAAAAGTAGAAATGTTTTTGTGTAAAATTAAGTAATAGATACCTGCGGAAAAAAGGGCAAAAAGACATGGAATATCTTTATCCGGATGTTTTTCATGATATTTATCGGCATAAGCTTTTAAAGGTATGCCTTCTATTTCTCTTTGCCGTGCATTTTCTTTAACATATTCATTAGAAGAAGCAATTTCCCAACGAATGATATTTTGAAAATCAATATTTTCACTAAAGCTATGGTATAATCCATGGAGTAAATTGGTCAAGATATCTTTGAAACCATACAGATGATAGGTTTCAGGTGCCAATACTGCTTTACCCCAATAGTCATTCCTTTTTACATATTCGCGCAATAATCCATCTATATCACCGTAATGTTTATAGATAAAGTTTTTATCAATTTTTGCAAATGTTGTCAAATCATTAATTCCAATTTCTCTAAACTTCTGATCACTAAGCATTGTAGCAAGAGCACTAAACAACACTTCGGTTAATTCTTTTTGTGTTCTGCGAGGCTTGCGCTCTTTTTTTTGGGTAGTTTTAGTATCCATTTTACAATTATATTTAAGAAACAAGTTGGCAAATATATTAAATAATTAGTCACATATACATAATTCATTAACCGGCTTTCGAATACTTAACATATCATCTACCTCAATAAGTGCTTGTATAGTGTAATCAAGTTGTTCTTTTGTATGTGACGCTAGTATAACAAAACGCAAACGAGCATCATTCTTTTTTACCCCAGGATAAATAATCGCTGCAACATAAATTCCTTTCTCTAATAATGCCCGTGCGGCTCTACCTGTTTTAATTTCATGTCCAACTTTTACCGGAACAATTTGCGTTTGTGAAGTCCCAAAATCAAAGCCAAGTTCAGTTAATTTATTTTTAAAATAGTGTGTGTTTTCCTGTAATTTTTCTCTCTGATAAACATCAGACTGAATTAATTCAAGTGATTTTTGAGCTGAAGCAATTGTTAGTGGTGTAGGAGCTGTAGAAAAAATATTTGACTTAGCATGATACCTCAAAAAGTTAATAATTTGATGGGAACCTGCAATAAAACCACCAACAGTACCAAAAGATTTGCTTAATGTACCGGTAATTATATCAACATGACCTAATGCTTTATATAATTCGACGGCTCCTCTACCTGTTTCTCCAATTGTGCCAATACCATGGGCGTCATCAACCCACAACATGGCGTTATATTTTTTGCATACCCTAACATATTCGTCAATGGGAGCAATATCTCCATCCTGAGAATAAACGCCATCAATAATAACCATTCTAGTTTTATACTTGTCGCCCATTGATAGTAGCGTCTTTTCTAAATAACCAATGTCGTTGTGTTTAATTATTTTGGTATTAGTATTATACAAGCCTTCAAAAACACTTGAATGAGCATACATATCAACTAAAGCAATATCACATTTGCGTAACAACACCAATAAAGGGCCACAATTAGCATTAAATCCGGCGCTAAAAGTCAAAGCATCCTCACAATGAAGGAATTGTGCTATATCATTTTCAAATTTCTTTTGAATATCTGAATACCCTCCTATACATGGAGCGGCATTCATACCACATCCATAAATTTGAGTTGCCTCAATACCAGCCTCTACTACTGACGGATGTTTACTGTATCCCAAATAGTTGTTTGAAATAAAACTAATTACGTTCCTTTCTTGACTATAATTATCTATTACTTTCATTTCTGTATTTATTGGGCCAATAGAACTCATCCATCCTCCATTTAGTTTTTCTCGGTTCAATTGTGTGATAAATTTATCTTCAAACAATGAAACTCGTTCTGGTAATGAACAATCTAAATTAATGAAATCACATAGGGTATAAGCTTTTGTTTCCATAGATGTAATTTTTTAGTTGTTAAAAAAATATCTATACAAATATAGTTTTAGAAACCAATAAGTTATTATATGTGTATAATGAAATATTTCCGCCTCGCAATGTATTTAACAATTTTTAAGTTTATAAAACTGAAAAAATATAGTTTAATTACTTTTTGGTTGTTACTTTTGTGTTACATTTGTTAACACTTAAAGGTTGCAATTATATGAGAATAGAAATTAGAGGTGTAATAGATTACGGCAATTATCAATCTGAAAGAATGGTATTTGATGTTGTATGCGATTGTAATTTGTGTAAATACAATCTAAATACAAATACAAATCACTCATATAGTTTTCCTGCAATTATAGGTAAGGAGGGTGATGTCATTGTATTATATACGCAACAAGGTAATGATTATCAAATAAAAGAGAAAGACCATACAATTTATTATCTTTATTGGAATCAAAATGATTGTATTTGGAATAAAAACATTTACGCACAATTAGAGTATAAAGCAAAAATAAATAAATAAAAAATCACTTTTTTACAATTGTTTTGTTTTGGTTTGGTAGCCAAAAATCATGTTTTGCGTTTAGTTTTTAAATTGACGCAAACATGATTTTTTTTTTAACCTTATTGTAGGGTGTTTAGAAATATAAAGAAGTATGGGACTGTTTTTCTAAAAAAAAACAAGATTTTGATGTTTAGCTTGCCCGTTAATTATGCTATGGTGAGTGGATTTATGTTTTTACTGTCTGCTATTTTTCCTTTTCAGTTGTCCGATTTTTTTGGAAACATGTTCAAAAACTTTTAGTTATCGAATATTTAAACAACTTTACACTTCAGAGACATGCGCAATCTGGGTGAAATCGTGCGGTAGCAATTTAGTATGCTGCGCCAAGTGGGAAAATAACCAACCATAAAAAAGAAAATTTATTTCACAAACATCTTGCAGGTGCCTTTTTGGTTACCTGCTTCTATGCCTACAAAATAAAATCCTTGGAGGTTAGCTACATTTAAAAAGACCCTATTTTTACCCGCCGGAGTTTCTCCAATTGGCAATGATGAAACAACTTTTCCGGCACCGTTTGTGATGAAAATATATACATCTGCAACGCGTTCTGTTAGGGTAAATTGTAGTTCTCCGGTTTCGACCACAGGATTGGGTAAAATAACCATGTCAATATTGGTTATAGCATCAGTTGTTTCGTCAATTAGAGTCTCCGGTGTTTGTGCTTTTGTAAGAAAGGTAAAAAAAAGAACGAAAAGCAATAAAGGAAAGCGTGTTTTTTTCATGCAAATTACTGTTAGTGTAACGGTTCCAAAATACACCTAAAAATGGCCTTTATAGCGTATGTAAGGGTCGTTAGAAAATTAAGGTTGTGTGTTTCGCATGCAAAGATAAAATCTACTTTTTGTTTTCAAAATTTTTACAGGTGTTTTTTTTTTTTTTAAAACAATTGCACTTTTTTGGTGCTTTTAACTAAATATTGTGCGTGTGTTGCGCTGTATGTTTTGTATTAGAGCATTTCTATAAATAAATTGCAGGCTATTGTTTTTATATCCTCAACGAAAATTTTACCTTTGCATCACGAAATATATACCTCCATAAACTTATGATTTTATTTTTTAGTACTTCAGAGAAAAGCATCCTAGCTGTGGATGTTGTTAAATCGCTTCATGCCGATGATATTGATAAGCTTTCGTGGCTTTTTGGCGAGGCAACACAAATTACAACCGAAACAGTAAACGGATGGTTTGTTGGTCCTCGTCGAGAAATGATTACTCCCTGGAGTACCAATGCGGTTGAGATAACTCAAAATATGGGTTTGGAGGGAATAATACGAATAGAGGAGTATTATCCTGCAAAGGATGAAGAAGAGGCGCATGACTCGATGTTGAAACGAATGTACAATGGTCTTGATCAGAGCCTTTTTACCATAAATAAACAAGCGGAACCAATAGTGCTAGTTGATGATATTACAGCCTATAATAAGCAAGAAGGCTTGGCGCTTAGTGATGATGAAATTGCCTATTTAAATGAAGTGGGCAAAAAGTTAGGCCGAAAACTTACCGATAGCGAGGTGTTTGGTTTCTCGCAAGTAAACTCGGAACATTGCCGACATAAAATTTTTAACGGCACTTATGTTATTGATGGAGAAGAAAAAGAAAGTTCCTTATTTAAACTAATTCGCAAAACATCCGAGCTTAATCCAAACAACTTAGTTTCTGCTTATAAAGATAATGTGGCCTTTAATGCGGGTCCTGAAATTGAACAGTTTGCACCTGCTTCCGCTGATACATCAGCTTATTTTGAAATCAAGCCATTTAAATCGGTTATTTCGCTTAAAGCCGAAACACATAATTTTCCAACAACAGTTGAACCTTTTAACGGCGCAGCAACCGGTACCGGAGGCGAAATTCGCGATCGCTTGGGTGGGGGTAAAGCTTCTTTACCTATTGCCGGTACTGCTGTATATATGACATCTTATCCTCGTACTGAAGCGGGTCGCTCGTGGGAAAAAAATCTTTTTGAGCGCAATTGGTTGTATCAGACTCCAGAACAAATATTGATAAAAGCCTCTAATGGAGCCAGTGATTTTGGTAATAAATTTGGGCAACCGCTTATTTGTGGTTCATTGCTGACTTTCGAACATGCCGAAAACAATAAACAATACGGGTACGACAAGGTGATAATGTTGGCTGGTGGCGTGGGTTACGGAAAAATGTCCGATAGCTTAAAAGGGACACCCGAAGTTGGACAAAAAGTAGTGGTGCTTGGGGGCGATAATTATCGCATCGGCATGGGTGGTGGTGCAGTTTCGTCGGTAGATACAGGGCAGTTTGATAATGCTATTGAGCTAAATGCTGTGCAACGGGCAAACCCCGAAATGCAAAAAAGAGCAGCTAATGTGATACGGGCTTTGGCCGAGAATGAAGTAAATCCGATTGTTTCTATTCACGATCATGGTGCCGGCGGGCATTTAAATTGCTTGTCGGAGTTGGTCGAAGCTACCGGGGGTAAAATTGATATGAGCAAATTACCTATTGGCGACCCAACCCTTTCGGCAAAAGAAATTGTGGGTAACGAAAGTCAGGAGCGTATGGGCTTGTTGGTCGACGAAAAGCATATCGACTACATTCAAAAAATTGCGCAAAGAGAGCGCTCGCCAATGTATGTAGTGGGAGAAACTACCGGCGATATGCAATTTACTTTTGAGCAAGCCGACGGAAAATGTCCTATCGATATGCCTTTGGATTATATGTTTGGTAATCCGCCAAAAACAGTAATTACCGATAGTACGCTAAAAGAAAAATATGCTCCTATTCAAACAGCGGAGAAAAAAATAAACGAATACATAGAGCAAGTGCTCCAATTAGAATCGGTTGCTTGTAAAGATTGGTTGACCAATAAAGTGGATCGTTCTGTTACCGGAAAAATTGCGAAACAGCAATGTGCCGGCGAAATACAATTGCCATTAAACGATTGTGGCGTGGTGGCTTTAGATTATCGCGGACAGGCTGGTATCGCAACTTCTATCGGCCACGCTCCATTGGCAGCGATTGTAAATCCCGCTTCGGGTTCGATATTGGCTATAGCCGAAGCCTTAACGAATATTGTTTGGGCGCCGCTGGCACAAGGGCTGGAAAGCGTTTCCTTAAGTGCCAACTGGATGTGGCCATGTAAAAACCCCGGCGAAGATGCTCGTTTGTATAAAGCTGTGGAGGCTTGTAGCGAATTTGCTTGCGAGTTAGGTATCAATATACCTACCGGAAAAGACTCTTTATCTATGACACAAAAATACGGAGACGATAAAGTGTTTTCTCCGGGTACCGTTATTATTTCCGCCGGAGCAGAAGTGTCTGATGTTAAAAAAGTGCTTAGTCCGATATTAGTTAATAACTCAAAGACAAGTATTTTTCATATCGATTTTTCATTTGATAGCCACAAGTTAGGCGGATCATCGTTAGCACAGGTCTTAAATAAATTAGGAGATGAAGTGCCTACGGTAAAATATCCCGAGTATTTTAAAGATGCATTTAATACGATACAAACACTTATAAATGAAGATTTGGTGCTTGCCGGACACGATATTTCTGCCGGCGGAATGCTTACGGCTTTGTTAGAAATGACTTTTGGCAATGTAAACGGTGGGTTATCTATTAATTTAGATGGAATAGAAGAAAGCGATTTGGTGAAATTGTTGTTTGCTGAAAACCCGGGCGTTATTATTCAAGTTAGTGATAAAAAAGCCGTTCAAGCAATTTTGGAAGATAACGGTATTGGGTATGCTATTATCGGAAATCCTTGTGCCGAACGCCATTTGATGGTGCAAAAGCAAGGCGTTAATTATCAATTTGGTATAGATTATTTACGCGATTTATGGTTTAAAACATCGTATTTATTAGACAGAAGGCAAAGTGGCGAAAGTTGTGCCTATGAAAGGTTTGAAAACTATAAAATGCAAGCCTTGGAGTTTCGTTTTAATCTCGATTTTAAAGGCAAGCTTTCTCAATATGGTATTAGTCCCGATAGAAAAGAAAGCACTGGCATCAGAGCAGCCATTATTCGCGAAAAAGGGACTAATGGCGAGCGTGAAATGGCCTACGCAATGTATTTGGCCGGTTTTGATGTAAAAGATGTACACATGACCGATTTAATCAGCGGTCGCGAAACCCTAGAAGATATCAACCTAATTGTTTTTTGTGGAGGATTCTCCAATTCAGATGTCTTAGGTTCGGCAAAAGGATGGGCCGGTGGATTTTTATACAACGAAAAAGCCAAAAAAGCTCTCGAAAACTATTATGCCCGTCCGGATACCCTAAGTTTAGGTATTTGTAACGGATGCCAGTTGATGGTTGAATTAAACTTATTGAATCCCGAACACGATGAGCGAGCCAAAATGTTGCATAACGACTCGCATAAATTTGAATCCAATTTTATAGGGTTGTCTATACCATCGAACAAATCGGTGATGTTTGGTTCATTATCCGGCAGTAAATTAGGTGTTTGGGTAGCACACGGTGAAGGAAAATTTCATTTGCCAAAAGCAGAAAAAGAATATTCAATTATAGCCCATTATACACACGAAGGCTATCCGGCAAACCCTAACGGATCAGATTATAATGTAGCCGGAATATGTTCAAAAAACGGCCGTCATTTAGCCATGATGCCACATTTAGAACGAGCCATTTTTCCATGGCAATGGGCACATTATCCGTTAAACAGAAAAAACGAAGACCAAATAACCCCATGGATAGAAGCATTCATAAATGCCCGCATATGGGTAGGGGCGAATTGCATTCGCCCATAAAAAATGTT
>CAMDGD010000058.1 GCA_945897785.1 Paludibacter jiangxiensis
AATACAAAAAAGGATATCAAAATGACATCCTCTTTCTTTGGTTGCGGAGGCCGGACTCGAACCGACGACCTTTGGGTTATGAGCCCAACGAGCTACCACTGCTCCACTCCGCGATATATTTTTAAACTGCAATAGCAGCCATTCTTGAAATACTCTAATTACTTACTGCGAAACCAGACTCGAACTGCGTCCGCCGCGGCGGATATGAGCCAAACGAGCTACCACTGCTCCACTCCGCGATATATTTTAAACTGCAATAGCAGCCATTCTTGAAATACTCTAATTACTTACTGCGAAACCAGACTCGAACTGCGTCCGCCGCGGCGGATATGAGCCCATAATTTCTGAGTACAAAAGTATTTCTTTTTTTCAGAACAGCCAAATTATTAGCCATATTTTATTTCAAACAGACTAATTAAACCAACTAAAGAGCAATTTACAATACATAAGAATTTGATATTCTGCAAATTACAAAAATTAAAATAATAAAAACCAAATTATTATTCCTTTCATAAAAATTTAATTTTAAATTAATGTTAGATTTTTGTCATATTAACTTTGTTTTTTATAAAAAATTTATATTTTTGTGCTATACAATATAGTTATAAAACACATACTATGGTAAAAAAACAAGCTATTGGAATCGAAGACATTCATGAATTCTGGGATGTATTAACAGAAGAACAAAGAGCTTATTTAAATGCAAACATTACAACACAGCATTTCAAAAAGAACGAATTAATCCATAGCGAAGGAGATATTCCAACCCACATGATGATTTTGGTGCGCGGTAAAGTAAAAATTTTTAAAGCGGGCGTGGGAGGAAGAAGTCAGATAATGCGTATGCTAAAACCGTATGAATACTTTGGTTATCGCGCCATTTTTGCCTCACATACAGGTGGCTATGGAGAATACAACACCAATGCTCGTGCATTTGAAGCATGTTCTATTTTTATGATTCCAGCCGAAGTAATTAAAAAGCTGCTTCAACAAAACGCTCTTCTATCCTACTCATTTATTGAAAGATTATCTGAAGACTTAGGAGCTTCCGACAGAAGAATGGTTAATTTAACTCAAAAACATATTCGCGGTCGATTAGCTGAAGCTTTGTTGTTTTTAAAAGAGAACTACGGACTAGAAGAAGATGGTTCGACCATCAATATATATTTAGCTAGAGAAGACATCGCTAACCTTTCAAACATGACTACCTCAAATGCTATTCGCACACTTTCAAATTTTGCCGCAGAAATGGTGATTGCATTAGACGGAAGAAAAATTAAAATCATTGATTTCGATAAGCTCCATAAAATAAGTAAAATGGGCTAAGAAATATACTTTACTATGAAAACACAAGCAAGGGCTTGCCTAGGGGCAAGCCTTTTTTTTTAAGGCTATCTACAACTTTTTACAAATTCTTAAACTTATATTACAAACAATAGCATTCACACATAAAAACAATGTATTATATTTGTGATATTTCTTTAAAAACGGCTCATAGATGAAAAAAAACAAAAGAAAATCTTTTTTTAATAATATTCGCTTCAAATACAAGGTATCTATATTAAATGAAAACACCTTAGAGGAAACTTTTCACATACGACTATCTCGATTAAATGTCTTTCTGCTAAGTTGTTCTTTTTTAGCTATATGCTTCATTGTAAATTCTTTATTAATAATTAAAACGCCATTAAAGCAATTTTTACCTGGATATCAAAACACCAATGTTCGTGAAGAAATCATTCATAGCGCCATGTTGGTTGATTCCCTTGATAATACAATAAAAAAGCAAGAAGAATATATTTTGGTATTACGGAATATTATTTCGGGAGAAATAACCATTACCGAAAACAGCTCTATGGACACAATAGCTTTACAAGAAAGAGAAAAAATAAATTTAAAAAAATCAAAACTAGAAGAAGATTTTTGTGAGAATTTCGAGCAAGAAGAACAATACAACTTAAGTATTTTAAGTACTCCAAAAACACAAAAAACAATAGTATTTATGCGCCCTGTAAAAGGAGTTGTGATTTCAAAATTTAATAGATACGATACGCATTACGGAATTAATTTAAGCACTACTCCCAACGAAAATATTGTTTCTGTACTTGATGGAACAGTTATTTTTACTGGATATACTATAGAAGAAGGGTATGTAATAGTTATTCAACATGAAAATGAATACAACTCTGTATATAAAAACAATTCATCTATTCTAAAAACAGCAGGACTACAAGTAAAAGCCGGTGAAGCCATTGCCATATCAGGCAACACAGGGAAAGCCGGAACTGTAAAACACTTGCATTTTGAACTCTGGGAAAAAGGAAAACCTCTAAATCCAGAGGAGTATATTTTATTTAATTCAAATGAATGAACACAAGCAAAAGTAAAAACATAGCCATTTTAGGTTCAACCGGTTCAATAGGTACGCAATCACTAGAGATAATTAAAGAAAACCCAGATTTATTCGAGGTTTATGCACTTACGGCAAACAATAATGCAGAGCTTCTAGTTCAACAAGCCCTTGCATTTAAGCCCGAAGTAGTAGTAATTGCAAACGAAACTAGATACCTATTTGTTAAAGATGCTTTAAAAGACTTTCCAATTAAAGTCTTTGCTGGCAACGAAAGCATAGCCCAAATAGTTTCCATGGAACCTATCGACATAGTATTAACTGCCATGGTAGGGTATTCTGGATTAAAACCAACTATCAATGCAATACAAGCAAAAAAAACTATTGCCCTAGCAAATAAAGAAACTTTAGTAGTTGCAGGAGAACTAATCACCAAGCTTTCTATTGAGAACAATACACCTATTATACCTGTAGATTCAGAACATTCTGCCATTTTTCAGTGCTTAGTTGGAGAAAACTTTGCAACAATAGAGAAGCTTATACTTACAGCCTCAGGAGGACCTTTTCGAACAAAAACGCTCGAAGAACTAGCCACTGCAACAAAAGCACAGGCTTTAAAACATCCTAATTGGGATATGGGGGCAAAAATCACCATTGATTCTGCCAGTATGATGAACAAAGGCTTTGAAGTAATTGAAGCAAAATGGCTTTTTGGCATACCTACAGAAAAAATTGAAGTAGTCGTACATCCTCAGTCTATTATACACTCAATGGTTCAATTCTCCGATGGTTCTATAAAAGCACAATTGGGGTTACCTGACATGAAATTACCGATACAATACGCTTTTGCATATCCTGAGAGGCTAACCAATACCTATCCTCGATTAGACTTTACCAAATACAGCCAACTTGATTTTGAAAAGCCAGACACCGACAAGTTCAGAAATCTCGCTTTTGCATTTTATGCTATGGAGAGAGCAGGAAATATGCCTTGCATTTTAAATGCAGCAAATGAAATAGCCGTAGCTGCATTTTTACAAGATAAAATCAACTTTTTACATATGAGCGATGTTATTGAAAAAACCATGCAACAATGCAGTTATATTGCTAAGCCGACCTACGATGATTATGTCGATTCCAACCAAGAAGCTAGAAACATAGCTCAAGACTTTGTAAATTTAATTAAGTAGAAAAATATATGGAGTCATTTATCATTCGCGGAGCTCAGCTTATTCTTAGTCTTTCTATTCTGGTTTTTGCCCATGAATTGGGTCATTTCTTTTTTTCAAAACTATTTAAAGTTCGTGTCGAGAAATTCTACTTATTCTTCAATCCTACCTTCTCACTGTTACGATTAAAGAAAATTAACGGCAGATGGCACCTAAAATATTTTGCTAAAAACGAACAACCATTATCAACACCCGTAACCGACAGCAAAGGATATCATGTAAAAGATGCTAAAGGCAGGTACTTATATCATACTATTGATACAGCCACCTTATCAACAAACGACTGGCGTAAATACCCTGAATCAACAGAATGGGGAATAGGCTGGTTGCCTTTGGGTGGGTATTGTAAAATAGCAGGTATGATTGACGAGTCGATGGACAAGGCTCAACAATATGCAGACCCAAAACCATGGGAATATCGATCAATAAAGCCGTGGAAACGATTGCCAATAATTACCGGTGGCGTTTTGGTGAACTTTATCCTAGCCTTACTGATATACAGCGCCGTACTATTTACGTGGGGAGAAAACTATATTCCAATAAGCAATTACAGTTTAGGAATGGAGTTTAGCGAAACGTCAAAAAAAGTTGGATTTAAAGACGGGGATATTCTTTTATTGGTTGACAATACAGCCATAGAACGATTTGACGAAAACGCTTTTCGCCAAATTGTAGAAGGAAAAAAAGTAGCCGTATTACGCAACGATACGATCGCATACATAAGCATCCCGACCAATTTCATGCAACAGCTAATGCGCGAAAAACAAGGGTTTGCCAGTCCCCGTATTCCTTTTGTTGCAGATAAAATTATACCCAACTCACCCGCTGCAAAAGCTAAATTCCAGGTTGGCGATAGTTTAGTAGCCATAAATGGACAACAAACACTAACTTTTTACGATTTTGCAAAAAACATTCACACATTCAAGAACAAAACAGTGCTTATTAGTGTTTATCGTAAAGGTGCACAAACCACCATTAAAGTTATTCCTGACAGTACAGGAAAGATTGGCATTGCACCTCGTCAGCCGGAAGCTATATTTAAAACCAAAACAATTAGTTATAGTTTCTTCGAGTCTATTCCGGCGGGAATAGTCTTAGGCGTAAAAAAACTTACAGCCTATGTAAACGACATGAAATACATCTTTACCTCTGAAGGCGTTAATAGTTTAGGTGGATTTGGAAGTATTGGCAAACAATTTGATTACAAGTGGAATTGGATTCAATTTTGGTACACCACCGCATTTCTATCTGTTGTGTTGGCTTTTATGAACATACTGCCAATACCCGGTTTAGATGGTGGACACCTTCTCTTTTTATTATTTGAAATTATTAGCGGACGAAAACCGAACGAAAAATTTCTCGAAAAAGCTCAAACTGTCGGGATGATATTTCTATTGCTATTAATTGTTTTTGTAAATATTAATGACATACGAAACTTTCTTTTTTAACATATAATTAGCTAATTACCAACCATAAATTGCTTAATACTACTTTGCTATTTTCATACTCCCGCATTTTTTTTGTAGGATTAGAAATACTCAAATTGTTTTATTGAGCTATTATAAAACAAATACTCTGATGAAAAAAGTTGTTTCTTTATTTTTCGTATTTTTTGCTTTCATGCTTGCAAGCAATGCCACAAATAAACCACAACAAAATGGGGCAAAAGCTAATACAACAGAAGCAGAAGCTGTTAACAAAAAACACACGATTTATATTACAAAAGCCGATTTTGTAAAAAAAGTATCCGACTTAGACAAAGATCCAATAAGTTGGAAATACTTGGGAGATAAACCTTGTATTATTGATTTCTACACCACATGGTGTGGTCCTTGTCGTACTTTAGCTCCAATACTGGAAGAACTTGCCAAGGAATATGAAGGAAAAATTTATATTTACAAAGCCGATGCCGAAAAAGAAGTTGAATTAGCGCGTGCTTTTAAAGTGCAAGCCTATCCTACTTTAATATTTTGTCCTATGCAAGGTAACCCTCAAATGGCAAAAGGGGCCTTACCTAAAGGACAGATAGTAGATATTATCAATCAAGTTTTATTAAAAAAACAAGCTCCTCCTCCACCTGCGTTTTTACAAAGAAGGTAAGCTAATACATTTAACATGAAAAAAGTAATCAAAAAAGATATGTTAAGACAAGCTTCAACACATGTTCGTAATACATTAATGCTGGTTTTATTAACCAGCTTTTTTATCATTCCAATGTCTGCTCAAGAAATAAAGACACAAGAAACCATTGCGCTTACTAAAAAGAATTTTTTAACTCAAGTAGCTGACTACGAAAAAAATAGCAAAGAATGGATTTACCTTGGAGATAAACCCTGCGTTATTGATTTTTATGCCACTTGGTGTGGACCTTGTAAAAGAATTGCACCCATTTTAGAAGAACTTGCCCAAACTTACAAGGGGGAAATTTACTTTTACAAAGTAGATACTGATATAGAAAAAGAACTAGCGCAAGACTTTGGAATTCAAAGCATTCCAACACTATTGTTTTGTCCAACAACAGGAAATCCGAGCATATCAAATGGAGCTATGACTAAAGAAGATCTTATAAAAATTATTGATAAACAATTGCTCTCAAAAAAAAAATAATTTGTAGACTATAAAAACTTGCTATTAGGCGATACAATTAGGTGTCGCCTTTTTTTTTAACTAAGGAAGTAAAATCTTTATTTGCAACATGTAATGTCTTTTTTTTACCTATTATAAAATTTATTATGAACTTATGCTATTTGTAATTAATACAAACATTAATTATTACGGCTGAAGAATAATTTTTATCTTTGTAAGAATCCATAAAAAATGAAAGGACTAATAAAATGAAAGGACTAATTCAAGTATATACCGGCAATGGCAAAGGAAAAACTACAGCCGCCTTAGGGCTATCCTTGCGTGCTGTTGGTGCAGGAAAAAAAGTATTTTTCGCTCAGTTTGTCAAAGGGCAACTCTATTCGGAAATCAAAGCGCTAGAAAACTATCTTCCTGCAATAGAAGTTAAACAATATGGACTAGAATGCTTTATACACAACACACCGACTGAAAAAGATATTGAGATTGCTCGACAAGGATTGGAAGAAGTTGCCACAATCATTTATTCCAACAAATACGACATTGTTGTACTAGACGAAGCCAATATTGCCATTTACTATAAGCTTTTTTCTACCGAAGAGTTAATTGCCATACTAGACAAGAAACCTGCTGAAACAGAAATAATTATCACAGGTAGAAATGCCACACCCGAACTAATTGCATATGCCGATTTAGTAACAGAGATGCTTGAAGTAAAGCATTATTATCAACAAGGCGTTAAAGCTCGTTTGGGCATTGAGTACTAGTTTTTCAATTCAATACATTAAAAAAAATTCAAATGACTCCAGATTTTTTTGACAGTTTTTGGTTTACTTATGTTCTCCTACCTTTTTTAATCTTTTTATCCCGTGTAATCGATGTATCCATGGATACTTTACGCATTGTATTTATCTCTAAAGGTGATAAAATCATTGCCCCCATTCTTGGTTTCTTTCAAGTTCTCATATGGATTATTGCCATTACCCAAATAATGCAGAATCTCAACAATTGGGTATGTTATCTTGCTTATGCAGGCGGATTTGCGATTGGTAATTATATCGGTTTAATTATCGAACAGAAACTAGCCATTGGGGTTCAACTAATTCGGGTTATTACACACAAAGACGCCTCACCTTTAATTGAAAAACTGAAATCAAAAGGATACAAAGCTACTTCTCACGAAGCTAATGGCACAATAGGTTTAGTGCATATTATTTATCTACTCGAAAAAAGATCTGTAATAAAAAAGATTATTCCTCTAATTAAAGAATATAACCCCAAGGCCTTTTTTACTATCGAAGATATTCGTTTTGTTAGTGATCAGAATGAGTTTATTACAGCTGTCCCCAAAAAAGGATTTATTTGGTGGATAAGCAGAGGTAGAATAGGTAGATAACAACAAAAGAATGCAAGATTAAAGAAGCTGAATTTTGAATACAAACAAATTTGACATTATCATTGTAGGAGGCGGTCCGGCAGGGTTAGCCTGTGCCCTTGAATTCAAAAACACAAGTTATTCGGTATTATTACTCGAAAAAAATGATGGTTTAGGACCAAAACCCTGTGCAGGAGGATTAACCGGATTAAGCAATAACTATCCACACATTCCAGGTGAGAAAACCAGTAGTTTTTTTGCACAAAACATTCGAATAAATAAAAGCAATTATCGCATTTCACTAAAACAAGCCATTCGAACCATTAGCCGTTTTGATTTGGCGCAATATCAGCTCGAACAACTAAAAGAGGCTTCGAACATACGCATTTTAATCAACTGTAAAATAGTAAAAATTGACGATGAAAAGGTATATACGAATACAAATGAATGTTTTTATTACACCCAGCTAGTAGGTGCAGATGGAGCCAATTCTGTTGTCAGAAAACACGTAGGATTAGCTTCAAATTATTGCATAGGCTTGTATTATGAAATTCCGAAAGTATCCGACAACTGCCTTTGGTTTTTAAGCTACAAAAAAATGAAAACAGGCTACATTTGGGTGTTTCCACACAAAAGCCATACAAATATTGGCATCTACTTTAATCCCCAATTATATAATGCACAAGTAGCCCGCAAGGTATTGGAAGAATTTTGCACCAAAGAGGGCTTTAACTATAAGGGAGAAGAATTACAAGGCGGTCGTGTATGTTATACATACCAAGGCCATCAATTTAAAACTATTTTCTTAGTTGGAGAAGCTGCCGGATTATGTTCAAAAGGAACCGGAGAAGGCATTTCGCACGCCTTACTAAGTGGAAAAGAAACAGCAAAAATAATTCAAGACCCTAGCTACAATAGTAAAGAACTAAAGAAAACTATACAGCTAAAACTACGACAAGACAAGCTTTTTAGCATCGTAGAGAAATACCCCTTTATGCACGCTTTTCTTTACATAATTTTTCTACAACTGATGCGTATCAAAAGAGTTCAAGCATATTTTGGCATATAATCAGGAATAATACTAAATATACAAAAAAAGAAAAAACATAAAAATATCTAAGATTGTATTTATCTTTACACAAACAAGCATATTATTAATAAACAAACTGTACCATACTTAATTAGAATCGCGACCGGAAAGCAAAAAATTGCTCAAGATGCCAATTACTTTACCTAATTATCGAGCCAACAAAACCCACAAATTCTTTATATCAGATATTATGATAGTCGCATAAGTACAAAGAGTTTATGGGCGTACAACCCGGAGAAGTGTTTGTGCACAGAAATATTGGCAATATGTTTACAAACAAGTATTTAAGTATCATGTCGGTTATTAATTATGCCATAACGCAATTAAAATATAACACATTATGGTATGCGGATATTATGTTTGCGGAGGCGTTAAATTGGCCATGCAATCGGAAGACCTCGGCATTTTAAACC
>CAMDGD010000059.1 GCA_945897785.1 Paludibacter jiangxiensis
CTTAGCCTAGCGTCCTCGCCATGTCGCAGTTTAAAGCCGGCCTCTGGCTGGCATAACAACACAAAGCAGGAGCTTTGTTTCTAGCTTCAACATAGCGAGACGCCATAGCCAAATTTGCGCAAACCATACGCTACGAGGAACGGGGATGGGGTGGAACTCCCTGTGCCTACTCGACAATTAAAAATTAACTCCGTTGATTTTTAATTCGCGTGGTAGCGGTGAAGTATCAAAACTACAAATAAAATTGCTATTTTATACTTGGATATAAAATTATTGCTATTTTTACATTACTAAAATTAATGGATGTTATATTTTATTACGGATATTGTTAAATAAATAATCTTTGGGATTTTCCAAAAGATTATAACTTAATTAAACTCTGGCAAATTTTTGTCAGAGTGTTTTTAGTTTCTATATATTAACAATAGTTTGGGACTTGAATAATCAATGTTTCAACAATAATAAATTTACTAACATGAGTAACGAAAATACAACAATTCACGAATTCGACTTTACCCTAATATGCGAATACTTTTCTAGTATTGAACGTCAAGGACCAGGAAGTTCCGAAGTAACAATAAAAGCTTTAGGTTTTATAGATAACCTTTCTAAAGATTCACGCATTTTAGACATTGGGTGCGGAACAGGTGCGCAAACAATGGTATTAGCACAAAACACAACGTGCAACATTACAGGATTAGACTTGTTTCCCAGTTTTATAAACCAATTTTCCAGTAATGCAAACAAATTAAATTTGCAAAATAGAGTTGCTGGAGTTGTTGGCTCTATGGAAAACTTACCTTTTGAAAATGTACAGTTTGACCTTATTTGGTGTGAAGGCGCTATTTACAATATTGGTTTTGAACGAGGATTGCAAGAATGGAAAAAATTCTTAAAAACAGGTGGTTATATTGCAGTAACTGAAGCATCGTGGTTTACTGAGCAACGTCCACAAGAAATTAACGACTTTTGGCAAAATGCGTATCCAGAAATTGACACGATTGCAAATAAGGTTGCCCAAATGCAAAAGCATGGTTACACGCCCATTGCAATTTTTATATTACCTGAAAATTGTTGGTTAGAACATTTTTATGAGCTACAAATAGATGCACAAGAAAAGTTCTTAATGAAATATAAAGGTAATAAATCTGCTGAAGAATTAATTGCATATCAAAGACATGAATATGATTTATACAAAAAGTATAAAGAGTATTATGGCTATGTTTTTTATGTTGGTAAGAAAATCTAATTTTATTAAGGATTGCTCATAATGGGCAATCCTTTTTTATAATCATTATACGATTAATTAACCTTATTCGGCTTCCCAGTAAAACCCCGCTTTTAGTAAGGTCATACCTCAAAGATTAAACACAGCATTGCCGGGCGTACCCCTGCCTACGGCCTTTGCACACAAAAACTCAACGTATCATTCGTGCTGTTTTATTTTTTGTTTTTTGCCGGCTAAAAGCCGGCTTTTAGTCCAAAAACATCGTGACAAAGATGCTTCGGCTAGCTTCCTACGCCATCAGAGTTGTTATATGGGTATATATCTCAGTAGTTTTGCTGCATTCATGCCCTAATAAATTTTTGTAACGTAATTCAGTTCCTGCTTCAAGTAGATGCGTAGCAAAACTATGACGCAATGTATGCACAGTAATGTGCTTCTTACTATTTACTTTTACAAGTGCAGCTTTTATTATCTTTTGAATACTGCTCCCCCTTAGTTCCCTCAAACATCCAATCTTTGGTTTATACGCTGCAAAATATTTACGTAGTATTTCTACTGTTTTATTTCCTAACAAGGTATATTGGTCTTGTTTACACACCCCTACGAAAAATACGGAAACAAGTAAGTGTTTCACTTAAATTACAGCCAATTGTATTTTCTTCTTACTAAGGTGTAGTACCTTTGATTACGCCTGCCCAAAGAGGCTTATCGAAGAAATTATCATCTTAATTAATTACTATTAAAAAAACAAAAGTACCATGGCGAACTTAGATGTAGAGCTAAATGACTTTATGACCAAAGTCATTGCAAAAAACCCCGGTGAATTTGAATTTCACCAAGCAGTACAAGAAGTAGCAGAATCATTACTTCCTTTTATTGCCGAAAACCCAAAGTATAAAACAGCAAAAATTCTGGAAAGAATGGCTGAACCTGAAAGAATGATTGTTTTCAGAGTGCCTTGGATAGACGACAAAGGAAATGTTCAGGTTAATAGAGGATTCCGTATCGAAATGAGTAGCGCTATAGGGCCATACAAAGGAGGCTTGCGTTTTCATCCAACAGTAAACCAAGGTATTTTAAAATTTTTGGCCTTTGAGCAAGTACTTAAAAACAGCTTAACTACGCTTCCTATGGGTGGTGGTAAAGGTGGATCTGATTTTGACCCTAAAGGAAAATCAGACAATGAAGTAATGCATTTTTGCCAAAGCTTTATGACAGAGTTGTCTCGTCATATTGGTCCTGATACCGATGTGCCTGCAGGTGATATAGGTGTTGGTGGTCGCGAAATTGGCTACATGTTTGGTCAGTACAAAAGAATCAGAAATGAATTTACCGGCGTATTAACCGGCAAAGGATTAAACTGGGGCGGTAGCTTAATTAGACCAGAAGCAACAGGATACGGTACAGTATATTTTGCAGAAGAAATGTTGAAAACCCGTAATATGGATTTTAACGGAAAAATTGTTGTTATTTCCGGTTCGGGTAATGTGGCTCAATATGCTGTTGAAAAAACAATTGAATTGGGCGGAAAAGCAGTAACTCTTTCAGATTCCGACGGATTTATTCATGATGCGGATGGTTTTGATACTGAAAAACTTGCTTTTGTAATGGAATTAAAAAACATCAAACGCGGTCGTATCAAAGAATATTGCGATAAATATAAAACTGCCAAATATTTTGAAGGACAAACTCCTTGGAGTATCAAATGCGACATTGCGTTGCCTTGTGCAACACAAAACGAAGTAAACGAAACAGACGCTAACATGTTAGTAAGAAATGGTTGTATCTGTATTGCTGAAGGAGCAAACATGCCTTCAACTCCAGAAGCTATCGAAGTATATTTAGCGGCAAAAATTCTATACGGACCGGGTAAAGCTGCTAATGCAGGTGGTGTATCAACTTCCGGGTTAGAAATGACACAAAACTCAATGCGTTTACCTTGGACAAGAGAAGAAGTAGATGCTAGATTACATCAAATCATGATTAACATTCATCAAACTTGCGTAAAATACGGAACAGAAAAAGATGGATTTATAAATTATGTAAAAGGTGCCAATATTGGTGGATTTATCAAAGTGGCCGATTCAATGATTGATCAAGGTGTAGTATAATAGAAACCTCGTTTTTTACATAGACTGCCCCTTTTTATACTTGTATAAATGGGGGCAGTTGTTGTTTTAATCTGCCAATAGTTTCTTTTTAATACGAGAAAGGGTTTCAGGTGCAATATTAAGGCATTCGGCAATTTTATTTTGCGGTAGGTGTTTCAATAATTCTTTGTGCTCATTTACAAACCTTTTGTATTGCTCGGTGGGCGAAGCCGTTAGTACTTCGCGCAATCGCATTGACTCTTGCAACAAAGCCTGTTGATACATAACGCGTGCAACATGCGAAAAGGTTGGCGACATAGAAAATGCTTTTTCGCTAAAAGACAAACTCAGCTTAACAAGTTTTGTGTCACTTAAACATTCAAAAGAGTAAATAGAGGGTTTTTGTTCGCTTACACTTAACAAGTCGGTAATAAAACGCTGACTGCGATACACATTATTGGTAATTCTTGTTTCTCCGTGTTGCGAGAATTTACGAACGGTTCCTTCAATTATAAAAAAAAGATCTTCAATCTTATTGCCGGCTTCGTGAAATAAGGTGTCTTTTTTTAATATTAACACCGTTAAGTTCGAAGCTAAATACTCCCATTCTGCATTATTTATTGGGGCTATTTCTTCTAAAATTATTCTAAACTCTCGTAGTGTTTCTAAGCTCATGAATGTACAATTTAAAATACAAATATATAAACAATAAGCAAACTTAAAAGTCTTAGTTTGTTGTAGGTCAAAAAATTAAAGACTCATGCTACTGTTTTTGTGTACACAAAAAATTTACTTAAGTTTGTACCCGTTTACAAAATCTATGTAATTTTATACCTAATACGGATGAAATCTCCTAAAGAATGTATAACCATTGATGAGGTTCGTAACTGCATTGACACCATTGACGAACAAATCATTAAGTTACTGGCACTTCGGTTCAACTATGTAAAAGCAACTGTGCCTTTTAAAGACAAAACCGAAGCAGGAATTATTGCTCAAGAAAGAAAAGATGCAGTATTAAAAAGCCGACGATTATTGGCTGAGGAACAAGGTCTTAATCCTAATATTATTGAAGATATTTATAAAAAACTAATTCAGTATTTTATCGAAGAAGAAATGCGAATAATAAATAAATAAACAAATACAATGTATAGAAAAGAACTAAAAGTAATGGATTGTACCGTTCGTGATGGCGGATTACAAAACAAATGGCAGTTTTCTGATGCCTTTGTAAAAGCAGTATATGATGCCTGCGTTGAAGCAGGTGTCGATTACATGGAAATTGGCTATAAGAGTAGCGAAAACGCTTATTCAAAAAAAGAAAATGGTCCGTGGAAGTTTTGCGAAGAAAAAGACCTAAGAAGAATTGTAGGCGAGAATAATACGGGTACCAAATTAGCCGCAATGGCAGATATCGGCCGCATCGATTTTGATGATATACCACTAAAATCTGAAAGCGTATTGGATATGATTCGCGTTGCCTGTTACGATTATCAAGTTGATAAAGGCATAGCACTTGCAGAACACTGCATGGACAAAGGATACGAAGTAACCATTAACTTAATGGCTGTTTCTACAGTTACCGAAATGGCTTTAGACCAAGCTCTTAGCGATTTATCAAAATCGAAAGTGCCTACTATTTACCTAGTAGATAGCTTTGGCAGTATGTACAGCGAACAAATTGCTTTTTTAATGAATAAATACAAAAAAGCACTTCCGGGAAAAACCATTGGATTTCATGGACACAACAACATGCAACTAGCTTTTGCTAACACCATCGAAACAATTATTCATGGGGCAAATATGGTTGATGGAACAATACTAGGCCTAGGTCGTGGTGCAGGAAACTGCGGCACCGAACTACTTCTAACCTTTTTGAAAAATCCAAAATATCGCGTTAAGCCTATCTTACAAGTAATTCAAGATCAAATTATTCCGATACAAAAAGAATTAAGCTGGGGATACTATATTCCGTATTTGATTACAGGCTATTTAAACTTGCATCCTAGCTCTGCTATTAAATGGATGGACTCTGAGGAAAAAGACGACTTTATGAGCTTTTTTGAACAAAGCATCGACAGTAGAAAAGAACTTGAATAATTATCATAAAACCCGTACCTAAACAGTATGGGTTTTTGTTATGTACAAGGCAAAATGGATGCTTTTAGAGCTTATTACAAAAGAGTAAAAAACAAAGACAAATGACTGCCTTTGCGTTTTTTAATTCAATTGTCAATTAAATCCCTTCGGTCATTGACCGTTGGTTGTACTTTGGTAATAGTACTTCTTAAAAGCATATAAAAAAGCTCTTTTCTTTATATATTAATGTGTAAATGAAAAATAACAGGCTAAAAATTTGGAAGTAAGGAGCTTGTTTTTGTTATTTTGCACGCAATTTCAACTTTATTTCTATACTGAAAACCCGCTTATGTCAAAAAATCTAGTAATTGTTGAGTCACCGGCCAAAGCCAAAACGATTGAAAAGTTCTTAGGAAAAGACTACACCGTTCTGTCTAGTTTTGGACATATCAGAGACCTAGGCCAAAAAGGCTTCGGCATCGATTTTGAAAACAATTACGAACCTCAATACGAGGTTCCTAAAGACAAGCAAAAAGTTGTTAGCGGCTTAAAAAAAGCAGCAAAAGAAGCCGAAATGGTTTGGCTTGCTTCTGATGAGGACCGCGAAGGAGAAGCCATCTCTTGGCATTTATTTGAAGTATTGGGACTCAAAAAAGAGCAAACCAAACGAATCGTTTTTCACGAAATTACAAAAAATGCCATTCTTACTGCCATCGAAAATCCGCGCGAAATTGACAAAAAACTTGTAGATGCTCAACAAGCACGACGGGTGCTGGACCGTATTGTTGGCTTCGAGCTATCTCCGGTGCTTTGGCGAAAAATTAAACCCTCACTATCTGCAGGACGGGTACAATCTGTTGCCGTACGATTACTTGTTGACCGCGAAAGAGAAATACAAAAATTTACGGCTGAAGGATCGTACAAAGTAACTGCTGTATTTTTAGTTCCCGATAAAGCGGGGAAACCTGTTGAATTAAAAACCGAACTGCAAAATCGATTTGCTACCAAGCAAGAGGCACTAAACTTTTTAGAGAAATGCAAAGATGCTCAATTTCAAATAGACAATATTGTTACACGCCCTACAAAAAAATCACCGGCAGCTCCTTTTACTACATCAACCTTACAACAAGAAGCCTCGCGTAAACTAGGCTTCTCGGTAACACAAACCATGGTGGTAGCTCAAAAGCTTTACGAAGCGGGGTTGATTACCTATATGCGTACCGACTCGGTTAACTTGTCCGATTTGGCAACAAACACCAGCAAAGCAGAAATAATTGCAATGGCCGGCGAAAAATATGTGCATATTCGGAAATTTCAAACCAAAAGCAAAGGGGCACAAGAGGCACACGAAGCTATCCGACCATCATACATGAACCAACATGAAATTTCGGGTTCCGCACAAGAAAAAAAGTTGTACGAGCTTATATGGAAAAGAACCATAGCTTCACAAATGGCCGATGCAGAACTCGAAAAAACAACGGCAACCATTCTTATTTCTACCAGCAACGAAAAATTTATTGCTGCCGGAGAGGTGCTAAAGTTCGATGGGTTTCTTAGAGTGTATTTGGAATCTACCGATGAAGATACTGAACAAGAAGATAGTGGCATGCTCCCTCCGTTAAAGGAAAAGGAACTTTTAACCGCAAAACATATTGTTGCTCAAGAACGGTTTACTCAAAAACCGGCGCGCTATACCGAAGCTAGCTTGGTGCGCAAACTAGAAGAATTGGGCATTGGGCGGCCATCTACTTATGCGCCAACAATTTCTACTATCCAAAATAGAGGATATGTAGAAAAGGGTGATCGTGAAGGGGAATTGCGGTCGTTTACTCTTATCACACTAAATAAAAAAAGCATCACAGACGAGCTAAAAGAAGAAACTTTTGGCACAGAAAAAGCCAAACTTTTTCCAACAGACATAGGTATTGTTGTAACCGACTTCCTTTCTGAGTTTTTTCCCAATATAATGGATTATAATTTTACCGCTAAAGTGGAAAAAGAATTCGACAATATTGCTGATGGAGAAATTGAATGGACCAAAACCATCGATACATTCTATAAAGAGTTTCACCCTGTAGTAGAAGCCTCGAAAGCTCGTTCTGAACATAAAGTTGGCGAGCATATATTAGGCACTGACCCTAAAACAGGCCGACAAATTTCTGTGAAAATTGGTCGATTTGGCCCCGTAGCCCAAATTGGCACATCTGAAGAAGAAGAAAAACCCCTTTTTGCCTCGCTACTTAAAAACCAAAGCATGGAAACCATTTCGTTGGAAGAAGTATTGGAACTATTTAAGTTACCGCGCTCGTTAGGTGAGTTTGAAGATGCTGAAATGACTGTTGCCATAGGTCGATTTGGCCCCTATATTAAACATAACAACAAATTTGTTTCGTTGCCAAAAGAAGAAGACCCCATGACTGTGTCTGCCGATAAGGCCATTGCATTGATTCTAAAAAAACGAGAAGAAGATGCCAATAAAACAATCAAAGTTTTTGAAGAAGATGCCGAAATGCAATTACTAAACGGGCGTTATGGCCCATATATCTCGTACAAAAAGAAAAATTATAAAATTCCGAAAAAACAAGACCCGGCCTTACTTACGTTAGCTGATTGCTTGAAAATTATTGAAGAAGATACAACATCTGACAAACCGAAAAAAAGACGATTTACCAAAAAATAACATAAATACAAATGATACTATTGTTTGCATATAAAGCAAAAATATATCTTTGTACAACCGATTATTTTAAAAGCAAAATACCTCTTATGCCTAAAAAAACTGTTTTTCTAACTGTTTTAGTGATTGTTGCCATAGTAGCGATAGCCATGCTCGGCTTACAACTATACAACTCGCAATTGGAAATAAATCAAAAAGAAGCAGAATTAAAAGGGGCAGAAGAACTGCTAGAATACGAAAAGCAACAAACTGAAAGGGAATTGAACGCCTTGGCTCTAGAGGTTGACGGATACGATACCAACATAGGCAACGACTCCTTAATGCTGATGCTAGAATCGCAAAAACAAAAAATTCAACAGCTTCTTGATGAACTAAGAACTGTAAAATCGACCAACAGCAAGAAAATTGCCGAACTAAAAGAAGAACTGGGCACGGTACGAAAAGTATTGATGAATTACATCCGTCAGGTTGACTCACTTAATAAAGTGAATGCAAAGCTTTACACCGAAAATAAAGATGTTAAGGTTAAAATATCTCAAGTAACACAATTCAACCAACTTCTATCCAAAGAAAAAGAACAATTAACCGAGGTGGTTACCAGAGCTTCTATGCTCGAAGCAGACAATTTTGTAGTTGAAACTTTCAATAAACGAGACAAGAAGACCAGTCGTTTAAGTAAAACTATGACTATTGCTATCGGTTTTAATATTGCCAAAAATGTTACGGCAGCGGTTGGTGAAAAAGTATTGTTTGTTCGTATTGTTAAACCAAACAACGATGTGCTTACGAAAAGTAAAACCCATGTTTTTGAATACGAACATAAACTCATACCGTATTCTATCCGAAAAACCATTGAATATAAAGGCGAAAGACTAAAAGAAATTGTGTACTACAAAGTTTCTGAAAC
>CAMDGD010000060.1 GCA_945897785.1 Paludibacter jiangxiensis
GTTGACAAGTTTGAGCCCCTAAAAAATGGCAAAAGAAGGTATTTTATCAACTAATCAATTAAGCTTGAATCGTATTAGTAAAAAAATGAAAAAACTCATTCTAGTAGCCGGAGCCCGGCCAAATTTTATGAAAATTGCTCCTTTAATGCATGCGCTTAAAGGAAACAAAACCATTCAACCCATGCTGGTACATACGGGTCAGCATTACGATATAAGCATGTCGGAACAGTTTTTTACCGAACTGGAAATACCGGCTCCGGATATTAATTTGGAAGTGGGTTCTGCTAGTCATGCCGTACAAACAGCACGCATCATGGAGGGTTTTGAAAAAGTGTGTTTAGCTATACAGCCCGATTTTGTGTTGGTGGTTGGCGATGTAAACAGTACGGCTGCTTGTACTATGGTGGCTGCGAAAATGGACATTACCACTATTCATTATGAGGCCGGTTTGCGAAGTAATGACAAAACTATGCCCGAGGAAATAAACCGCTTGGTGACCGATGCGATTACCGATGTGTTTTTAACCACCAGTGCTGATGCTGATGAAAATTTGTTGAAAGAAGGGGTGGATAAATCAAAAATTTTTATGGTGGGTAATTTAATGATAGATACACTGCTTGCTCATAAAGAAAAAGCGCTAGCAAAAAAAGCAGTTTACACCCTATTAAATAAGGACGAACAGATAGCATACGGTATAAATTTTACCGAAAAAAAATATGCGGTAATGACTTTTCATCGCCCGGCAAATGTAGACGATAAAAACGCGTTAAGTGATTTAGTACAGATTTGGGGGGCTATTTCCGAAAAAATTCCCTTGATATTTCCGGTTCATCCACGTACATTTAAAAACATTCAGTCGTATGGACTTGAAAATGAGCTGAATAAATTTCCTCAACTTTATTTTATTGCACCTCAAGGGTATTTGTCCTTTATGCAATTAGTGCAACAAGCAAAGTTTGTATTAACCGATTCGGGCGGTATTCAGGAAGAAACAAGCTATTTGAATATTCCGTGTTTAACGGTACGCCCCAATACTGAGCGACCCATTACCGTATGGGAGGGAAGCAATAAATTAATACAAAAAGAAGCGATTTTGGACGAAGTTAATGTAATTTTGGATGGTAAAGGAAAAACCGGTAATATTCCAAGATTTTGGGATGGAAAAACGGCCGAACGGATTGTGAAGATTATAGAACAATTGTAAAAAACTATGGCAAAAAGAACAGGAGTATCAATTATAAAAGGGATTTGGATTAGGTTATTGTCTATTTTGGTGCAATTTACTTTTCCTGCTCAATTTACGGTATTTTTACATCGATTAAGGGGCGTCAAAATAGGTAAGGGAACAAAAATTAACAGAACGGTACAAATTGATGATAGTGTACCACATCTTGTTGAAATTGGTGAAAAAGTCTGGGTAACTGCGGGAGTATTGATTTTATGTCACCAACGGGATTTATCAACGCATAAAAAGGGAAAAGCTGTAATGGATAACGACCTTGTTTATAATAAAGTCATCATTAAAGACGGAGCACATATTGGTATTGGAGCCATTATAATGCCCGGTGTGACCATAGGAGAGGGAGCTGTAATAGGCGCCGGAGCAGTAGTTACCAAAGACATTCCTCCGTATAGTGTTGCGGTAGGTTCACCGGCAAAAGTAATTAAAACGATTGAGTGAGATGAAGATTTGGATTGATATAACCAATACACCGCATGTTAATGTGTTGATGCCTATAATCAGGCACTTGGAAAAGCAACACGAACTGATTTTTACGGCACGCGATTTTTCCGAAACCTTACCTTTGTTGCAAATAAATGGTATAGAACCCTTACTAATTGGCAAGTACAAAGGGAAAAGCCGTACCAAAAAAGTGTGGGGTTTATTGCTTCGCATGAAGGATTTGTTGTATAAGGTGCCAACATTTGATTATGCTTTATCGCTGGGCGGAAACTACACTTCGTTAATTGCTTTTTTACGGGGTAAAAAGTCCATCGTGTTTAGCGATAACGATATTTCGTTTAAAGTATTTTCGTATCTATTGGCAACACATTTTGTCTTTCCCAATTATTTTAATTATAAAAGCATTCAAAAGAAATACCGCATAAAGCAAGAGCGGATTCATACATTCGATGGGTTTAAGGAAGATATATATTTAGCTGATTTTGTGCCGGATAAGAATTTTTTAACGCAATTGCCTTTTACTGATTTTATTACCATTCGGCCGGAAAATTTAAAGGCTTCGTATGTGCCTAAAAATAGCCAAACTATTGTGCCGCAATTGTTTGAATCTTTTAAAGACAGTAATATTTTGTTTTTACCAAGGTATGAAGAAGAAAAGGCCTATGCAGCAGGCTACGACAATATTTACTATCCTCCCGGTCCGTTGAGCGGATTGGATGTGTGTTATTATACCACTGCCATGCTAACCGGTGCGGGCACTTTTGCACGAGAAGCAGCATTGCTTGGTGTGCCCGCGGTAAGCTTTTTTCCAAGCGAGGTGTTTTTAACCGTTGATATTGTTATGCAGGAAATGGGCATCGAATTTAAATCCCGAGATTGTGAGGAAATTAAAAACTATGTAGATAATTCATCCCGAAGAGAGTCTGCTCAAGAAAGAAGTATTCAGGTAAAAACCAAAGTATTGCAAATTATTGATACTATTTTGGCTAAAAAATAAAGCTATATGAAACGAACCAGGAGTAGTGTGCAGGTAATGTTGTTTAAAGATAGATTGGAAATATGGAATCCGGGGCATTTGCCTTTTGGTTTAACTCCCTCGAAATTAGCAAAACCTCATAACTCAATTCCGGCTAATCCATTGATGGCAGAGCCTATGTATTTAGCCGGTTTAATTGAACGAATGGGAACCGGTACCGGTGATATTATCTTGAAGTGTAAAACTATGGGACTTAAAACACCTAAGTTTGTACAAGAAGAGATTTTTAAGGTGATTTTATTTAGAAAAACCGGAAAGAAAAAGCAGGAGGTTACCCCCCTAATTACCCCCCTAATTACCCTCCTAATCAAAACAGAACTAACTGATTTTGAGCAGGATGTGTTTTCTTTGATTGTAGATGACCCTACAGTAAGTTATGTAGAAATGTCGGAAAAACTACAGGTGGGAAGAGATACGGTAAAGGAGTATATAGCGCGATTGAAATCGAAGCAAATGATTGAGCGTGTGGGCAGTACCCGTAGTGGATATTGGAAGATTGTTGGAAAATAGTTAAATAGTATAAAGTTAACTATACAAAGTTATCTGTTGTTTTATTTATTCGTGTTAATTTGTGAATTGAAAATCAGCGAAGCTAAATCCGTGGACTACAAAGACTTTTCTCAACATACCTATAAAAAGCTAATCGAAGCCTTACAAATTTCCGGTTATGCTTTTCAACCCTTCGAAGAATTTTTGCAATCTCCGAAGGAAAAAGTTGTTGTGCTTCGTCATGATATCGACTTAAAGGCAAAAAATGCCCTGCAAATAGCCCAAATTGAACACAACTTAGGAATAAAAGCTTCCTATTATTTTAGAGTGGTACCGCAAAGCAATAAGCCTGAAATTATTAAGGCAATTGTGGCATTAGGTCACGAAATTGGCTATCATTACGAGGATGTAACTCTGTGTAAGGGAAATATGCAGCAGGCTATACACCATTTTGAAAAACAACTGCAGTATTTTCGGCAATTTTATCCCGTAAAAACTGTTTGTATGCATGGGAGTCCCACTAGTAAATACGATAACCGCACACTTTGGCAACAGTATAACTATAAAGATGTTGGGCTAATTGGCGAGCCTTATTTTGATGTGGATTTTACCAAGGTGTTTTACCTTACTGATACCGGTCGTTGTTGGGATGGCGAACGATATAGTGTGCGCGATAAAGTGAAATCATCGTTCACCTTGCATTTTCATACTACCGATGAAATTATTATTGCTGCCAAAGCCGGTAAACTACCTAAGCAAGTAATGATTACTACCCATCCGCAACGGTGGACTACTAATTTATTTGCATGGGCTTGGGAGTTGGTATTGCAAAGCGCAAAAAATCAGGTGAAAAGAGTTATTAACTGCCAATGAAACTGATTTCCGACATACAAAGTATTGATCTTTATGCGTGGGCGGATTTTGTGGAAAAGCATCCGGAGGGCCGTTTTTTTCATTCGCCGGAATATTATCGTGCTTTTTGTGAAGAACCGTTTGCTAAATCCTATGTTTTTGCAGTTGTTTCTGATACTAATGAATTCTTGGGTATTAGTCTTGTGCTAATTTATAAAGAAGCAAGCTTGCTGAAACGATACTTTAGTCGCCGGGCCATTGCAATGGCTCCACCGCTATGCAAAGACAATAGTGCAACTGTTTTACGCTTTTTGCTCGATGCGCAAATAAATTTTCTGAAAAGTAAGGTTATCTATTACGAAATCAGAAATTGCCAAAACAATTGGTTTAATAATTCGCTACAACAGCTTAATTTTCATCAATTTGAGCACCTAAATAATGTTGTTGATTTGAAAACTAATTTCTCCGCTTTAAGTAAAAAAATAATACCAACAGCTCGTGGAAAAGCACGAAAAGCCCTTAGAAAAGAAGTAGAGGTTAAAGTGCTACCGTCAACAGCCGATTTGAGTTCTGTTTGCCAATTAGTTACCTCATTGTATCGTAAATTGGGGTTGCCGTATTTGCCTAAAAGTGTTTATAATAAAGGGTTTATTCAGTTAATAGAAGATGAAAAACTAGTAGTGCTTGGGGCTTTTTTAGATAAGCACTTATTGTCGGTGATGCTAACGGTGTGCTATAAAAACGAAGCCTATAGCTGGTATATGGCAGGGTCAACCCAATCAAAGCAATATAGTGCAAACGATTTATTGGTTATAGAAACACTGCGCTATACACAAGGCATGGGCTTAACTGATTTCAATTGGGGCGGGGCAGGTGTTCCCGGAAAATCGTATGGTGTACGCAATTTTAAAGAAAAATTTGGTGGAAAAACTATTCTGGAGTACCGCTATATTAAGTTATTTCAACCTAATTTATACCGTTTGGGTAAAATGGTGATAGGGAAGGGTCGTAGAGATAAAAGTTAAAAGACGAAAAGACGAAAAGTCAAAGGTTGAAAGGTCGAAAGGTTGAAAGGTCGAAAAGTCGAAAAGTCGAAAGGTTGAAAGGTCGAAAAGTCGAAAGGTCGAAAGGTCGAAAGGTCAAAGGTCGAAAGGTCAAAGGTCGAAGGTCGAAAAGTCAAGAAATATCGGTACACTAATTTAGCTTCGCTGATTTTCAATTCACAGATTAACACGAAACGGCTTTCAGCAAAGCTAATTAATGCATTACTTTTCCGTTCTCCATTCTCAGTTCTCCGTACTGCGTTCTCCGTACTCTTTTTCCCTGTTGCAAAAACACTGTTCTATAAACGGTTTTTTTAACGCAATTTTTTGTTAAAATTAACTTATCTTTGTGCATCAAAAAAGTAGAGAGAACCCCTTGTTTATGCGAATATTTAATAGACAACCTCACAATAATCCGAAGCTATCTTATTTAGCTTCAAACTTTTTGTTGTTGATTATCACCTTTTATATTGTGCTAAGTTGGTTTCCGTTGGTAGCAAAAAATCCCTTAGATAAATATTTTGAACCCTTCTTAGTCTTTATTCCCATTTGGTATTTATCCGGTATCGTTTTCCGAAAATATGTTTCTTATATGTATCGGAAAATGCGTGTTGCTGTAAAGGATGTCTTTAAGGCCGATTTGTTGGCTATTTTCCTTTCGTTTGTTCTTATATCAATTTTCCCAAGCTTAAACCTGTCGCCCAATGTGTTGATTGCTTTCGCCATCGTTTTGTATGCTCTTGAAAATATTGGCATACTAATTTTTTATGCTTTTAGGTATGCTACCGATATTGAGAAAAATGAAAAACAGAATGAAATAGCCAAACAGGATGAGGTATTAAGCTTACCGTATTTATTGGATGAAGATACGCAGAGACGAATACAAAGAATAATTAAAGAGGAGGCCGGAACTGCCGCTTATCAGCAATTAAAAAAGCAGCTTGCGCTCTTTTCTTCAAATACCTTGGTCGTTTCTACTACAAATATCTTCAATATAAAAAGCTTGCGTAATAATCGGTATGCTACCATTATTAACTTAAGGAGGGTGAACGATATTCGCGGTATTAACGATTTTTTTGTTGCTGTACACGATCGTTTACCTTATCATGGCGAATTTGTTGGTTGTTTTAAATCGAAAAGCGCGCACAAAAAAAGTTTTCTAGCCCGCTATCCCTTGGGTATTAACTATCTGTTGTATGGGCTAAATTTCTTTTCTAAACGAATACTTCCTAAGCTCGAGTTAACTAGAGAGTTGTATTTTTGGATTACCGGAGGTAAAAAACGGATTCTTTCTAAAGCCGAAGTTTTTGGGCGCTTGTATTGTTGTGGGTACAAAATAAAAAATGAAATAAAGGTGGGTGATTTAATCTACTTTGTGGCGCAAAAAACAAATAAACCAACCCGCAAAAGGGTGAGCACTTACGGTCCGATTATCAAGCTAAATAGAATTGGTAAAAACGGTAAAATGATTCGCGTGTACAAGTTTAGAACCATGCATCCGTATTCGGAATATTTGCAACCCTATGTTTTTGAAAAGGGAAACTTACAAGAAGGGGGAAAGTTTAAACACGATATTCGGATAAATTCTGTGGGACAGTTTATGCGTAAATTTTGGATTGATGAATGGCCCATGTTATGGAACTTGCTTAAAGGTGATTTGAAGCTAGTGGGAGTAAGGCCTATTAGCAAGCATTATTTTAGTTTGTACTCCATAGAATTGCAAAACAAGCGAGCAAAAGTAAAGCCCGGACTACTGCCTCCTTTTTATGCCGATATGCCAAAAACTTTAGCCGAAATTGAAGCGTCAGAATTAAACTATATCAATGCTTGTCTAAAAAATGGTACAATAAAGACAGATATTTATTACTTTTGGCGTATCGTCGCGAATATTGTATTCAGAAAGGCTCGAAGTAAGTGATGAATGTTGAATAGGTTTCAATTGTTCAATTTTCAATATCAGTTAGACACACTTAGAAACTGTCTAAATTTTACAAGAATGAAACAGTTTTTTTAAAACAATTCAATCGTTAAAAATGAAAAATATAGTAGTTGCTCTCATGCTTTGCTTTTTTTCTGCTGCTGTTGCCCAATATATTCCCCTACATCAGGATTATTCGGCTATTTACGATTTGGTCGATGAGCTGGCTAATGATGGCATAATTGAAGTAAATTCGGTGGTGAAACCTTATAGCCGCGATATTATTACACAGTCATTACTCCAAGCCAGCAACAATGAAAAGCTTTTATACAGACAAAAGAAAGCTATCGATTTTTATCTCAACGAATTTGCCTTAGAGCAAGGTAAATTTCCTGAAAAACGATGGGTAAAATTTTTGGACACAGACAAGGCTACTTTGTCGCTTATAGAACCGGCATATCGTTATAAAGATGAGCTCTTTCGAGCAAAAATAAATCCTTTAGCAGGGGTAATTGTCTATTCAAATCAACAAGGAGCCATGTATAAACGATGGGTTGGAGCCGAGTTTAATGGATATATCGGAAAAAACTTCTCAATCTATGCTTCTTTACGGGATATGGTGCAACCTAAAAACCTATTGCATTGGCGCCAAAATTACAATACCGCAGTTACAAGCCCTTTTACCGGTAACGACACCCTAGTAAACAAAGCAGGCTTTATTCGGAATGAATACGGCGGTGCATACAAAAGATACGCTACCGGAGGCGATTACAGCGAGATGCGTGGCGGTATTTTTTATAATTGGAGTTGGGGACGAGTAGGGTTGGTAAAAGACCATATTTCTTTTGGCGATGCGTATAATGGAAGCAATATTATTAGTACAAATACGCCTTCATTTCCTCATATACAGTTTAATATTCATCCTGCTCCGTGGATTGAGTTGAATTTTATTCATGCTTGGTTGGTGTCTATGGATATTGATTCTACACAATACTACACCGATAATTTAGGGGATAAAAGGTATTGGTATAAGCGTAAATATTTAGCGGCTAACATGTTGACTTTTAAGCCGATAAAAGGTTTGCATTTGTCAATAGGTAATTCCATTATTTATGCTGAAAATACCGTCCAACCGGCTTACCTAATTCCCCTTATGTTTTATAAATCCATCGATCATACCTTGACGAGAGATCAACGGGAGAATCAAAATTCACAACTGTTTATCAACATCAGTTCCCGAAATATCAACCATTTGCATGTATATGGTAGTTTGTATGTTGATGAGCTGTCTTTTTACCGATATGCTGCCGATAATCCGGAACGAAACCCTATTTCCTATAAAGCAGGCGGACGCTTGTCAAATTTTCCCCTTAAAAACCTTAGTGTTACGGCAGAATATACCTTAAATGATATTATCACCTACAAACATTCTATTCATAGCTTGGATTATACCTCGAATGGTTATCCATTGGGAAGTTATTTGGGTGATAACAGCACAGAGCTTTTCCTGGCCTTATCGTATAAACCCTTGGCTCGTTTAAATACTTCGGTTTCGTATACTTTTGCACAAAAAGGAAATGATTATCAGTATATTAGAGAAGATAAAGCAATAAAAGATATTATTTCAGAACCTTTCATGAAAGATGTTGTTTGGAGTAATAAAACGCTGTCCTTCAAAATGATGTACGAAGTGTTTACCAATGCCAACATAATGCTACAGGTTGATTGGAGCGATATTCG
>CAMDGD010000061.1 GCA_945897785.1 Paludibacter jiangxiensis
ATGAAAATATCAAACCAATACGAATACTAAAACATGGAAGAAAGGCTAAAAGCTTTGTTAAGTATGGATTAGAATACATCGCAAATGTCCTACTTAACCAATTTTCTGTTAATCATATTGATATAACTAAATTTTTGTCATGTACTTAGCAACTTTTTAAAGGAATAACGATCTAACTTTGAAATTATTTGTGCAAATACATTTATCTTTGACATGTGAGAAGATTATCTTGTTATGCACCTATAAGATAACCGAAAGATTTTCAAGTGCGGCAGTATTCTTGGCTTCATCAGTTCTAATTTTGTTAACGGACATATTTTATATGTTGATGGTGGTATATTGGCATATATTGGCAAACAACCTAAATAAGACTATATATGGTAAAAAAGATTGTTTATTTTTTATTCGTTAGCCTCTTCCTTTTTTCCTGCAAGCAGAAAGCGGAGTTAGTAGTTTACAACAACACCAACATCGATAGAAATAACGAAATCATTGAATTCTGTTTTTGTAGCGTAAAAGACCAAATCAACTTTAAAAAAGGGGATAAAATAATTATCTTAAACAAAGATAATAAGCAAGTTCCGTATCAAGTATTGGCTGATAATAGCACCATCATTTTCCCTGCATCAGTTAATGCAAAGGATTCTTCGGTATATACGGTTATGACTGGAAAACCAGACTCCGTTGTTGCAAAAACCTTTGGGCGACAAGTACCAGAGCGAAAAGATGATTTTACTTGGGAAAACGACCGTATCGCCTTCCGTATGTACGGTCCGGCTTTGGCTCCTGAAAAACCAAGCAATGGCGTAGATGTTTGGTTAAAACGAACCAACAGATTGATTGTAGATAATTTTTACAAAGATGATTTGGCCAGTATTCAATCGTACCATGTAGATAATGGCGAAGGTCTTGATTGCTACAAAGTTGGCACTACATTAGGAGCCGGAGGTATTGCACCCTACATCAACAATCGCTTGTTTATTGGTAGTAATTATGATCATTTCGAAATAATTGATAAAGGTCCGCTTCGTACCACTTTTAAACTTATTTACGACAGTTTAACCATTGGAGAAACTTCAATTAAGCAAACACTTATCATCAGTTTAGATGCAGGAAATCAGCTAAACAAAGCTATAGTACTATACGATGATAACGATGAATTAATTAAGCATGTAGCTGCCGGAATATTCTTACACGATTCGGCAGGCACTAAAATAGCAAAACCCGAAAAAGGATTTATTGCTTATGCAGAAAATGCAGTATCTGATGCCGGCATTCCTGCTGGAAGGAGTTTTGTTGGCGTATATATTCCAACGCCTATCGAGTCTATAATTATTGAAAATAAGCATTTACTTGCTATTGCAAAAAAAAGACCGCATAAATCCTTTGTGTATTTTTTTGGTGCAGGCTGGAGCAAATGGGGTTTTCCTACCGATGATGATTGGTTTGACTATATGGAACAAGCTGCCTTTAAAATTAAAAACCCCTTGCAGATTATAATACGATAAAACAAGCATTAATATGTTTACAAAAGGGGGCTGTATAAAAAGTAAGCAATTACTCAATGAAAATTGAATATTTGAAAATGAACTGAAGTTGACCTCGAATAAAAACAACAAAAAAAGGGCTGTCCGATACTTTTTGGACAGCCCTTTTTAATTTTTTAGGGTAATTTTAATTTACAAACGAGCATCTACCAAAACTCTATCTACAATATTCTTAGCATCATATATGGTAGCTCCTTGCTCTTTATACTTTTTAAAATCGAAAGATAAAAACTGCTCGTGTGCAACGGCTACAATAATTGCATTATAGGTTTTGCTCGGTATAACAGTATCAATAATAGCAATACCATACTCTTCACTAACCTCTCTTGCATTTGCCCAAGGGTCATATAAATCGACCTCCAAACCAAAAGCTATTAATTCGCGGTAAATATCTACCACTTTAGTGTTTCGTATATCCGGACAATTTTCTTTAAAAGTTATCCCCATCAACAATACCTTTGATCCTTTAATCTTATCTCCCTTATGAATCAACAATTTAAGCACCTTATTAGCAATATGCTCTGCAATACTATTGTTAACCCGCCTACCCGACGAAATTACTTCTGGGTGATAACCTACAGCTTTGGCCTTATGTACTAAGTAATACGGGTCGACCCCAATACAATGCCCGCCAACCAATCCGGGGCGATATTTTAAAAAATTCCACTTAGAAGCAGCTGCATCGATAACATCATTGGTATCTATTCCTAATCGTTCAAAAATTAATGCCAACTCGTTCATAAACGAAATATTTACATCTCGTTGGGCATTCTCAATAGCTTTTGAAGCCTCAGCAACTTTAATAGAAGTAGCCTTAAAAGTACCGGCCTCTATAATAGAGCAATACAACTCATCAACATAATCAGCTACTTCGGGCGTAGAACCTGAAACTACCTTCTTAATTTTAGTTAGCGTATTTACCTTATCACCGGGATTGATTCGTTCAGGAGAATAACCACAAAAGAAATCAGTATTAAACTGTAAACCGGAAGCCTTTTCGAGTGCCGGAACGCAATCTTCTTCGGTACATCCGGGGTAAACAGTGGATTCATAAATTACAATAGCTCCTTTAGCTATAACCCTTCCAATCATTTCGCTAGCACGAAGCAAGGGGCGTAAATCAGGATTATTATACGAGTCGATAGGTGTTGGTACGGTAACAATATACACATCGGCTCCTATTAACTCTTTTTCATCTGCAGAAAAACAAAGCCCTTGCTGTGCCTTTTTCTTGACAATAACAGCCTTTAGTTCATCGGTATCAACCTCTAAGGTATGATCTTCTCCCCTGGCTAACTCAGCAATACGAGAAGAATTAATATCAAAACCAAGAACAGGATATTTCTTTGCAAACTCAACCGCTAATGGAAGCCCCACATACCCCAATCCAATTATTGCAATTTGTTTCATATAGTTAATTATAGAATACTACAAAAATGACAGTTTTTATTTATTTTTTTTTCGTTTAGCAATCCGTTTCCGTTCATCCATGTCCAAATCACTCTCATCAAAATAATCTTTTGCGTACGAGTAATAATCATCTCTTTTCATATAATACGAACGACGACCGTATTCGTGATAATTTGAATAGCCGGCTTTTTTCTCGTCTACATCATTTAATACAATATAAATATTCTTTTTCTGATCAGCTTTTAATTGCTGAATAATATTTTTGAAGAACACCTTATGCGTTTTTTCACTTCTAACTAGAAACATGGTAGCATCAACAAACTTCATAACGGCATAGGCATCAGCAACCAAGCCTATCGGACTAGTATCAAAGATAATATGATCATATCTTTTTAACAGTTCTTGATGAATTTCTACTAACTTTTTGGAACGAATTAACTCGCCCGGATTAGGAGGCACGGTACCTCCAAGTAAAACATCAAATTTATATTTTGTATCGGTAACGATAATCTCGTCGAGGGTTTCTACCTGACCAATTAAATAATTAGAAATACCCAATTGTGTTTTGCTAATACCCATACGAAGTCCAACGCTTGGTTTACGCAAATCTAAATCAACAATAATGGTTTTTCGTCCCGTAAGCGCATACATTCCCGCCATATTTAGGGTGAATGCCGTTTTCCCGTCGCCGGATTCTGTGGAAGTAACGAGCAAACTTATCGGACTCTCTCGTTGTACAAAAAATTCTATGCGAGTACGAATAACACGATACGATTCGGCAAAACCTGACCGTGGATTTTTTTGAACAGCCACAGGATCAATTACATTGGTATGTCTAATAGCGCCCAAATACGGAAAAGAAGATACCCGTTCGATATCTTTATTATCGTACACTTTATTGTTTAATAAATCTTTAATAATAACAAACCCAATAGGTAAAAGCAGTCCTAAAAGCAAATACATTAATTGAGTACGTTGCTTTTCACCTCCATTAACTACACTTACCATTCGTGCTTTGTCTAGAATAATATTATCTGGAGCATTTGATGCCTTTTGAATTTGCGACTCAGCTCTTTTTTGTAACAGGAAAGTATAATAATTATCATGAATTTTAAACTTCCGCTCATACTTACTCATCTGGCTTTCTTGATTAGGTAGTTGCGAAATTCTATTTTCAATTAATTTCTCTCTTTCCTTTAAATCTCTCCGTTCAATAGTAAAAGCATTTTGAATATTATTAAGCACCTCCAACATAGTACTTTTAATAGTATGCAATTGTGATGAATATTTTGCGTAATACGGATTTTTCTCCCCTACATTTCTTCGTTTTTCGTAAGTATCGTTAAACTGATTTACCAATTGCATTAATGTTGGATCTGATAATCCAATACTAGAAGGAGCTACAATAGTTTCATCGAGCATGCTCTTTTTCAAGTAATCGCTAAGGTATTTTAAATACGATTCTTTTAACTTGAATTCGGCATTCTGAAAATCCAGTTTATTTACCTGATTGATAATTTGTGAAGAAAAATTCCCCACATCCATTATCTGGTTATCAATACGATACGATTTCAACCTACCCTCCGACAAGCTTACGGAGTCGGCAATTTCTGACAGCTGCTCTTCAATAAACGAAATGGTTTTGCTAGCTACTTCGTTTTTCCTATCCAAGTTATCTTCGATAAAAGCTTCGCACAAAGTATTAATAAAGTCGATATCCCTTTCCACCACATTTCCGGTTAAGGAAACCGTTACCACAGAAGATCCCGGCCTGGAAAAATCAAAAACTAGTTTACTATTATAACTAGCAATTAACGATTCTCTCAATCTAAAAGTGAAATTAAAATTGTAACCGGGTTTAAAAAATTCCGTTCTAGTTACTAAAATAAGGAATAGCCGATGTTGAATGGGCACATTATATTTTCCCTTAATAAACTTTTTCTTGTCATTTTCATCGTAACTTATTTCAAACGAATCGTTTCCCTTATCCTCAATAACAAACTCGTACCTATAGGCCTCGGGAGCAATGTATCGGTGATCAATTTGTACAGGACAAATTTTATATAGATTATTGGTTTTAAAACGGCCTTTAGTATAACAATCCACAGAAAGAGGCAAGCGATCAACTACCTTTCCAATCAAATCATACGAGCTAAACATAATAACCTGATTGTTTACATTACGGTAACCTTGTTGTACACCAAAACCTTGCATCAAAGTCTGATTTAAACCTCCCATTGTATTTCGGCCTTCTTCAATAATAACCAAGGCAGTCGATTTATACACCGGTTGCCATTTACGATTGACCAATTTACCAACAGCAAAAGCAATGGAAAGGGAAATAACAAAAAGATACCAGTAACGAAGAAAACGCATTAAAAACCGAACAATATCGAACGATGAACTTTCATCTTCTAACATCTGCTGACTAGCATCAGGATAATTAGGTTGATTTGGATAATTATATTGATCTGTATGTTGCTCCATGTTTTATTATTTTGAAGAATAATTAGTTACCAATAACACAAAAGTTAAAGACGAGGATATCATACCCAGAAAACCGGTAAAAGAATTTATTTTATAAAATCCCTTTTTTGAGCGACGAATATAAATGATATCGTTTGGTTGAATGTAATAATAATCAGAGTCGATAAGTTCTTTAGAACGAATATCAAAAGACATAATTTTTTTATCACCGCCCTGCTCGCGAATAATACTTACATTTTTTCTGTTTGCGTTTACACTCAAATCACCTCCCAAGGCTAAGGCTTCAAGAATTGTAAGTCGTTCTTTATAAACAGGATAAACACCTCTACCATTTCCTTCGCCCAATATATAAAAATTCTTGCTAGCCAAGGCAATTTTCACATGCACATCGGGTATATACTCACGCAGTTTGTTTTGAATTACTTCTGTAGCTTCTTTTAGGCTTAATCCCTCAATATAAATCTTATGCACAAACGGAATATCGATATTGCCATCATCGTAAATAATATATGAATTATTTTGTGACATTTGACCGCCCGAACCAAACAACTGAATTGCCTCTTTGTTTACAGAATAAACCAAGAAACTAATTTCATCACGCACTTTTAAGCGATAATCGGTATGCTGCGCTTCCGGATAATCGAGTCCTTTAATATCTTGTAAATAGCGCGTACTTTTATTGGTAACACAAGACGAAAGTGCGACTAATACTAAAATCAACAGATAAGATATGCTGTTACTTTTTCCCATTAATCAGTAGCTTAAAATAGTGGCGTTATATAGTAATACATCAAATAACCAAACGAGAATAAAGAAGAAAAGAATGACACCCCTGACGGAAACGAGTCGATGCCAAAGAACTGGCCGTTATAGGCTTGCACATAAACAATATCGTTGGGCTGAATATAAAAAAACTCCGAATACATGATTTGCTTATTGCGCACATCAAAGGTATTTATTTTTGTTTTTCCTTGAGCATCTTGCCTTAAAACATGCACTTTGGTGCGATCTGAGAGTAAACTTAAATCGGATGTCAAAGCAAATGCTTCGAATAAAGTTAAATTTTCTTTGCTAATTGAATACCTGCCGGAGCCAGAAACCCCTAACAAGGAAAAATACGCATTCACTAAGCGAACATCCACATCGCAATCTGGAATCATCACTTGCAACAGGCTTCTTAAAGTATCTTTTGCTTGACGGGTTGTTAACCCAAGAAGTTTTATGTTACCAATAAATGGAAAGTATATTGTTCCGTCGCCATAAACAGTGTAAGTGTATAAATCGGATGTAGTATTGAAAGTCATCATATCCGAAACAATACCACCGGAAAAAAGTCGTTTTGATTCTTCATCAAGGGTAGAAATTCTGACAGCAACCATATCCCCTGCTTTTAAGGTATAAACAGGAATAGTATCTATTAAAGAAGAATCGGGCAATTTTCCTGCCTTATCTTGCAAGTAATTTACCCTACGGGTAGTTACACAAGAAGACAAGAGAGTAACAGACAAAACTATATAAATGATTCTTTTTAGCATTAAAAAATGAAGCGCTACACAAAATTAAAGACAAAGGTTTATTAAAAGATGCAAATATACAGTTTTCTAGTTTAACATAAAATTATTTTATTAAACAATCCTATCAAAATAAACGGGTAGTACATTAGAAAAATTGTTGATTCGTTTAATCGATTAACTGTTCAATGGCTGAGTGATTTCCAAAGTCCTGATTCTTGGGGCTGAGATATCCCCAAAGTCCCCAAGAATAGAGGTTTAACTGTACAATTCCGAAATAGTGGGGGCGCGACTTAAAGTCGCACTCCCACTAATTAAACACGAACCCCATCTTTGTTCATTTGTCTAGGTTCTTAGCTCTAAAATAAACCTGTAAAAAGTTTTTGCATAATTTTATGGTTAAAAAAGGATATGTTTTTACCTTTGCATGCAAATAACCCAATTACTTTCCCTTTTTACTCAAAAACTAGTAGCACAATGAATAAAGGAGCCCCCATTAAGGTTTTTTCAGGTACGAACTCAAAATACTTGGCAGAAAAAATTTGCAAGAGTCTAAACTGCGAGCTAGGAAAAATGAATATCCAGCATTTTGCTGACGGTGAATTTGCTGTTTCATACGAAGAATCCATAAGAGGCTGTTATGTATATTTAGTACAATCGACTTTTCCAAACACAGATAATTTGATGGAATTATTATTGATGATTGATGCCGCAAAAAGAGCCTCAGCATACAAGGTAATTGCCGTAATTCCTTATTTTGGATGGGCAAGGCAAGACAGGAAAGATAAACCGCGGGTATCTATTGGTGCTAAGCTGATTGCCGATTTACTAAGCGTAGCCGGCATTGACCGCTTAATAACAATGGATTTACATGCCGATCAGATTCAAGGCTTTTTTGATGTTCCCGTTGACCATTTATATGCCTCTACTATTTTTGTAAAATACATCAAAGAAAATTTACTAACCAAGGATTTTGTAATTGCTACGCCCGATGTTGGTGGCTCAAAACGAGCCGGCTCTTACTCAAAGCATTTAGAAGTTCCATTGGTACTTTGTCATAAGTCTCGCGAACGAGCCAACACAGTTAACGAAATGACTGTTATTGGTGATGTTAACGGAAAAGATGTATTAATTGTTGATGATATGGCCGACACGGCAGGCACCTTAACCAAGGCTGCCGAAATAATGATAACTGCCGGAGCAAAATCGGTTCGAGCCATGGTAAGTCACGGTATACTATCTGACCCTGCAAGCGAAACCGTTGAAAACTCAGCCCTAACAGAGTTAATAATTACCGACTCCATACCTTATAAAAAATCGTGTACAAAAATAAAAGTACTTTCTATAGCCGATTTGTTTGCCGACACCATTAATCGGGTTTACAAAAACGAGTCGATTAGTTCGCAATATTTGATATAGAAATCAACTATAGAAACAAAAAAGGGCTTGTACAGATTTTGCACAAGCCCTTTTTTAATAATAAACTGCCCTATAACTGCAAGGACTTTTTAGCTTGA
>CAMDGD010000062.1 GCA_945897785.1 Paludibacter jiangxiensis
TCTTCGGGGGATTCAAAAATACGCTATATTTTTAGTTACCTAGCCGTGCCGGTATATCTCTCGTATGTTTTTGATTCCAGATACAGCAGAAACAACTGGTATTTAGCCCTTGATTTTGGATTGCAACCCAATGTTAATGTTGCTGCCAAAAAATACATTAAAGAGCTTGATACCCAAAAAATTCCCAATGTAAATGCCTTAAATAATGATGTGGTTTTTGGATGTAGAGTGGGCAAAACAATTTCACGCAATTGGTCGCGCGATATAGAATTGGAATTGGCGTTTCGTTACTGTTACTCACTAACCGATTTAACTGAGGATGGAAGGTTTGGTAGAAGTGATGCTGTAATAATTGCCTTAGGGCTTAATTTTAATCCGTAGTTTTTTTATGGTTGTTCAACTTTTTACTTTTAATCCTGTTCAAGAAAATACCTATCTGCTTTACGATGAAACCAAGGCTTGTATTATTATTGATGCCGGTTGTTATACCTCTCAGGAGCAAGATGCCTTACTGCATTTTATCGAACAAAAATCGCTTTCGGTAAAAAGAATTTTGAACACACATGGACATTTTGATCATGTATTTGGAAATGCTTTTTTAGCTAAGCATTTCGGACTGCTACCCGAAGGGCATCAGGCTGATGAGGTTTTTATCGATACGATGGAATCTTACACCAAAGCTTTCGGGTTTACGCAGGGAGTGTTTCCCCAAAAAATGGGTGGATACCTCTCTGAAGGAGATAAAATTGTGTTTGGAAATACCGAACTAATTGCTATTCATGTACCTGGACATTCGCCGGGAAGTCTTTGTTATTATTGCGAAAAAGACGGCGTACTCTTTTCTGGCGATGTCCTTTTTAAAAGTAGTATTGGTAGAACAGATTTGTTGGGTGGAGATTTTGCTGCGCTGATAAATGGAATTACGGAAAAATTAGTATCTTTACCTGACCAAACAGTGGTTTACCCCGGACATGGTCCTGCTACTACTATTGGGTATGAGAAAATTAATAATCCGTATTTGTAGTTTAATTAGAGCTAAGAGTAAAGGGAAAAGAGAACGGAGAAACGGACAAGCAATGCATATAATTAGCTTCGCTGAACGCTGTTTTGTGTTAATCTGCGCAATCCGTCGACAACAGCGTGAGAGAATATCTCAGCTATTAAACAGTTAAACAATGCTTGAACCAAGATTCTATACAAATGAATAAAGTTCAAAGACAAAAGATAAAGGCTACATTTAATCCGTTGACAGGTTTTATTGTTTTTTTTTACAATTAAATAAATTTCAGTATGCAAACAAAACGACTTTTAATAGTTCTATTTTTCTCTTTCTTTACTGTAATGGCATTTGCTGGTAAAAAATCAGTTACTTTTAATGTGATGGTTGCTGATAAAGCCAAAAAGGACGTGATGAAAAAGATTAAAAAACAAACAGGGGTGTATTCTGTAAAATCGAACGATAAAATGGGAGCTGTTGTGGTGGAGTATGATGATGCTGAAACCAGTGTAAATACATTAACAACTGCTTTTCAGACTGCCGGTGTGTATGCCTCTCCTGTAGGAGAGAACTGTGCAACTAAGCCCGGTGGTTGTTTAAATAATAAACCAACTACAACAAATACCATGCGTTAGTATTTCGTTTACTGTAGACATAAAAAAGAAGTCGTGATAATTATCGCGACTTCTTTTTTTATTGTTCGTTATTTTTTTTTATGTTTTTGATTTTCAGTAGAATAAAATCAAAAATGATGTTAAATGTTGATTAGGGTTCAATATCATGAATATGGATTAAAAAAAATGAATACCTTTGTGGTTCTTTTTAAGGGTATAATCATTCCAATCTATCTGTAAATGCTTACTGATAGGACTATACAGAATATATTTTCAAATCAATTTAATATTTCAAAAAATGGCAAAAGAAAAGAAATTCTTAACCTGTGATGGAAACCAAGCAGCTGCGCATATTGCGTATATGTTTACGGAGGTTGCTGCAATTTATCCTATCACACCTTCGTCAACTATGGCGGAGTATGTAGATGAGTGGTCTGCTGGAGGCAAATTAAATGGCTTTGGCGAAACAGTAAAAGTGGAGGAGATGCAGTCGGAAGCCGGTGCTGCAGGGACAATGCATGGTGCACTTCAAGTAGGAACATTAGCGACTACCTTTACCGCATCTCAAGGTTTATTATTGATGATTCCAAATATGTATAAAGTAGCCGGCGAATTACTTCCCGGAGTTTATCATGTTTCTGCACGTGCATTAGCCGCTGCATCCTTATCTATTTTTGGTGACCACCAAGATGTTATGGCTGTGCGTCAAACGGGTTGTGCTATGCTAGCAACAGGTTCTGTTCAAGAAGTGATGGATTTAGCTGCTGTAGCGCATTTAGCTAGCGTTAAATCGCGTATTCCATTTGTGCATTTCTTTGATGGTTTCCGTACTTCACACGAAGTTCAAAAAATTGAAGCTTTGTCTACCGAACAACTTTTCCCTCTTTTAGATCAAAAAGCATTAGCTGATTTTCGTGCTCGTTCATTGAATCCTGAAAATCCTGTTGCTCGTGGTACTGCTCAAAACTCGGATATCTATTTCCAATCACGCGAAGCGTGTAATCCATTCTATGATAATGTTGTAGGTATTGTTGAAGACTATATCAACGAAATTAATAAAATTACTGGTCGTAAATATGGCTTGTTCGATTATTACGGAGCTCCAGATGCAGAACGTGTAATTATTGCAATGGGTTCCGGTACAGAAGCAATTCGTGAGTGTATCGACGTAATGACTGCCAAAGGCGAAAAAGTTGGTATGGTTGCAGTGCACTTATACCGTCCGTTTTCTGCGAAACATTTCTTAGCTGCGGTTCCAAAAACAGCCAAACAAATTGCTGTGTTAGATCGTACCAAAGAACCGGGGTCAACAGGTGAGCCTTTGTACTTGGATGTAAAAGATTGTTTCTACGGTCAACCAAATCAACCAGTTATTGTAGGTGGTCGTTTTGGATTGGCATCGAAAGATTTTACGCCAGCTTCAGCTATGTCTGTTTTTGAAAATTTAGCTTTACCGGAACCAAAAAATCACTTTACTGTTGGTATCATTGATGATGTTACCTTTACAAATCTTCCAATTAAAGCTGAAATTGAATTGCCAAATTCTCCATACGAAGCTAAATTCTATGGTTTAGGTGCTGATGGTACAGTAGGTGCAAACAAAAACTCAATCAAGATTATTGGTGATAACACCGATAAATATTGTCAGGCGTATTTTGCGTACGACTCTAAAAAATCGGGTGGTTTCACTTGTTCTCACCTTCGTTTTGGTGACAACCCAATTCGTTCGACGTATTTGGTAAACACGCCAAACTTTGTTGCCTGTCACGTACAAGCCTACTTACGTTTGTATGATGTAACTAAAGGGTTGAAAAAGAACGGCACTTTTTTGCTAAACACAATTTGGTCGCCAGAAGATGTGAAGAAAAATCTTCCAGATAATGTAAAAAAATACTTGGCTGCAAATAATATCTCCATGTATATTATTGATGCAACGAATATTGCTCAAGAAATTGGTCTTGGAAACAGAACAAATACCATCCTTCAATCGGCATTCTTTAAAATTACCGGTGTAATTCCTTACGAATTAGCGGTAGAGCAAATGAAGAAATTTATCGTAAAATCATACGGTAATAAAGGCGATAAAGTAGTTAACCTGAACAATGCAGCTGTTGATAAAGGTGGCGAAGTAGTGAAAGTTGAAATTCCTGCTGAATGGGCAAATATCAAATTAGAAGATGAAGCTGCTGGCGATAAAGTACCTGCTTTTATTAGCAAAGTTGTTCGTCCGGTTAATGCACAAAAAGGGGATGATCTTCCAGTATCTGCGTTTAAAGGACGCGAAGATGGTACCTGGGATTTAGGTACATCTAAATACGAGAAACGTGGTGTAGCCGCTAATGTGCCTATTTGGAATCCTGCCAACTGTATTCAATGTAACCAATGTGCGTATGTTTGTCCTCACGCTGCTATCCGTCCATTTGTGTTGGATGCTGCTGAAATGGCTAAAGCACCTAACGGTTTCGAAACATTGAAAACCAATGGTAAAGCATTTGAAGGAACACAATTCCGTATTCAAGTTGATGTACTTGACTGTATGGGTTGTGGCAACTGTCCAGATGTTTGTCCTGGTAACAAAGAAGGCAAAGCTTTAACCATGGTTCCTATCGAAACACAAATGGAAAACCAAGCTAATTGGGAGTTCTGTGTAAGCGAAGTGAAATCAAAACAAAACTTGGTAGATTTGAAATCAAACGTGAAAAATTCGCAGTTTGCAACGCCATTGTTTGAGTTCTCGGGTGCTTGTGCCGGTTGTGGTGAAACCCCATATGTTAAACTAATCTCTCAATTATTTGGTGAAGAGCAAATTGTAGCTAATGCAACAGGATGTTCATCAATATATTCAGGTTCAGCTCCTTCTACTCCTTATACTAAAGGTGATAATGGTAGAGGTCCGGCATGGGGTAACTCTTTGTTTGAAGACAATGCAGAGTTTGGCTTGGGTATGAACATTGGTATGGAGCGTATGCGCGACCGTGTAGAACGTTTGATGAAGGAAGCCTTAACTTGTTCTTGTTGTTCTGATGAAATGAAAGCCTTGATGAATCAATGGTTAGAAAATAGAAATAGTACAGCGATTACACGTGAAGTAACTGATAAATTATTACCTTTAGTTAAAGCTTGCGACTGTGAGCCATGTAAACAATTGGTCGGATTAACACAATATTTTGTGAAGAAATCGCAATGGATTATTGGTGGTGATGGTTGGGCTTATGACATCGGTTATGGTGGTTTAGATCACGTATTAGCTTCAGGACAAAATGTAAATATTATTGTTCTTGATACTGAAATATATTCAAATACTGGAGGTCAATCTTCAAAATCAACACCAGTTGGTGCTGTTGCTAAATTTGCTGCATCCGGAAAACGTATTCGTAAGAAAGATTTAGGTTTGATGGCTGCAACGTATGGTTATGTATATGTAGCTCAAATTGCGATGGGAGCTAACCAAGCACAAACATTAAAAGCAATTCGTGAAGCTGAAGCATTTGATGGTCCATCATTAATTATTGCTTACTCTCCTTGTATCAGTCATGGACTACTTGCCGGAATGGGCGCTTCTCAAACACAACAAGAAAAAGCCGTACAAGCCGGTTACTGGCACTTATGGAGATTTGATCCAAGATTGGAAGCTGAGGGTAAAAACCCATTCCAATTAGATTCGAAAGAGCCTCAGTGGGATAAATTCCAAGACTTCTTAATGAGTGAAGTACGTTATACCTCATTAGTAAAACAATATCCTGTAGCCGCAAAAGAATTATTTGCAGCGGCAGAGGATAATGCTAAATGGCGTTATAATGGTTATTTACGTATGAGTAAATAAGCTGAAAAACAGATAATAATCTATAGAAAAAGAGCTGTCTTGGTTTAGACAGCTCTTTTTCAATTAAACTAATTCAAACAACTATTATGACTGAAATTACCATTTGTCCGAAATGTCAATCAGATAATATCTATTTTGATGGCTCTATGTATATTTGTCCGGATTGTGGATACGAATGTACCGCCAACGAAGAACAAGATGCTGAGCTAGATAATACCCCACGCGATAGCAATGGAACCGAGTTAGTAACTGGAGATGCTGTTACCGTAATACAAGACTTGAAAGTAAAAGGCTCCTCGATGGTTATTAAACGTGGCACTAAAGTAAAGAGTATACGCTTAACAGATGAGCCTACTGAAGTAGATTGTAAGATTGATGGGAGTAGTATTGTGTTGAAGACTTGTTTTCTTAGAAAATAGAATTTAGTGTATGGAATAAGCTACTAGTAATCTGTATAATTCTAAAAGAGCCGCCGGAAAAATTCCAGCGGCTCTTTTATTTAAAGAATAAACTCTACAAGCCTTTCTCCGATAAATACCGTTCCGCTTCAATAGCAGCTTTACAACCGCTTCCAGCCGCTGTAATGGCTTGGCGATAGGTCTTGTCCGCTACATCGCCCGAAGCAAATACACCAGGTATATTTGTGCGAGGGGTATCCGGTTCGGTTAGGATGTAACCAACTTCGTCAGTTTTTAGGTAGTCTTTGAAAATACCCGAGTTTGGCGTATGACCTATAGCCAAGAAAAAACCGTGTACATTAATATCTACTTTTTCTTCTTCCGGAGTACCTTGCTTTTTAACTAAGTGAACTCCTTCAACGCCTTTCTCGCCAAACAAGCCCAAAGTATTGTGTTCAAATAGCACTTCGATGTTTGCCGTATTGAGCGTTCGTTCTTGCATAATTTTCGAAGCCCGTAAAAAAGGTTTGCGAACTATTAGAAAGACTTTTTCGCACAAACCGGCTAAATATATAGCTTCTTCGCAGGCAGTGTCGCCACCACCCACTACAGCAACCCGTTTTTTACGGTAGAAAAATCCGTCACATGTAGCACAGGCAGAAACACCCATGCCGGCATATTTTTGTTCATCAGCCAAGCCAAGGTATTTGGCAGTAGCTCCGGTTGCAATAATTAAGGTATCTGTTTCGATGGTTTTTTCGCCGTCAATGGTTATTTTGTATGGAGCCGCAGATAGATCGGATGCTGTTGCACTTCCGTAGCGAATATCTGCGCCAAATCTTTCGGCTTGTTTTTTTAAGTCTTCCATCATTTCCGGTCCAGTAATTCCATTAGCATAGCCCGGAAAGTTTTCTACTTCGGTAGTTGTTGTTAGCTGTCCTCCGGGTTGCATTCCTTCATACAATACAGGATTTAGGTTTGCTCTCGAAGCATAAATGGCTGCAGTATAACCTGCAGGTCCTGATCCAATAATCAGGCATCTTACTTTTTCATTCATAGTGAACTGTTCTTTGTTTTATTTTATTTTATTATTGTTATTATTTGATCGTGTCTTTCGAAGTAGGCTCTTACTTTAAAGCTTACTTCTACTTTTTTACCTTGTTGTTTGTATTTGTGCCAGCGTAAATTTTTTAAACAGCGCAGGTATTCAGCTTCAGCTGCAATTCGAAAATCCTCAGGCGTGTCAGTAAGTAGTTGAATCGCTGTTTTTCCGTTATTTTTAACTGTAATAGTAAGTTCAGCATACCACTTGTCTTTTTTTAATTTGGGCAATCCTCGCCAATTAAAAGCATTGTGGATACGATATAAAATAAACTTGGGTGTTTCATTATTGATACCAATGGTTTTTTGTTTCTTTTTTACATTTTTTTTGTGTTTGATGGATTCTACTTCGCCGTTTTTGCATTTTACTAAGCGTTCGTCTTCAAAAATAAACTTGTCAATTAAGGGAATTTGTTCCCCTTCAAAAAAGCTGTATTTCCCATTTACCCAGTGAGCAAAGAACCGGCTTTCGGGAGCATCTTCACCAAAAATTGTTTTTAAGTCGGGAATTGTCGATTCATCGCACCAGCTCATTTGTTTGTTACAACCCTGAATGGTATGTATAAACAAACTGTCGTTTTCAATTAGCCATACCGCTTGGTATCCACGCGCACACGAAGGCGATTCGCAATTATTAAATCCTTTTAATTTATCTTCATCCGCATGCTTTTCCAAGTAATCTTCGAGCGGAAAAATAAATAAGGATAAGCTGTCTTGGATGCTATCTTTTTTAAAAATACCAATATCAGGCACTTGCGAAGCCCCAAAGGCT
>CAMDGD010000063.1 GCA_945897785.1 Paludibacter jiangxiensis
GAAGAAAAAAGGTACATTTATACTTCTTGTTTTACTGTGGGGGCTAATTGCAAACTCATTTGCGGCTTCTTTGCCTAAAGGGTCGTACAACGAAGGGTCGTACAATCAAATGAGCGACCCTTTTTTGCAACGAATTGTAGATGTTGAGGCTGATGTAACAAATCCTATTTACTGGGCAGATTATGGATCAAATTATGAATACATTCCTGGTTCGTTTTTAGGTGTTTTTTTAGATGGAGATACAGTGAGCATTAGTGGAACAAATACATATATTCTACACAGAACACTAGATGCACAAGCCCTAGGTCCTTATATTTATGTTCTTGAAGCTTATGATATGGATGATGATCCATTTCTTGGTGATGAAATTTTTATAAATACATCTGATGTTCCCTTAGGAGATAATTTACTACCTATACTCCTATTACTTATACCTTACATTAGTTACCGCAAGATAAAAAAGAAAAAAACCACAGCTTAAATATAAAGCTTGTCTTGTCTTTGTTTTTTATTTTTTTGTCTAGCTTCTTTGTTCAAGCATTGTTTAATCATTTAATGGCTGAGGTATTTCCGAAGTCCCGACTTCTCGGGGCTGAGGTATTTCTCTCACGCTGTTTGTCCACGGATTGCCCGGAGTAACACGGCGTAAATGCAGGTCTACTAATTAGCACTAATTTCCACTAATTAAAAATGCAACCGTTCTTTGCAACCCTGTCCGTTCTCTGTTCTCCGTTTTTTTTGTCTTGGTTCTTTAGGTACAGTGGGGGCGCGACTTTAAGTCGCACTCCCACAGATTACTAAAAGTGACATTCTCACTTGTTTGTCCACGGATTGCCCGGAGTAACACGGCGTAAATGCAGGTCTACTAATTAGCCCTAATTTCCACTAATTAAAAATGCAACCGTTCTTTGCAGCCCTGTCCGTTCTCTGTTCTCCGTTTTTTTTGTCTTGGTTCTTTAGGTACAGTGGGGGCGCGACTTAAAGTCGCACTCCCACAGATTACTAGAAGTGACATTCTCAAGCTGTTTGTCCACGGATTACACGGATTAACACAGAGTAAATGCAGGTCTACTAATTAGCCCTAATTTCCACTAATTAAAATGCAACCGTTCTTTGCAACCGTTCTCCGTTCTCTGTTCTCCGTTTTTTTTGTCTTGGTTCTTTAGGTACAGTGGGGGCGCGACTTTAAGTCGCACTCCCACAGATTACTAAAAGTGACATTCTCAAGCTGTTTGTCCACGGATTGCACGGAGTAACACGGCGTAAATGCAGGTCCACTAATTAGCACTAATTTCCACTAATTAAAAATGCAACCGTTCTTTGTACTCCGTACTCCGTTCTCTTTTATCTTGGTTCTAATAAAACCCTGTAATAAACAATCTACAATCATTTAACATATAAATTCCATTTTATACTGTATCTTTGTACAGTAAGGGCAATATTTTTGTAGTTACGCTCGTTTTGGATGTTAATTATTTTAATACAAGCATCTGTTATGTTTACCTACGCATACATAATAACCACTTTTATGTATAAGAAAGTTCTAAATAGTGTACTATTATTGTTGTTTGTATGCATACATCTACATACAAATGCAGCTACTCTACCCGAAAAATATTACAATGTTGGACAGTTTGAAGGCTTTCCTGAAAGCCCTAGTGTAGATCCCTTTTTACAAGCCATCGATATAGATGCTTATAATGCCGGTGAATTTCACAATATAGGTGACCCCTGCCCATGTGGTGGTTGCGGTGGCACACTAATTATCGACCCTTACGATGGAGACGGCTTAACTTGCGATAACCCCACCTGCCCCTGCCAATATTATGTTACCTCGTCATGGCTAGCAGGAATGTTTGAAGGATTCCCTATCCCGTTAACAAACGAAGTACTTATTTTATGTTGCTTTTGCTTGCTCTACGGCGGTACACGAATACTTAAACACAGACTAAAAGCAGAAAGTTAAGAAAATCAACTCAACGGATTGAACAGATTAACACAGAGTAAATACCTGTTCACTAATTAGCACTAATTAAAACGCAACCGTACTCCATTCTCTTTTTTCCGTACTCCGTTCTCCTTTGTTTTAGCTATATTTCTCATTGAAAATCAGTCTTTCCCTTGTTACTTCCACTGGTATTTGCTTTTTTTGCTTAGTTTGTTGGTGGTTAAAATAAGCAAGCTTATAAGTGGTAAAAGCATGTCGAAAAAGAGAATTGATAGGTAAAACCGTCGTTCATTGAGTTTTTTTGCGGATACATTAATTATTATGCACTGCATGCCGTATCGGAGCAAAAAGAGCAGGGCGGTTGCTAGTACAATAAGTAGCGGTGCATATATCGATAGGGCAATTAACGAAACGTAAAAAAGTCCTCTGCTAAGGACTTCTACTCCAATAAGGTATTTGCTTTCATTTTTATAATAGGCAGCCGTGGATAGGTGTCTTTCCTTTTGTAAAAACCAGTCTTTGAAGCATTCTTTTGTTCCGGAAACCGTTATACTTTCTGGATTAACAACTATTTGTGTGTTATATTTATTGGCAGCTTTGTTAACAAATAAATCATCGTCGCCCGATTGCAAATGTAAGATGGAGGCAAAGCCACGCATATCGAAAAACAATTGTTTACGGTAAGCCATATTTCGTCCAACGCCCATATATGGTTTTCCTTTATATGCAAAGCCTAGGTATTGTAGGGCAATAAAAAAACTGTCGTAAGATATTAAGTGAGAAAGTAGTCCCTTTTTTTGTTCATAGGCACCGTAACCCAGCACAAAATCTGTATTAGCTGTAAATTTCTCGGTCATGTGCAAAATCCAATTTTCCGATACTGGTTGGCAGTCGGCATCAGTAAATAATAAGTAGTCGTGTTTAGCTGCTTTTATACCAACGGTAAGGGCGAGTTTTTTAGGACTCATTATTTTGGTGTTTTGGGGTACATAGGTATGGTATAAATGCGGATATTCTTTTTTAAAATCTAAAAGGACCTCTTCCGATTCGTCTGTTGATCCATCGTTTACAACAATTACTTCGTAATTAGGGTATTGTTGATTTAATATTGATGGCAGAAAATTACTAAGGTTTTGCGATTCGTTTTTGGCGCAAATAATAACAGAGATGGGAGGTAGGTTTTTGTTCGTTACCTTTCTTTTTTTTTCTTTATTGCTTACGACCCATACCGAAACGAAAAAATACAAGTAATAAAACAACTGTATGGCAAAAGCGATGCAGAATATGCCCATTAATACCCATACGGGCCAAGTTATTGTTTCCGGTGATAATATAAACATACCGTATGAATTAAGATTGAATTTGCTTATTATAGAGACTCTGATAGGTATGCTTTAGGCAATTCCCTTAAATTGTATTGAAAAGCCATTATTTCGCCGTACGCCCCAGCCGATCGAAGCACCAAAAAATCCCCTCGTTTGGTTTTGTTTATCCGGACATCTTTTTGAAACACATCTGCCGATTCGCATATTGGCCCTACTACATCGTACACATCTTCGGGTAATTGAGAGCTGATATTTTCGATCCGGTGGTATGCTTGGTAAAGAGCAGGGCGAATTAAGTCTGTCATGCCGGCATCAACAATAGCAAATTTTTTGCTTGCCCCTTCTTTTATATATGTAACCCGTGTAACTAAGCTACCACATTGGGCTATTATTGAGCGACCTGGTTCGCAATGTAATTGTTGCCCTTCGCGCAGGCTTAGGTTTTGGTTAAATAATCGGAAGTAAGTTTCAAAATCGGCTATGGGGAAATGGTTTGGATGTTCATAATTAATGCCCAAACCACCACCAATATTGATGTGTTTAACTTTTATACCCTTGTTGTCAAGTGTATTTTGTAAGTCGTTTAGCCGAACACACAAATCTTGAAACGACGAGAAATCTGTTATTTGCGAACCAATATGAAAATGTAAGCCTATTAATTCGATGTTTTTTAACGTAGGAAGCAAGCTAATAATGCCATCAATATCTTCTCTGTTTATTCCGAATTTATTTTCGTTTAGTCCGGTAGTTATGTAATGGTGCGTGTGTGCATCAACATTTGGATTTATGCGCAATGCAATGCGTGCTTTAGTGTTTTTCTTTTCTGCCAATTCATTGATAACTTCGAGCTCGGGAATAGATTCGGCATTAAAGCAAAAAATGTTGTGGTTGAGTGCTAGGTTTATTTCCCTGTCTGTTTTCCCAACACCGGCAAATACAATATTTTCGGGACTAAAACCAGCTTCGATGGCAGCCTGCACCTCGTTTCCACTAACGCAATCGGCTCCTATTCCATACGAGGCAATGATTTTCAGTATATCGGCATTAGCATTTGCTTTAACTGCATAATGTGCCTTATAATTGTATTTTTCTGTTTCACTTTTAACGATATCCAGTGTTTTTCTAAGCAGTTGGGTGTCGTAATAATAAAAAGGTGTTTGAATATTTTCAAACTTTGCTATAGGGAATGTTCCGGTCATTAATGTTTGTTTATTTGTTTATTCGGTGAAATGTTTATTTGTTGAAAATTGCACATTGGGCTTCGACTCCGCTCAGTTACCTAATATGTATTCTCACCAAGAAAACATTTATCTCAAATTATGAATTATGCATTAAAACAAATGCTTACTAAGTGCATTTAGCGCCTTCTTTTTGTCTTCGGCTTTAACTAAAAAAGAAATATTATAGTTGCTACCCCCGTAAGAAACCATTCGGATAGGAATATCTTTCAACGCATTGATTACTTTCGCTTGGAAGCCAACATTTTCGAAATTCATATCGCCCACCACACAAATAATTACCATGTCAGGATCGACAGTTACCGTACCGAACATTTTTAATTCATTTAAAATTTCATCCAAGTGCTTGGTGTTGTCAATAGACACAGAAACACCCACTTCGGAGGTGGTAATCATATCTATAGCCGTTTGGTATCTTTCAAAAATTTCGAATACCTTACGCATAAAACCATAGGCTAATAACATACGACCTGATTTTATTTTGATGGCAGTAATGCCGTCTTTTGCAGCTACAGCTTCGATAGTATTTTCTCTACATTCGGTAGAGATAAGCGTGCCTTTGGCTTCGGGTTGCATGGTGTTTAATAAGCGCACCGGAATGTTGGCTTGCTTAGCTGGTAAAACACAGGTAGGGTGTAGAATTTTTGCTCCAAAGTAAGCTAATTCTGCCGCTTCTTCGAAATGTAAATTGGTTACCGGTTTCGTATTTTCAACAAAGCGAGGGTCGTTGTTGTGCATGCCGTCAATGTCTGTCCAAATTTGAATTTCGTTAGCATGAATTGCAGCGCCAATAATGGTTGCGGTATAGTCGCTTCCGCCCCGTTGTAGGTTGTCAATTTCGTTGTAATGATTACGGCAAATATAGCCTTGGGTGATGTATATTTCTGCGTCTTTGGTGTCATGTAAAATACGGCCTAGATGCTCTTCAATAAAGGGCATGTCGGGCTCATTATTTTTGTCTGTTTTCATGTAATCAAGTGCAGGCAATAATACTGATTTTATACCAGTTTCACATAAATAATCGTTTACTAATGCAGTGGAAATAAGCTCCCCTTCTGCGAGTACAATTTTTTCGTCAAAAAGCGTAAATATTTTTGTTTTGCTGGCAAATGAACGCAAGAAATCAAAATGTTGTTTGATAAGTGCTTTGCCTTTTTCGAGGTAAGTTTCGGTGCTGAATAATTCCTTAATTACAACGAGGTATTTTTTCTCTAGTGAATTAATTACATCGATTGCACCGTCAATATTTTGTTTGTACAGATAGTCGGATATTTCGACCAAGGTGTTTGTTGTTCCCGACATGGCTGATAAAACGACAATTTTTTGTTGGCCGTCGAGAATTAATTTTCCTACTTCTTTCATGCGCTCTGCGCTTCCTACGGAGGTTCCTCCAAATTTTAATACGTTCATTTTATAGTAATTGTTGATTTCTTTTTGTTGCAGTTTTGCGGACACAAAATTACATTAATTTGACGAAAGAACAAACAATAAAGACAAAAGAGCAAAGAACAAAAAGCAAAGAACAAAGACATCTGTTTTGAACGAAACGATTTTAGTGAGGGCGCTACTTAGAGAGGTACTCTCACTCTGTTTGTAAATGGATTAAACACAAAGCTTGACTTTTGTTTTTGCTCAAGCATTCTTTAATTGCTGAGGTATTCCCAAAGTCCCGACTCTTGGGGGCTGAGGTGTTTCTCTCACGCTCCAGTCCACGGATTGTACGGATTAACACAGAGTAAATGCAGGTCCACTAATTAGCACTAATTAAAATGCATTGCGTCTCCCTTCTCCCTTCTAATACTCCGTTCTCTTTTATCTTTGTTCTCGATTTTTGATTCTAAATACCTTTGTTCATTATTCAAAAAAATACTACTTTTACCCGTCAAAAAAAAATAAGATTTAATTATATGGGAAGAGCATTTGAATACCGCAAGGCAACAAAGATGAAACGGTGGAGTACTATGGCAAAAACTTTCACCAAGTTAGGTAAAGAAATTACAATAGCTGTAAAATCGGGTGGGCCGGAGCCAGATTTGAATCCCCGTTTGCGTATTTTACTAAAAAATGCGAAAGCAGCGTCAATGCCAAAAGAGACAATTGATAGAGCTATTAAGAAAGCTATATCAAAAGATGAAGGAAGTGATTATAAAGAAATGATTTACGAAGGTTATGGGCCTCATGGCATTGCCGTAGTTGTGGAGACTGCAACGGATAACACTACTCGTACAGTAGGCAATGTGCGGAGTTATTTTAATCGCAATGGAGGGTCGTTGGGTACTACAGGTAGCTTAGCTTTTATTTTTGACCGTAAATGTGTGTTTAAAGTTACACCGACCCCCGATATGGACTTGGAATCTTTAGAATTTGAATTGATAGATTTTGGGGTAGATGAGGTATTTGCCGAAGAAAATGAAGTGATAATTTATGGCGAGTTTGAGTCGTTTAATTTGATACAAAAGCACTTGGAGGAGAACGCTTTTGAGATTATTAGTGCGGATTTTGAACGAATACCAAACGATACAAAAAAAGTTACCGATGAACAACGGGAGCAAGTGGAAAAGTTGATACGGAAAATTGAAGAAGACGAGGATGTGCAGAATGTGTATCATAATATGCATGAGGAGTGATTTAATTGGTTAGAACTAAGATGAAAGAGTACGGAG
>CAMDGD010000064.1 GCA_945897785.1 Paludibacter jiangxiensis
ATTAAGGCATTGTTGAAAATTCAATGGTGGAATTTTTCTGATGATGAGTTGCAGGAGGTTGAACGGTTTTTCTTTGATGTGGATGAGTTTATTGCTTTGAAAGTTGAACGATGAAAGTGCACCACAGATAAAAAGGTCGAAAAGTCGAAAAGTCGAAAGGTCGAAAGGTCGAAAGGTCGAAGGTCGAAAGGTCGAAAGGTCAAGAAAAACAGGTCCACCAATTCACACTAAACAACGTTCAGCGAAGCTAATTAGTTGTTTAATCGTTGACTTTACAGTTCATCGCTTAAACCTTCAACCCCGAAGGGTCGGGATTTCGGAAATACCTCAACAATTCAACGCTATTTCATTTATCTGTGGTGCATCTCTTAATGCTTAGCAGAAAGCGATTTCTTCACATCCGTAAACCAATTTTTATCTTTAATGTTTACTGAAACAAACAAAATGACTATTTTAATTAGCTTCGCTGAATATTTTTGTTAAAAGTAACCTGAGTTCGATATAATATTTATATATGTTATTTCTAATTGTCTATTAATAAGGAAATAAGGTCTATTTTGTGTTGTTATTATTTTCTACTAAGGTTGAAAACCTTGAAAATAAGGTTTAATACATTTTTGAAAACCTTATTTTTTTCTCTAACCTTAGTAGAAAAACAAGAGAATTACCGAATAAACCTTATTCCCTTATTTATCAATATTATAACAACAAGCTTATATCGAACTCACGTTTAAAGTAATGCCTTTTTTTCTATATTTTTTACCAAAAAGACTGTGATATTATTATATTTGTTGTAATTTTATCATGATATTATAACACAGTATGCTATGTATAAGCGAAAAATTAGTTTAGAAAGTGAAAATAACGATAGTGTTTTTTTGTGGGGAGCTCGTCAAGTAGGTAAATCAACTTTTCTTCAACACACATATTTATCAGTAAGATATTACGATTTGTTAAATCCGAATGAGTATGAGCGATTGTTGCGTTCGCCGGGTTTGTTGTCAGAAGAATTAGCGGTCTTAAAAGATGGAGAAACGGTTATTATCGATGAGATACAAAAAATCCCTTTTCTATTAGATGAAGTGCATGCCTTGATTCAGCGAAAAAATATTCGGTTTATTTTAAGTGGTTCAAGTCCGAGAAAAATTAAACGAATTGGAGCAAATTTGCTTGGGGGTAGGGCTATAAAAAAACTCATGTTGCCTTTAGTAAGTGCTGAGATTCCTGATTTCGATATTATCAAAGCTATAAATAATGGCATGATTCCCAGGCATTATACAGTAGTTAATCCATGGGAACGATTGCAGGCATATATCGGAATTTATTTAAATGAAGAAATTCGAGAAGAAGCCTTGTCTCGAAATTTACATAGCTTTTCTCGTTTTATTGAGGTTGCTGCAATGAGTAATGGAGAAATGCTTGTTTATAAAAATATCGCTCAAGATTGCGGAATAGATCATAGAACCGTAAAAAGTTGTTTTGAACTTTTAGAAGATACCTTGTTTGGCTTTTTTCTTCCCGGATTTACCCATACAATAAAAAGAAGAGCCATTCAAGCACCAAAATTTTATTATTTTGATGTAGGCATAGCTAATTATTTATTACAGCGGAAGCAATTGCAACAAGGTTCTGAAAGTTTTGGACATGCATTTGAACATTTTATTATTCAAGAAATAAGAGCATATTTAGCTTATTCATCTAATGAATCGGTGCTTAGTTATTGGCGCTCAAGTTCAGGTTACGAGGTCGATATTATCATAGGAAAAGGAGAGCTTGCTATTGAAATTAAAAGTTGTATAGAGGTAAAATCAAGACATGTAAGAGGATTAAAAGCCTTTGCCGAAGATTTCCCTAATGCTCGATTAATCATTGTTTCTTTTGATCGCTACTACAGAATATCAAATAATGTAGAGATTATTCCGGTTAATGATTTCTTATCGTTACTATGGAAAAATGAAATTATTACCTGTAACTAATTTTCTATGAATCAATTGCCAATGAAAAATAGAATAAAGAGCACAGACAAGGGCTGCGTTTAATTAGCTTCGCTGAACCCTGTTTCGTGTAAATTATTGCTAATTCGTGAACCTGTTTTTTACGACTTTTCGACCTTCGACTTTTTGACCTTCGACTTTTTTATCTGACCCGATGCATTTTTGGTTATTGATGAAATAGAACATGGCTTTGCTAATAAAATACCTTTGTGGTTGTTCGGTTTTTTGTATTGATAATCGGGGTAGATGAAATGGTTAAGTCCTGCTAGTAGGTGAGCCGATGACTTTCAGTTCATCGTCTCACTAGAATAGAGCCAAGAGTATGGCACAACGAGTGGGAGTGCGACTTTAAGTCGCGCCCCCACTTTTCTCGAAGAATAAAGAACAAATTCAAAAGACAGGCTTTGCATTTATTTTTTTTCTTTACTTTTTGATTTTTTCACCTCCGAATTTTGTACTTGCAATAAAGATAAGTTTAATAAAAAATTTGTGTAAATCTGTGTTATCTGTGGTAAAACATTTTAAAATTCCGTACTTTTACACCATGGAACTCTCCATAATTATCATTTTTTGACTTTCGACTTTAATAAATAGCTAATCTGTGTAAATCTGTGTTATCTGTGGTAAAAAATATTAAAAACACCTACTTTTGCATTATGAAACTCTCCGTAATTACCATCAACAGAAACAATGCTACGGATTTACAAAAAACTATGCAAAGCGTATTGTCTCAAACTTTGAATGATTTTAATTCTATTGAGGTAAATAGAGTAGTAGATTTATAATTTTCAGAAAATAGCAATGCGATATAAACTTTTTATAAGTAGTGTACAAAAAGAATTTGCAAATGAGCGACAGATGTTGTTGGATTATTTGCAGAAAGATGCCTTGTTTGCTCGCTTCTTTGATGTGTTTGTTTTTGAAAATATTTCGGCTAAGAATCAGAGTCCCGAAAGTGTTTATCTTGAAGAAGTGAAACATTCGGATGTGTTTTTGCTTTTGTTAGGGAAAGAATATGGTTATGAAGATGTAGATGGCGTATCGCCTACACAAAAAGAATATGAGGCTGCTACCGAACATAATATTTATAGGTTAGCCTTTTTAAAACAGGAAGAGGATGTTGATAGGCATCCGAAAATGAATGCTTTTATTACGCAAATTTCAGATAAAGTTATTTATAATAGTTTTTTTTCGTATTCAGAATTATTATCGAGTGTGTATTCGAGTTTAATTTCGTTTTTAACAGATAAAGGTGAATTGAGAATAGAGCCATTTGATAAGAGTACAAATCGAGATGCTATCATAGATGATATCTCAGAAGATAAAATACAATGGTTTATCGATCGGGCTAAAAACGAAAGGAGTTTTCCTTTTTCGAATGAAACAGGGAAAGAAAAATTGTTAACTCATTTAAATTTAATGCACAAAGGCGGTATCTGTAATGCTGCGATTCTACTTTTTGCTCATCAACCACAACGATTTTTTATTTCCTCGGAAATTAAATGTGCTCACTTTCATGGAGTCCGAGTAGAGAAGCCAATACCTTTTTATCAAGTATATAAGGGGACGCTTTTTGAGTTAGTAGATCAGGCTGTAAATTTTGTATTGTCAAAAATTGATTTCGCTGTTGGTACCAGAGAGCAGGGGCATGCCGTGCCTACTGCGTATGAGATTCCGAGAGAGGTTATAGAAGAAGCTATAGTAAATGCTGTTGCTCATCGCGATTATGATAGCACAGCGAGTGTGCAAGTAATGCTTTTTGCCGATAGGCTTGAAATTTCGAATCCGGGAGCACTGCCCCCACAGTTGTCTATCGAACAGTTGAAGGCAGATCACGCATCCTACCCTCGCAATCCATTAATTGCAGAGACACTTTATTTAGCCCGTTATATTGAACGGATGGGAACTGGTGTACAAGATATGGTAAGGCGTTGTTTGGAATATGGGTTGCCGGAACCGCAGTTTTTTATTCGTGATGGTTTTGTGAGTGTTATTTATCGAAAAAAAGGCCTGGCCTATGGCAAGCTAGAAAAAATAGGTGGACAAATAGGTGGACAAATAGGTGGACAAATAGGAGAAGGGGCAATTACAGATAGACAGTTAGAGCTGTTGGAATTAATAAAGGAAAATCCAGCTATAACTAGAAAACAGATTTCGAATAAATTAGATATAAATGAATCGTCTGTTTCAAAACATTTAGATGCGCTGAAACAGAAGGGAGTTATTGAGCGAGTAGGTGGTACAAGAGGATATTGGAGAGTCAAATAACCAGATGTAAGTTAACCGGTAGACAGGTTGACAAGTAAACCAGTTAACGAGGGGGAAATACAATAATATATATGTGCAAACTTTCCATCATCACCATAAACTACAACAACGCCCCCGGTTTACAAAAAACCATGGAAAGTGTGTTGAGTCAAACTTATACCGATTTTGAGTATATTGTTGTAGATGGAGCAAGTATAGATGGAAGTGTAGAAACGATTCAACCCCGAAGGGTAGGGATTTCGGAAATACCTCAACAATTGAATGATTACATATATCAATAAATTTTATATCTAGCCTAATTTTATTGAATATTTCGTATATAGACGAAATATATAATGAAAATTTTCGTATTTGGTACAAGCATAAAATACTACACTAATGACGAAAAATGATGTTTTTTCAATATTTCGACAATAAAGTTCTTTTAACAAATAAGAAAAAATCAATTTAAATTATTTTGAACTATTTGAACTATTTACACTATCTTTGTAATTGGTGTTATAATAATAGTTAATTAGTTAATATGTTATTAATTAGTAAAATGATACAACTTAATAAGCCGACTGTAGCAGAAATATGTAACGCTATTGCCCAAAAAGTAAAACATAGGCGGTTAGAGTTGAATCTAACACAAGTTGCTTTAGCCCAGCGTTCAGGTGTAAACATAGAAACATATCGTAAATTTGAACGAACAGGTCAAATATCATTTCAAAATCTTGTTAAAATAGGTTTTGCTTTTGATATGACGACAGATTTTAATCTGTTATTTAGCCAAAGGCAGTACGAAAGACTTGATGATGTATTAGCTGAAAATACTACCCGCAAGCGAGGAAAGAAGCAATGATGGGTATTAAACAGATAGATATATATATGGGAAGCCTTTTGGTCGGGCGTTTAGCCTTGACTAAAGAGGGACTTTGTGCGTTTGAATATGATGGTCCTTATCTTGCAAAAGGATTTTCTATTTCACCATTAGATATCCCGTTGAAAAATGGAGTTGTGATTGCAAAACCTCATCCTTTTGGGGGTAATTTTGGCGTTTTTGACGATTGTTTGCCTGATGGTTGGGGTTCGTTGTTGTTGGATCGATTTCTCCAGAAACAGGGGGTAAATCCTGTAAAATTGACAATACTAGATCGTTTGTCGTTGGTTGGAATGTCTGGTCGTGGTGCCTTGGAGTTTCGTCCTGATAAAAGTGTGATAAGCAATGAGGAATATATTAATTTTGAAGATATCTCTATTGAGATAGAAAAGATTTTGAGAAGCGATCACTATCAAGGCGACTCCATCGAAAGGCTTTATCGGCAAGGAGGATCTCCCGGTGGTGCCAGACCAAAAATTTTCACTAAATACGAAGGAAAAGAGTGGTTGGTGAAATTTAGGGCTACTACAGACCCTAAAACAATTGGACAAATAGAATATAAATATTCACTATTGGCTAAAGAATGTGGTTTGGAGATGCCTGAGACAAGATTGTTTGAAGATAAATTCTTTGGTGTTGAGCGCTTTGATAGAACGCCTAATGGTAAACTACATGTAGTAAGCGTTGCCGGATTATTAAATGCGGATTATCGTGTACCCTGCATTGATTATTTGACCATTTTTCAACTTTGTAATGTGCTTACACATAATATGCAGGAACTGTTGAAATTATATCGCCTTATGGTGTTTAATTTTCTGATAGGGAACAAAGATGATCATGCTAAAAACTTTGCATTTATAATGCGAGACAAAGAATGGCACTTTGCACCGGCGTTTGATATTTTGCCAAGCGAAGGAATGAATGGTTATCACACCACATCTATTAATAACAGCATTACACCCACAAAAGAGGATTTATTTATAGTAGCTGAGAAATCGGGTATTGAACGTAATAGAGCAGTCGCTATCTATAATGAAATAAGCGAACGAATATGAAACTCTCCATCATCACCATAAACTACAACAACGCCACGGGTTTAAAAAAAACCATGGAAAGTGTGTTGAGTCAGACTTATACTGATTTTGAATATATTGTTGTAGATGGAGCAAGTATAGATGAAAGCAAGGAATTGATAGAGGAGTTAGCGATAAGTTGAAAAATTACAGTTAAATATTTTTATAATGGACAAAAAAGCTAGTTTTTGTTCAGTATAAGTTTTTGATTTACATTGAATAATTTTAATTTCTTCTGTGTTAATCTGCGCAATCTGTGGTACAACATCTTAAAATTCCTTACTTTTACACCATGAAACTCTCCATCATCACCATCAACTACAACAACGCTACCGGTTTAGAAAGAACCATGCAAAGCGTATTGTCACAAACCGCAATCGATTTTGAGTATATTGTGGTGGATGGTGCTAGTACTGACGGAAGTTATGAACTAATATGCCAATATGCCAAAATGCCAATGAGAATGCCATTTGCATGGGTTTCAGAAAAGGATAATGGCATATACCACGCCATGAACAAAGGCATTAAATGCCATCGGGAGAATATTTGTTATTCTTGAATTCGGCCGATTTTCTGTAATCAGATTTTTTTACAAGAAACATTTGGCGAAAATATATATACAAAAGACTTTTTTTGTGCAAAATGTGCGTATTCAATAAAGGTATTGATTTCTGATTTTTGCACAATAAAAAATCTAAAAAATGCACAATAAGAAATCTAAAATTTGCACAATTGAATCCTGTATTTATAACCCCCACGAATAAAAGTGTGGTATGATACTTGGAATTTTGTTTATTTGCAATGAATAGTTTTGTTTATTTAAAATAAACAAATTATCTTTGAGCTATAAAATGAATCATTACTATGATAA
>CAMDGD010000065.1 GCA_945897785.1 Paludibacter jiangxiensis
TTTTTTAATTTTCAATTAAGATGGATCATGTTGGATTGTGGAAGCAATGCTTGAAAGTAATTAAGGACAATGTAAACGATGTGGCATACGAAACATGGTTTTCTCCTATTGTTCCACTTGCTTATCAGAACAACGAATTTGTTGTGCAAGTACCCAGTCAGTTTTTCTATGAATATATAGAAGAAAAGTTTATTGACCTTCTTCGTAAAACTTTATATAGAGTTGTAGGCGAAGGAACCCAATTAAAATACCGTATTATTATGGATAAGGTTACCCAAACGGCAACCGATATTCCAAGTACTAGTAAAACTGCGTATGATAAAAATTATTCTTCTGTAACAAGTAAGGGTATTCAAAATCCTTTCGAGAAAAGCACCTTAAAAGAAATTGATCCTCAGCTCAATTATAACTATACATTGGATTCTTTTATTGAAGGAAAAGCCAATAAATTAGCGCGTATTGCGGGCGAGAGTATTGCCGCTAATCCGGGTGATAATGCCTTTAACCCCTTGTTCTTACACGGACAGTCGGGTGTAGGTAAAACACACCTGGTACATGCTATTGGTGTGGCAGTAAAACAAAAATTTCCTGCCAAAAGGGTGTTGTATGTTTCGGCCAATCTTTTTCAAATTCAATATACCGATGCTGTTCGAAGAAATTCAGTAAACGATTTCTTGAATTTTTATCAAACGATTGATGTTTTGATTATCGATGATATTCATGAGTTTTTTGGGAAAGTGGGTACACAAAATACATTCTTCCACATATTTAACCATTTGCATCAATCCCGTAAGCAAATTATTTTAACTTGCGATCGCTCACCGGCTTTAATTCAAGGGATGGAACAACGCTTATTAACCCGTTTTAAATGGGGGTTAACTGCCGAGTTAGAAAGACCCGATTTAGAACTTCGAAAAAACATCCTTTTAAATAAAATTTATAGAGATGGCTTAGAAATATCGCAAGAAGTGGTCGATTATATTGCCAATAATGTTACCGAGAATGTACGCGATTTGGAGGGAGTAATTGTTTCTTTATTAGCTCATTCTATGCTTACGAGTGCGCCAATAGATATTCATTTGGCAGAAAAAGTTGTTAGCAAATTGGTTGCTGTTAAACCGGTAAGCCTTTCGGTAGAAAAAATCCGCGATTTGGTGTGTAATCACTTTAATTTAGAGATTGATGCAATTTTAACTTCTTCAAGAAAAAGAGAAGTGGTACAAGCGCGTCAAATTGCTATGTATTTGTCTAAACAATACACCAAAAATTCGCTGTCATCTATTGGTCAAACCATCGGCCAGCGAGACCATGCTACGGTTTTACATGCTTGTAAGCAAGTTAATGACTTAATTACTACCGATAAAACATTCAGATGTAGCGTTATGGAAATTGAAGCAAAATTGAAAGGATAAAAAATATCTTTAAAAAAATTGAAGGAGGATGCTTGTCCTCCTTTTTTTATATAGCTAAATGTATTATTTTTACCGATAATTTTAAAGTAAAAGAAATGCTATACAGGTTTGTAATACTCTCTGATGAGGTAGATAATTTTATTCGTGAAATAACCTTAGATACGGAAGCTACCTTTTTTGATTTTCATAATGCCTTGCTCGACGCTGTAAACTACAGTAAGGATCAAATGACTTCTTTTTTTATTTGTTCCGATGATTGGGAAAAAGAACAAGAGGTTACTTTGTTTGAAATGGATTCTAGTTCAGAATACGATAATTTGGTTATGGCAGAAACCGGTTTAAGCGAACTGCTTGCCGACGAAGGCCAAAAGTTGTTGTATGTGTTCGATTATCTTATGGATAGAGCTTTTTTTATTGAGTTGAAAGAAATTATTCCCGGTAAATATTTGGATGCTCCGCAATGTACTTTATCTAAAGGTCTTGCCCCAATGCAGCTAATGGAAGAAGAAGAGCTGCTTGCAGTAGCACCAATAACGGCTCCGGTAAATGTTGACGCTGCTTTTTATGGCGATGAAGGCTTTGAATTGGACGAGCTCGACGAAGAGGGGTATTCAGATTTGAATGTGGGTGATGAACCTGCTGTATCCGAAGAACCAAATTTTTAACATAGGCTATTCAATTAGTAAAAACCCGATTCTTATCGGGTTTTTTGTATTATTGCAAGGTGAAAAAAAACACTCTTATAGTATTGGTAGGACCTACCGGTGTAGGTAAAACAGATGTAAGCATACAGTTGGCAAGGCATTTTGCTTGCCCCATAGTGTCTGCCGATTCGCGCCAAATGTACCGTGAGTTAAGTATTGGAACAGCTCCACCAAGTACCTCTCAGCTAGCACAAGTACCACACTATTTTATAGCCAACAAAAGTATTACCGAGCCATACAGTGCAGGTCAGTACGAACTCGATGTAGTTTCTTTGTTGGATGAACTATTTAAGCAGCACAATGTTATTCTATTGGTAGGTGGTTCTATGATGTATATTGATGCCGTTTGTAAGGGTTTAGATGATGTGCCTACTATTGCTGCCGAAGTACGCAATAGGGTTTTGTTAGAATATGAGCAGAGGGGCTTATCAGGGTTGTGCGAAACCTTAAAGGAACTTGACCCAAAGCATTATCAACGGGTAGATGTAAAAAATAAGCAACGGGTAATGCATGCCTTAGAGGTATGCTATGCGTTGGGCAGGCCGTATTCTGATATTTTAACAGAGAGAAAGAAGCAAAGGCCTTTTAATATCCTTAAAATTGGCGTAAATTTACCACGCGAAGTCCTTTACCAAAGGATAAACACTCGGGTTGACCAAATGCTCGAAATGGGATTGCAAGAGGAGGTAAAGGGCTTGTATGCGTTTAAAGACCTAAATGCCCTAAATACAGTTGGTTATAAGGAGTGGTTTCCTTATTTTGAAGGAAACCGTTCTTTCGAAACGGTGGCGCAATTAATTAAACAGAACTCACGAAGGTATGCCAAAAGGCAACTTACCTGGTTTAATGCAGATAAAGAGATTGCTTGGTTTTTACCCGGTCAATACGAAGAAATTAATTGCTATCTAAAAGAGAAATGCTAGTATTTTTATGTTGGATGTTATTTTAAAAGGATTAATGATAGGTGTTTTTGCTTCCATTCCCGTGGGGCCGATAGCAATTCTCTGTATTCAACGAACTTTAAATAGAGGCCGATACCATGGTTTTGTTACCGGATTGGGTGCCGCTTTGTCCGATCTAGCCTATGCCTCTTTAGCGGCTTTTAGTATGAGTTTTATTATTAACTTTATTCATCAACACCAAAGTTATATTGAATTAGTTGGGGCCTGTATTATTATTGTTTTCGGTATGGTGATATTCAAGTCTAATCCAATGAATAAAATCGCTGTAGCTATCGAGAAAAAAGAAAGTTATTGGCGCGATTTTTTTACTTCTTTTGCTCTAACAACCACTAATCCTTTAATGATTTTTTTGTTTATCGGTCTCTTTGCGCGTTTTGACTTCATGAACAAAGAGGCTACCTTAGTAACTGCTGTTAGCGGATTGATAGCCGTGTTTATTGGAGCTTCCCTGTGGTGGTTTTCCCTTACCTTTTGCGTTAACCTTTTCCGCTCCAAATTCAATGTGCGCGGCTTGTGGTTAATCAATAAAATTGCCGGAACCGTATTGGTGGTAATTGCAGTGGCAGGGATACTTTTTTCTCTTTCTAAGTTGTAAAAGAAAACAAGCTTTTTTATGGCTTAACCTTACAAAAGGTCTCTTAATTTTACATCCTTTCCAGTCCACTTTTTTTTGACGATTTACAGCCCATCCTGATTAGCGTAGGTAGCTGAGCATTGTACTTGATAGCAATAGATATTCAAGTCAAATACCGGCGCCCTCAGGCTAGCAAAAGGCATATAATAAAACAGTGGTTATATAAGAAGGTTTGGCTTATATGTTGAAATTTTGTGTACTAAGGGTGTAGGTAGGAGCCCTACGCCTAGCATTGCGGTATTTGTGTATTGCGGTATGAGCCTACGGATAGCGGTGGCATTTTTTATCTTCTTTTATCTTCTTTTATTTATTAAGAATCCACTATACTTTTAATCAAGTATCTGGTAATCGAATATTTAGTACGTTTATATGATGTAAAAATATACCTGTTTATTGTGGTTTGCTATTGAAAAGTTAAAATAATGAATTATGCTTAATTTTTTACGATAATTTCTACCTTTGAAGTAGCTGTATAGTATAGACTTAAGTCTTTTTAAAATAGAGTTTTACCCTTAAAAATAAAACTAAACAAAATATGAAAAATTACTTTTTAAAAAGCAATCTTCTTCTTTTTGGGCTGGTGTTACATATTGGGATAATAAATGCAGCAGATGCAACAGTAAGCTCAATATCTGCCTTAAATTCTGCTATTTCTTCAGCATCAGCAGGAAATACTATCACTTTAACAAATGGTACTTATTCTGGTACCATTACTATTGGAAAAAGTGGTACTTCTACAAATCCAATTACCATAAAGGCTCAAACTATTGGAGGAGTTATTCTGAATGGAGCTTCATATATCAAGATAACAGGAGACTATATTGTTGTTAATGGGTTTAAATTTTCCGGAACATCTTCTAGTCTTCCGGTTGCCGGAGAAATAATTAATGTAGCTGGTAGTAGTAATAGAATAACAAATGTAACTTTTGATAATTATAATTCTACTAATGCTGATGATGGTGGTTCAGGTTTACGTTATATAGAACTTTCAGGTACTAATCATGAAGTTGACCATTGCGCATTTTTGTATAAAAAGAATGTAGGATCATGTGTATTCTCAAATAGAAAATATACTAGTGATAAAGGATATAAAATTCACCATAATGTGTTTGCTTATCGTACCCCTGAGAATGGTACATATGATAGTCAGAACGACCAAGATGCCATTCGTTTAGGTAGTAGTTCTTCTTCATTAAGTGATGCTAATTGTGAGGTTTATGATAATCTATTTCATGATTGGGTTGGCGAAATAGAGATTATCTCAAATAAATCTTGTAGTAATAAGTATTATAATAATACTTTTAATAACTATGCCGGAGCAATGACTTTGCGTCATGGAAATAATTGTCAAGTGTATAACAATTTCTTTTTTGCAAATACAAGTTACAAAACAGGTGGCATTCGTGTAATTGGTGAAAGTCATAAAATTTATAATAACTATATTGCTAATACACGTCATAATGGTTCTGATAATACCGGAGGTATTAACATTAGCAATGGGTTTGCGTCTCCGGATTTAAATGAATATTATCAGGTGAAAAATTGTTCTATTTATAACAATACATTCGTTAATAATGATAAGCATATTAGAATTGGAACCGAAGTAAAAACGGAATGTACCGAAGAACCGGTAAATCTTTCAATTGTAAATAATGTATTTTATTCGTCATCAAGTTCGTATGTGACGATTGAACAAACAACTCCTGCGTCGGGGACAAATGTCTATAAAAATAATATTAAACAAAGTGGAACAAGTTTCGTTTCTTCTTTCACAAGTGGAAATGTAAATACTTCTGTAAGTAGTGGTTTATTAAGTTCATCTACAACAGATGGGTATTTACGTATTATCTCTAGTAGTGGAGCAGTTAATAGTGGTTTAAGTGGATATGCAACTACTGATATCACTGGTGCAACAAGAACTGATGGTACTACAGATAGAGGTTGTGAAGAATATATTGCAACGGGTGGAGGTACTGCTATACCATATACAATTGCAGATTTAGGAACAAAATTAGGCCCAATCACTGCTACTACACCAACTGACTTACCGATTGTTGATAAATTGGCATTAGATAATAGAGGTGTAAAAGTATATCCTAACCCCGTTGTAGATGAACTTATTGTATCTATTGACAGTAACAAGAAATTCACATCTCTAATTATTTGTGATATGCTTGGTAGAATTCAACATCAAGAGAAAATGTTGTTGAAAGAAAATTCGGAATTTGGTGTTGATGTAAAACGTCTTCCTGCTGGGGTTTATATAGTACAGCTTCAAGGAAATGCGGTTAATGAACAAGTTCGTTTTTTGAAAAAATAAATTAGTATAAAGCTTGTAGCCTTTGCGTACTGAGGTAAAATAAGTTAAGATTGGGCATTTTGGCAAAGCGTCTCGTACCTATAGCCATCGGGACATCGCTACCGCGCGAATCTAGGTAAAATCGTGCGGTAGCGGGGGGCAAACACAGGATAAGAGCTTTTTTTTGTTTAGATTAGCATAGATTTATGCTTTTTATTAACTCCACAGGAATATCATTTGATTCGTTTTTTTGAAACAAAAATCAAGATTGTTGTCTAGTATCTTTGTAAAAATTATGGATACAAACCCACAAACATACGGATTATCTTTGCGTATAGAACTGCAAAAGATAGAAGATAATCACATAGCTATTGTAAAGCTTATAAAGAGCCGTATTATACAAAAAGATGCAAAAAAGATACTAGAAATAGCCAAGCGGCTACAACACGTGAAGCCTTCTATAAAGGTATCATTAATTTGCACGCCTAATATTTGCTCAAAGTCATTATCCCTTTTAAAGAGAGAAGGAATAGCTTGTATATTAATTGAAGATTAATCTTTTTACTAAAAGTGTTATTTTATC
>CAMDGD010000066.1 GCA_945897785.1 Paludibacter jiangxiensis
AAGCCATTACAGGCACGGATGTTTTAAAAGCCTCCAGGTCCATTTGAAAAGTAGCTGTATGTAAATTTCCGGTTTGCTGATTTTCTTGTCCTTTTATGCCAAAACGATAAAAACTACCCCGCTATGCATGGGTGTGCTGTGAGAAATGATTAATCATTTCGTAACTGCCAATAAGATGGTGGAACCGACCCACCGAAGTCTGCCTACAGGGGCTGGCTTCAAACAACTGTTTTAGTTCATAGAGAGCAATTTCTGTGTGCGAAGCGAAAACAGAAAAGGCTAACAAGTGAGTTAGTCATGTAAGGATAAAAGAGATGAACGAAAGTGAACCTTCCGAAGAAGCATCGAGAAAGCGGTACATACTATCAAAAGCCCATATTCTACGCTGTGGGTGAGGAGTATAGCGGTTACCTGTTTACTGGCTATACGATAGTCGTTGTTGAGGAGGCATGACTTTTATTCGGGCTTATTGGCGGAACGCAGGAAGCCCAGCTAGCCGAAGCGTCTCGCTTCGTCTGAGCTAAAAGCCGGCTTCTGCCTGGCAATATATATCTCCCCCGCTCTCCCACAAATTTTCCCATGGTCATTCTAATTCTCACCCGATGAAAATTGCGGCAGTGTGGGAAACTCTATGCCTTAAACGGATTATTGGTATTGTATCTCTTTGCGAGAAACAGGCGAATGACTTGTAGGGCATTTTTTACTAAAAAATGAGTTTTTTGTAAAAAAAGAAAACTACACCTCAAAATTTAAGTAAAAAACTTTTCAAAAAAGAAATGTTTTTTAAAGAGTTATTGCTGCGAATACCCTAAAAAAAATACTGTTGATAAGTTTTTTCGCAAGAAATGTTTTTTTTTGTACTTTAGCATAGCGGAAATATGCGCCTTTATGTACACAATAGAAGCAATACAAAATCTTGTCGAACAAGCCTTGAATAAGGAAAAATGGGATGCTAAACCAGCCGGTTTGTATGAGCCTGTAGCCTATGTGTTGGGCTTAGGGGGGAAAAGAATTCGACCATCTTTGCTCTTATTGTCTGCCAATTTATTTACCGAAAAAATTCATGATGCATTACCGGCGGCGCTTGGAATAGAAATTTTTCATAATTTCACCTTGCTTCATGATGATATTATGGATGAGGCTCCGCTTAGGCGAAATAAACCTACGGTGCACAAAAAGTGGAACGAAAATACGGCAATCCTTTCCGGTGATGCTATGCTTATTAAGGCGTATCAATACATAAGTGCTGTGCCGGCTGATAAGTTGTCGGATTGTTTGGCTATTTTCTCTCAAACAGCCCTTGAGGTGTGCGAGGGGCAGCAATACGATATGGATTTTGAAACCCGTAAGGATGTTACCCTAGACGAGTACCTTGAAATGATTCGGCTTAAAACAGCTGTTTTATTGGCCGCAAGTGTGCAGATTGGTGCCTTGATTGTCGGAGCAGAAAAAAAAGATGCGCAGTTGTTGTATACTTTCGGACTCAATATTGGCTTGGCATTTCAGTTAAAGGATGATTTATTGGATGTGTATGGTGATAGCGCTACTTTTGGTAAACAAATAGGCGGTGATATCGTAAGCAATAAAAAGACTTTTTTATTACTCAGTGCCTACCAAAATCCATTAACTAGAGTTGCCTTAGAACAATGGATACTGAAAAGGGAGTTTGACGCAACTAGCAAAATACAAGCAGTACGAGAAATTTACAATCAGGCTCAAGTTAAGGCCTTGTGCGAGGATAAAATGAACGGGTATTATGACGCAGCAATGACCGCCTTAGATGCCCTTAGCGTGCCCAATGAGCGTAAGTCATCCTTGCGTAAAGTAGCCAATCAATTAATGTGTAGAGAAATTTAAATCATCAATTTATAAGCTATGCCATACAGACGATTACCAAATACCGATCAAGCAAGACTTAGAACTCTTAGAAAAGCGGTAGCCGAGCATGGAAGGCACGCAAATATTAATGAATTAACGGTTTCGTTTAAACTGATGAATGACGCCAAGGTTTTTTTGAATAATTTTGAAAAGACACTGGTTCTTTACCAACAGGCGCTGGATGCACAGGTTTCGGCTAATAAAAACTACCAACATGTGTTAAAAAATGCCCGTTTGTATATTTCTCATTTTATTCAGGTATTAAATTTATCCGTTACCAGAAATGAAATAAAAAGCGAACATAAAACGTATTACGGCTTAGAACCCGATAATTATTCGGTTCCCGATTTAACTACCGAAGGCACCTTGTTGCATTGGGGAAAAAATTTAATTGAGGGGGAATCCGAACGGCTTCGAAATGGGGGTTCGCCCATGTATAATCCAACCATTGCCAAGGTAAAGGTGCATTACGATATTTTTAGAGAATACAAAACAAACCAGAAAGTGTATCAGCAGAATACAGCGCGATATTTGGATATTGTAGCTAATATGCGCAACGAAGGGGATGTTATTATTCAGGATATTTGGAACGAGGTTGAGGCAAAGTTTCAGCATTTGCCTCCATACGAACGGTTAAAACAATGCCAAAATTATGGGTTGATTTATTATTATCGCAAAGGAGAAAAAGAACTCACTCCGGCAAGCAATACTGAAACATTTTCAATTACAGCCGATTTGTACTAACCTGATTTTTTTCTTCGAATGAAGCGTATCAATTACGGCATTGTAACTTTTATACTACTGACTTCTGTTTTCTTTCCTCTTCATTCGCAGGATGAAGCTTTTTCTTTGGATGATTTCTCAAAGGATGCTTCCATAATTTCGTCTCAACATTATCGCTATAGTTCCAATGCAACAGTTGATTCCTTATTGGTATATGCATTTAAGCATTTGCATAAGCCCTATCGCTCCGGAGGTAGAGGTCCGCATGCTTTCGATTGCTCTGGTTTTACCAGTTTTGTATATGCATTTGTAGGTAAATCGTTGGAACGTAGTTCGGCAGATCAAGTAAAAAATGGCGTCGAAGTTCAGCTAAATGAGCTTCGGCCGGGCGATTTGGTCTTTTATAAAGGCCGAAATGCAAAATCGACTCGCATAGGACATGTAGGCATTGTTGTTTCATTGTTTCCTGACGATACTTTTAGCTTTATTCATGCTGCCGTAAGTACGGGAGTATCACTCGATAAAAGCAGTTCTCCCTATTATGCAACCCGATTTGTTAGTGTTTACAGGGTAATAGCAGATACAGGCCCCACTGAGCAACAAAGCGTAGCGCCAACAACAGAGGCTTTTCCATCGACTCCTGCCTACGAACAACAAAAAGTGCTTGAGCCTACCCGGCAGACTATACGGGTAGAGAAAGGACAATCATTATATGCTATAGCTAAAGCTTACGGATATACCGTTGACCAATTAATGCAATGGAATAACCTACGAAGTACGCGTTTAGAAATTGGGCAAAAGCTTATTGTTGCCTTATCTGCATCGGAAATTGTAGTGGTAGAAGAGGAGCGAGAAAAAAACAGCCTTTCTATATTCCATACCGTTAAGCAGGGAGAAACACTTTATGCAATAGCCCGTAACTATAGTTGTACTGTTGGCGAGATAAAAAAACTAAACAACCTGAATTCAACTCGGTTGGCTATTGGGCAAGTATTACGCGTTAAGTAACTTAAAAATCTTCCATTTCAGGCTCGTTGTTACCATTAGTGTCTTCTGTCTTCTTGCCGTTTTTCTTATTGCCGTTAGCGCCAAAATTATACGTAAGGTTTAAAGTAACCGTTGGTCCAATTGTGGCAAATTCATCGTATTGCCAAAAATCGTCGGCACTTGTTTTGGTAATCCGTACCCTCGTGTTTAAAACATCTCTTACCGATAAGGCCAAATTCACTTTCCTGTCGAAGAAAGATTTTCGTATGCCTAAATCCACCGTATAATTAGCTTCTGTTTCGCCCTGTGCTACAGCTTTTGCCGAAGCATATTTTCCGGTAATCTGACCCGAGAAGGTTTTAGAGAAAAGCATGTTTGCAATCATTCGGGCATTCCACGAGAAACTCTCGTTGCCATCAATCTGTATAGTTTGGCTTGGTAAGAGTTCATAGAACGATGGATTAAGGTAATAATAATAAATATTTACGGTAGATGTTAGGTTTAAAAAGCGGGCAATACTGTTTTTGGAAATAAACTCAAATCCTGAAGATTGAGCTTCCGTAACATTCATGTAAGTAGTATTTATTACACCGGAATTTAGAAAACGAATTTGTTGAATAACATTTTCCGTAAAACGATAATAGGCAGATGAAGAAATCATTTGCTGATTGTTTTTGCCGTAGGTTTTTAAATAATTTAGTTCAAAAGCCGAGGTAAATTCAGGTTTTAATAGTGGGTTACCGTATTGGATATTGGTAGAATCAGAATAATCACGAAACGGATTTAATCGTCTTCCTTTTGGCCGGTCGATGCGGCGCGTGTAATTCAGTTGTAACTCGTCTTTTTTAGTTATGTTATACGCAATAAAAGCAGAAGGAAACAACTGAAAATTTTCGCGAACATTGTTTGTAGTCGAAGAGGCATCTGTTGAATTGGTAGTAACGGTAGTCTTTTCTGCCCGTAAACCTCCTTGAAAACGAACTTTTTTAATTTTCGAGCCGTAGGTACCATAAAGAGCATAAATATCTTCACCATAATCGTAGCTGTTGTATATGCTTGGTACATCAATATAATTATTGCCAATTTTATTGGCAGCATCAGTATAGCTGTTTCTAAACTGTGTTTTGATGTCTACACCACTCTCTAACTTATTGTTTTCGTTGAATTTTTTAATCCAATCGGTTTTAAAATGTAGGCTATTATTAAATCCGTTTAACTGTTGAATTTGATCTAAGGTTGTTGCCACGCCGGCATTTACAGTTTGTAAATAATTGGCTTCTCGCTGGTGCATAAAAAAGGCATACGAAAGACTTGAGCGAAGTTCAGAGCCTTTTTTATCGATTTTCCAGCCATAATCTAAGGTTGTATTGCCCGAAGTTCTGTCTCCGTTTTCATATACTTTTCTATCATAATTAGCTGTAACAGTATTTGCCGAATCTTTTATTTCATACCCCATCCATTCATCAAAAAGTCCTCTTCCTTTTTGTCCAAACCCGGAAATACCAATGGAGTGTTTGTCGTTAATTTGATAGTTTAGTCCAAAGCGCCCATTAACCCCACGAATATTGTGAATATAATACTTGTCTTGGTGTAGCGTTTCGGTAGTATCCATTGCCGAGAGGTAGTAGCGGTTTGTTACGCCTTCGTGTATATGCCACCAATTGCGAAAACCAAGGTTAAAATAAGCATCGACCTTGCCTTTGTTGAAGTTAAGATTGATACCGGCAAGTTGTCCTATTTTACTTCTAGAGGGCACAATAACTCCTGTAGTAGCATTTCCGTAGTAACCCGCTTTTCTGTCTTTTTTTAGTACTAGATTGATGATTCCGGCGGTGCCTTCCGGACTGTATTTTGCCGATGGGTTGGTAATTAATTCGATAGACTCTACACTTCCGGCAGGCATTTGTTCTAGAATCTGCGCTCTATTTTCTTCGGTTAAACCGGAAGGTTTGCCGTTAATCCAAACCTCAACATTTGTGCTGTTTCTTAGCGATATATTACCTTCGGCATCCACTTCAACCGAGGGAACATTTTCGAGCACCTCGCTAACACTTCCTCCCGCATTAGCAATGCTTTGATCTACCGAAAACACTTTTTTATCTACCTCAAACTTCATTTGAGAGCCTTGGGTAAGCAATTCAAAATCCTGCAAAACGGTGGCATCTTCACTTAAGTAAATGGGGTCTAGGTGAACATTTGGTTTTTTTTCGCTTAGCGTGAATTTTTTTTGAAACGGTTGGTAGCCAATAAAAGAGATTTTTAGTTCGTAATTGCCATTCTCCAAGTTATCCAACAAAAAATGTCCTTTATCATCCGCCATAGCGCCTTTAATTAAAGAGTCGTTTTGTAAAAGCATTATACCCACAAAAGGCATAGCTTGGTTGTTTTTTTTGTCAAAAACAGTCCCTTTTACAGCCATTTGTTTGGCAATACTTGCAGAAGAAATTAGTGTGAGGAAGAAGAAAAATAATAGTTTTTTCATGATATTCTTTTAGATAGAAATTTAAATCTTTATAAATACAAATATATAGACTATAAAGATGCCGTATAGTTTAAATGTATTATTATTCAATAGTTCGTTATTCTTTTGTTTAAAATGCTGATAATCAGCAAAATAGTTTAGCTCTTATTTTCATAAGTCATTGAAAATCAGTATCTTTATAGAAACACTACCCTCTATACAGATATGATTTTCAAGACTCATTTAACCTATAATT
>CAMDGD010000067.1 GCA_945897785.1 Paludibacter jiangxiensis
CACTTACAATCGTTTAAAGTTCTAAAAAGTGCTTTATTAGTTTCTTCTTTGTTTTTAATATCATTGGGTGCTCAGTCTCAAACACAAGTTTTCTTGGATCAATTCAATGTTTCTCCACTTGATGTGAATTACACGATTACCAAAGTTGACGATGCTTTGTCAAAGGTTCAGTTGAACAGTAGTACTACCCCAACTCATTTTCAGATTTACAACAACAATGCAGTTGACGGTGAGGTTACAGGAACAAATAAGCGCGCATACATGACAGGTTCGTTGGATAATTTTTCATCTCCGTATATGAAAAAGCTGAATGAAAATGGAACTGTAACTTGGACTTTTAATTCGAGACACAGTAAAACATCGCCTGCAGGTATGCCACATGTAAACGGCGTGTTGGAAAAAGGGGATAATAACTATGCACAATTGATGGTGCTTGTTTCTAGCAATGCTGATTTATTATCAGCAGCTGCTAATGGATATGCGGTATCCTTTACTCGCGATTCTTTAAATAAAGGAATTTATAGTCTTGTTAGCTTTGCCGGAGGACTTGGAGCTACAAGCAATCTTACAACTTTAATTGCGTCTGATATCAATGTAATTTCTGGTTCTTTTTGGGCAAGCGTTAAAGTTGTTTATGAATCGGCAACCAATACTTGGAGTTTAAGCCTTAGAGATGATGCAAGTACCACTATTGGTGTAGATCCTATGGATGTATCAGTAACTCCTTACACTGCTATTGGTTCGGTAGTGAATTCTACTTATACTTCTACTGATATGACTTCTTTCGGATTTTATGCTAATTGCGGAATTTCAAGAGCAAGTAATAATGCAAAAGCCCTTTATGATAATTTTGGAGTAGTTGTTTCTCCTTTACTTGCAGATAATCTTACTAAAGCGAATCTTGCTAAGATTACTGATGTAGCTAATGGATTTATTATTGAAGCAGAAAATGCTGATGTGAAAATTTTCGATGTTACCGGAAAAACATTACTTAACAAACAAATTAGCGGAACAGAGTATTTTTATGGAGCTAAAGGTGTTTATGTTGTAAATGTTCAAACAGAAAACGGAAAAGAAACAATTAAACAACTAATTAAATAATTGCGTTGAACGTAACTATCAAATAATTATTGTTTTAATTTCTTTTTTGTATATTGCATTTGATATCCGGGGAAAGTTTTTTTCTCCGGATATTATATGTAATGGATAGAGAATCATTTTCTTTGAATGGTTGGTAGAATGCTATTGTATAACTTTTTTAGGTTGAATGTTAGGGTTGTCGTTTTCAACATATAGAAAGTGCTTTTTTAAAGGATATAGTTATTTCGCAAATCGTTCATTTCTTCAAGATTATAAGTTCTAAACCGACAAAACACTTTTTTGCTCGGGAACTTTAATACACAGCGTTCACAATTATACTACTACAAAGGAACTGTGTAGTGTCGAACATATAGTAAATATACACCCAAAGGAATTTGTAGGATATTTCTGTGTTTTGAAGTCGTAAATTATTAAACAATTGTTTATCTTAACGCAGAGAAATTAGGCATTCATTTAGGAGTTTCTACTAGCACGATAACAATAAGCAAAAAATAGCCCCTAAGTATCTTTTACGAAGACTTTAGTGTCTTGGGTGTTTTGTATTAAATGATAATTTATAGATGAAATCTTACACATATAGGGGTATATACTATCAGGAATAGCTTGGCGCTACAGCAACCGAAGTGCTGCTTGCTGGAATGATATAAAAACAACGAAAATTTTATAATAGATATCAATAATTTTTAAAAAACTAATAAAATCTAAATCAATGAAAACACCCGCATCAGAATGTTTGTATTGTCAGAACAGTGAGTTATTACACCAACTCATGATCAAGATTTGCGATTTAGAAGTGTCGCAACTTTTCCTATTTAAAGAGCAATCGTACCATGGGCGTTGTAATGTTGTTTATAAAGACCATGGGGTAGATTTTCAGGAACTAAATGAAGAACAGCGAAATGCCTTTATGCGTGATGTGGCAGTTGTAGGAAAAGCTATTCAAGAAGCATTTAACCCCGATAAAATTAACTATGGCGCTTATGCCGATACTATTTCTCACTTGCATTTTCATGTGGTTCCGAAATACAAAGACGGATATGGGTTTGGAGGCGTTTTTGAAATGAATCCGCAAAAAGTTACTTTAACTGATGCTGAATATGCAGATATAATTAAAAAGATAGAAGAAAAATTGTAATGAGATTATTTTTTTGTGCCTAAGTACATGACAAAAATATAATTTTCAAGAACAATGAAAATTATGAGTATGTAGAATGGGTATCACAATTAACCCGACGAAGTCGGTAATAAAAAAATTTCGTATACGATCCCGAAGGTTTGGGATGTGATCCGCCGCGGCGGAAGGCCAACGGGAGGCAGAGTGTGTTAAACCTGTAGTATAGTAGTTATTTAGTCACAGGATTTCGTGACGAATGAAATTTAGTTCAACCAAAAAACCAGTTTGTACGGTATATTTATACTGTTAAAATCCTTGCAAATTGGTTGAAATATAAAAAGACATGAGAAATGTTGTAGTATTGCTTTTAGTTATAGTCTCTCTAACACAGCTTTCGGCTCAAAATACGAAGGACACACTAAGAGTTCTTTTTATTGGAAACAGCTATACTTTTTATCATAATGTGCCATACCTTGTGTCAGAAATTTCAAACCAAACGGATACAAAAATTATTGCCAAAAAAAGTACCGCCGGTGGTGCTAGTTTGAGTGACCATTGGAGAGGAGAGCGAAAACTTAAAACTGTAGATATACTAAAAAACGGTAACTTTGATATTGTAGTATTACATGACCAGAGTATGAGGCCTATAGAGGAACCTGATAGCTTCTTTTATTATTCGAAATTGTTTTCTGATTTAATAAAAGAGAGCGGTGCTAAACCATATTTCTTTGGTACTTGGGCGCGAGAAAAAGTGCCTCAATGGCAACAGGTGCTGACGGAAAATTATAAAAAAGCGGCATCGGGAAATAATGCAGAAATTGTTCAGGTTGGTGAGGCTTGGGCATTGGCTAAAAAGTATCGCCCTGCAGTAGAACTCTATGCAAGCGACGGTTCGCATGCATCCTCGTTGGGGGCATTACTTACAGCGCTGGTTTTTGTTAATGCTTTAACCGGTCAGGTGCCCGAAAAACTTTCTAATAAGATTTATATTAAATCTGCTGACGGAGAAAGCATACTAATTATGAATGAATCAAAACTTGATGTAGATTTCTGTTTGGAAATAGCAAAGGAATTGAATAATAACATGCTTGTTGACGACAAATTAAATAAAGGAAAAACAATTAAATTATAGAATGATGAAAAAAACAATTATGCTTAGTTTCTTATTTTTCTCGGCTTTGCATTTATTTTCAGCGGATAATTATCCTCAACTGGTAAATGTAATGAATAGAGAATCATTTTCTTTGAATGGATCGTGGAAAACCATTGTAGATCCTTTCGAGGTTGGATATTATGATTATCGTTCACAACCCAAAAAAAATGGATATTTTAAAGATATCGATTATTCAACAGATCGTTCATTTCTTCTAGAATATAACTTTGCTGCTGATAAAACACTTTATGTGCCAGGCGACTGGAATACACAGCGTCCGCAATTGTTTTACTACGAAGGTACTGTGTGGTACCGAAAACATTTTGAATATACTCCCAAAGCTGATAATAGAGTGTTTCTGTATTTCGGGGCCGTAAATTATGAGGCAATTGTTTATCTTAACGGAGAAAAATTAGGTACTCATGTAGGCGGTTTTACTCCATTTAATTTTGAGGTGACTGATAAACTAAAGTCAGGCAAAAATTCGCTGGTGGTGAAGGTTGATAATAAACGCAAACCCGAGGCTGTGCCAACTGTAAATGCCGATTGGTGGAATTTTGGTGGAATTACCCGAGATGTGCGTCTTGTTGAAACCCCAAAAACTTTTATCAGAGACTATTTTATTCAGTTAAATAAAAATAATCCTAATGAAATATCAGGCTGGATTCAATTGGACGGATCAACAAAATCTGAAACGGTTAAGCTTGATATTCCGGAATTGAAAATCACAAAAACTTTCAATACAAATGCTGATGGATATGTTCAGATTAGTGTTCCGATTAAAAAAAACACAACTCGTTGGACACCGGAGAATCCAAAACTTTACACCATTAATTTAGTACATAATAATAATTCTCTTTCCGATAAAATTGGATTTAGAACAATTTCAACACAAGGCACTGATATTTTACTTAATGGAAAAAAGATATATTGTCGTGGAGTTTGTATTCACGAAGAAACTGTAGGTAATAGTTCGCGTGCAACCAACGAGGCTGATGCTACAATATTACTTAGTTTGGCAAAAGAAATGGGATGTAATTTTGTACGTCTTGCGCATTATCCACACAATGAAAATATGATTCGGCTTGCCGAGCGAATGGGGCTGATGGTTTGGAGTGAAATTCCTGTTTATTGGACTATTCAATGGGAAAACCCGGAAACCTATGCAAATGCCGAAGCTCAATTAAAGGATATGATTACCCGGGATAAGAATAGAGCAAATGTTGTTATTTGGTCAATTGCAAATGAAACTCCTCATAGCGATGCTCGTTTAACCTTTCTTACAAACCTTGCTAAAACGGCCAGAGAAATGGATAATACCCGTTTAATTGCAGCTGCAATGGAAAAGGAAGAAAAAAGACCGGGTGTTATGACTGTGAATGACGAATTGAGTCAGGTAATTGATTTGGTTAGTTTTAATCAATATGTTGGTTGGTATAACGGTACATGGGCAAAATGCGACAGTGTAAATTGGGAATTCGATATAAAGAAACCTGTATTTATAAGCGAGTTCGGAGGTGGGGCTTTGTATGGAAACTATGGGGCAAGAGATCAATTTTTTACCGAAGAGTATCAGGAGGAATTATTTATTCGATCAGTTGCCATGCTTAAGCGCATTCCAGGTTTAGCAGGTACTACTCCTTGGCTTTTAAAAGATTTTCGCTCACCACGCCGTACTCTTTCTGAAATTCAAGATGGATTTAACCGCAAAGGTCTTGTTTCCGAAAAAGGAGAAAAGAAAAAAGCGTTTTTTATTATGCAAAAATGGTATAATGAGCTAAAGGGACAATAGTAAAAATAAACTTCATTATTATAGCGTAATTTAAAACGATACTTGTTTTATAATAGGTATTGCATTTGCCTTATATGGGTAAAGGTTGTCAAACTTGGTTGCGTTTATATGCTTAACCATGTTTGTGAACATTGACTTGCAAAAATGGCTGCATAAACCTTTCGAAGAATTTCCAGAATAAATGTAATACTACATGTAAGGGGTTTTATTCTGCTACTGTCTATTAAATAGGTGATAAAAAAAACTACAGGTAATTAACTTGTAGTTTTTTTTATATATGCTCTTGATAGGAGTACAGGAAATAGTATAATGGACCAAATGGAAAAGTCGTGGAGGATTTTTTTTTTACATCTGTTTACTATTAGCTAGTAACCGATATGTGAAATGAGGTTTAACGTTTGAATATAAGGATTTAAAATTTGTACGCAAATACCTAGAGGAGACGGTGAGTGAGCCGATGACTTCAGCTTAGTCTTATCGAAAATATCGAAGTTTTTTTAATCTCATACAATAGTAAACTATTTTTTTCGTTAGTTTTAAATATACTAAGTATTAGCTACACTGAATCTTCGATTTCTCGCGCTTCTTACTTTAGTAAAAAGTTCGTGAGTAAAAAATATTAGCAGGAACTAGTTAAACTTAAAAAAGTTTGTATGGTATGTTTATACTCTCAGTATCATAACAAACTATATTTTGTCATGCTCTTAGGTGTTTTTATTATAGTAAAAAATCACTAACTAATGATATGAATGAGGTATTGCCATTATTTACGTATATAGTATTATAACTAAGAAGTGTTAAAATATAGAAATAATGCTTGTTTTCAGCACGCGACTCTTATATTGTTAAAAAAATATAAAAATTTAACATACAGAGTGTTGATATTACTATTTATTATGAATATCTTTGTTAACTAAAACGTAAAAATGTGAAAATATATTATGTTTTTTTTCATTGTCAATCAAAACTAATTTAAAAACTCAACTATTTATGAAAAAAGGATTCACATCTATGCCTATAAGAGTGCTAGCGCTCTTGTTTAGTGTAATCTTAGGCCTTGGTTCTTTTTCTGCGTTAGCGCA
>CAMDGD010000068.1 GCA_945897785.1 Paludibacter jiangxiensis
TTCGACTTTTCGACCTTTTTATCTGTGGTGCACTTTCATCGTTCAACTTTCAAAGCAATAAACTCATCCACATCAAAGAAAAACCGTTCAACCTCCTGCAACTCATCATCAGAAAAATTCCACCATTGAATTTTCAACAATGCCTTAATTTGGTCTTCTGTAAAGCGATACCGTTTTATTTCTATAGGACAACCTACAGCAATAGCATAAGGGGGTATATCTTTACTAACTACAGCTCCGGCACCAATAACAGCCCCATCACCAATGCTTACACCTTCTAACACGGTAACATTAGCACCAATAAAAACATCGTTACCAATATGCACCCGTTTTCTTTCGGCAACCTTGTCTGTTTTTGATAAGCTTATGCCATTGGGTTTGTTGCTAGCCGAATAAAACATGGGCGCTGTACTTATGCCATTGGTAGGGTGAATACCCCACCCACAAAAGAAATTAGGGCCGATGGAGCAAAATTTACCTATGCTCACATCGTTTACAAAGGAATTGTTGCTGATGTAGGAATAATCGCCAATGTTAGTATTGTAAATTTGGTAAATGGGCTTAATGCTTACTTGTTTACCTAGTGTAACATTTTCTTTCCATGAACGAAGGGCCGTAAAGTCGTACTCGGGACTTTTAAGCTTGTAGAGTTCTGGGAATATTTTGATGAGAACTTTTTGTAGGAGTTTACGCATGGATGTTTTTTTTTTCAAAAATAAGTAAATTTTACCACAGATAACACGGATTGGCACAGATAAAAAAAATATCACTTACTACAGCAGAGAACATTCATATTAAATCTGTGTTAATCCGTCTTATCTGTGGTTTATATCTCCAACAAAAAATCTGTGTTAATCTGTGTTATCTATGGTTTATAATCTTCTTCACAAATCGCTTCACCATTTTAAACAAAGGAACCTCCTCCTTGAGGAATTAGCCATTTTGTAATCTTATTTTTTAAAGACATATAAGTTTTATTATAATTAAACTTTTTATTTATTCAATTTATATATTTAGAAATAAACTTTTCATTTTTCAATAAATATTTCAAAATAATTTATTATATAAAAATTTCGAAACAGGTTTTTCTATAAATATATAAACAAAGTACGAAAAACCAATCATTAAAATAGTAACAAATATTGGAAAAATAAAATCAAGAGTCCCAAACAAAGAACTAAATTTATAAATTAACAAAACTCCAATTTCATGATGAATTAGATATAATGTATAAGAAGAAATTCCTATTATTGAAAAAGGACTGTACGAAAGAAATGAAAGATAATGTGACCTGTATATCATTATAAAGAATAAAGCTACCATAATTAATATGGTATGTGTTGGCAAGAATGTATTAAATACAAAACCATTTTCCAAATAAAAAATCAGAAGAACACTTAAAACAATAGAAAAAATCAAGAGTTTTGATTCCGGGTTTATGTATAATCCATAAAATAAAACACCTAATAAAAAATAAGCCCCAAAATCTAGGAAACTTAAAATAAAAGTAAATCTGTGGTATATATATATGAAAGATTCACTAAATTTAAATAAATACGGGGATGAAATTTCATTATTAATAAAGTTATGAACCAACGTAACAGCAAAAACGAATACAAAGAAATTAATTACAAACTTACTTTTATTAAAATAGTAAATTAAACCTGCTAAAAAATAGAATTGAACTTCAGGCCAAAGACTCCAAAAATTCATACTAATGTAATCACCTTGTATTCTTAATGAAAATAATTTATTAAGAATTTCAGGAGAAATAAGTGTTATACTATAGAGGAAGTTTATCAGCTTATGACTCTTAGGAAAAATTAGATCAGAATCAAATAGGACAAAAACAAACAAAATTATTGCAGAACATAATACGATTGATGGTAGAAGCCTAATTAATCTCTTTATCCAAAAATAAAAAACACTATCTGTCCTTGTGAGAGTATATGCAATTACAAATCCAGATATTATAAAAAAGAATTGGACACCATAACCGCCATAAGAAAAGTAATCAAATTTACTACCATAAGAATATAAAGACTTTGAAACTTTTGGGGGAAACCAAATTGAATAATAATGAAGTAATACTACTGCCAATATCGATAAACTTCGAAAGCCATCTAATATTTTAATTCTACCTTCTGAGCCCATTTTTGATTATTTATTATGTTTGTCTATAAAAGTATCTACATCAAGAAACAACTACTCAATCTCTTAATATATTATCTTCCAAAAAGTTCCACCACTGTATTCGTTGCAAAGCCTCAATTTGAGACTCCGTAAATCGGTAACGAACAACTTTTATTGGTGAGCCTAAAGCTATAGCATAAGCTGGAATATCTGTACTAACTATAGCGCACCAATTACTGCACTATCTAAAATAGTAACATATGCACCAAGAAATGCATCATTACCTATTGTTATTCTTTTGTATTCTTGTACTTTATCACTTGACGATAGCGTAATTCCATTTGGTTTATTGGCCGAATAAAACATAGGCGCTGTACTTATTCCATTGGTAGGATGAATGCCCCACCCACAAAAGAAATTATGGCCGATGGAGCAAAATTTACCTATACTCACATCGTTTACAAAGGAATTGTTGCTGCTGTAGGAATAATCACCAATGTTAGTATTGTAAATTTGGCAAATGGGCTTAATGCTTACTTGTTTACCTAGTGTAACATTTTCTTTCCATGAACGAAGGGCTGTAAAGTCATATTCGGGACTTTTAAGCTTGTAGAGCTCCGGGAATATTTTGATGAGAACTTTTTGTAGGAGTTTACGCATGGATGTTTTTTTTTCAAAAATAAGTAAATTTTACCACAGATAACACGGATTTTCACAGATAAAATATTTGTTTACCACAGATAACACAGATTGGCACAGATAATTATTAGCATATTATATATTATATAGTATTTATAATGATGAAATATATTAACTTTGTGGTTGTAAATAAATAAATTGACAACTATGACTGAACTAAATAGTATTTCGTATGAAATTATAGGGTGTGCATATAAAGTGCACGCTGAACTCGGACCTGGATTATTAGAAAGCACTTATGAATCATGCTTATTATTTGAATTGATTCAGAAAGGATTTCATGTACAAAGACAAAAAGAACTTCCTTTAATTTATCAAAATCACAAACTTGATGCAGGCTATAGAATTGACTTACTGGTTGAAAATAAAATTATAGTAGAACTCAAATCCGTTGATTCGATAGCTCCTATTCACGAGGCACAGTTATTAACTTATATGAAATTATCAAAACTAAGATTAGGACTATTAATCAATTTTAATGTGTGTGATTTAAAACAAGGTATTAAGAGACGGGTATTATAAGAATTCACCACAGATAACACAGATTTACACAGATAAAAAATTGTGCACCACAGATAACGCAGATTAGCACAGATTAAGAAATTATCTTTTTACTAAAGCAGAAAATATTCATATTAAATCTGTGTTAATCCGTGTTATCTGTGGTTTATATCTCCAACAAAAAATCTGTGCTAATCCGTGTTATCTGTGGTTTATATCTCCAACAAAAAATCTGTGCTAATCTGTGTTATCTGTGGTTTATATCTCCAACAAAAAATCTGTGCTAATCCGTGTTATCTGTGGTTTATATCTCCAACAAAAAATCTGTGCTAATCTGTGTTATCTGTGGTGTATATCTCCAACAAAAAATCTGTGCTAATCTGTGTTATCTGTGGTGTATATCTCCAACAAAAAATCTGTGCTAATCTGTGTTATCTGTGGTGTATAATCCTCTTCACAAATCGCTTCACCATTTTAAACAAAGAAACCTGCTCCACTTCTCCATAATTCATTTTTTGCAAGGCTTCGTCGTAGCCGTAGTTGCGTTCAAAACGCTGTGGGTGTTTTAGTGGAAACGGCATCGATTGCAAGGGAATATTGGCTTTGGGGTTATCGGCGTTGAGAGTATGCGTACCGTTTTCGTTACAGCCAATATTGCTAATTAAATTAACATTAGGCACGATGGACAATTGCTTACGTTTGAAGCATTGAAAAAAGAACTGGAAATCCCAAATATCCTTCTTGCCGGTATGACTTAAGGAATTAAATGTTTCTACCCAGGGCTGTTGGTATTTTTTTTCGGAAAATAACCGGCGTAAAAACTTTTTTGATTTTATCGATTTCCATTCAGTTAAATTGTAATCATAGTTTTGCCAATTGCGTCGCCAGCTTGCCCAACCCCAAGTATAGGGAAATACGGAATAAAAATAACTATCGTCGGTGCTATATTCATTTGCTTTATCGAAATTACAGCCGGATATAATGGAAATCGCATTATTGGTACGATAATAAGGAAGAAGCTTTTCGCAAAACAAAAAGAAATCCGGATGTGGCAAGCAATCATCTTCCAACACAATCCCCTCTTCTACCTGTTCAAAGAACCAAGTAATTGCCTTAGCCGGTGCTTCACCACAACCCAAGTTTTTTTCTTGAAAGAGTGTTTTTATTTCACAGTCCCAATCTATGTGTTGCAACACCCACGAACGCACTTCTTCACAAACTGCTGCTTCGCCTTGCTTTTCGGAGCGAGCTCCATCGGCAGCAACAAATAAGTGCGAAGGCCGGTAATTACGAATTGCCTCAAACACCTTCTTTGCGGTATCTAAACGGTTAAATATGATAAATAGTATTGGAATCTTCATTACTCAATATAAGGATTACGTGGCAAATTTACAACCGTCCATCCTTGATTTTCAAAGGTAAATCTTGTTTTATCGTCCATGGTTTCTTTAAACAAGCCTATCATCAATAAAGCCGGAGCAGCTTTACCTATTTTACACCGTTCGTCCATGCGATTTATATTGGTTTTAATAGCTTTAAAGATTTCAGATTTTGATTCATCAGCCGGTTCAAATTCGCAACCTTCTATATAATGATCGTTGATGCCCTTCACCAGCATTTGTGGATAATTTAGCCCTTGACAAACTTTTTGTATTTCATGTACAGATAAACCATACACATAATTTCCACTGGTTTCGTAACCACTATCGTGGTATATCGGTTTTCCGTAGTAATTAGGCATTTCTCCTATTTTATGTCGGGCTAAGAAGCTTTTGATTTTATATCTTATAAAGTTTTTAAATGAAATAGAAGGCGCAACCGCTTCGTCGTTAGGTTCGACTAAAAACACCCCTTTTGAAGCTACGCGCAACATCTCATACAAAGCAATATATGGACGGGGAAAGTGATGGTAGGATTCTTTGCAAAATATATAATCGAAGCTATTGTCTGCAAAACTAAGTTGTTCGGCATTTTCAATACGATACTCCGCAATCAAACCCTGTTCTTTGGCCTTTTTCAATAAGGTTTCACAAATATCGGTAGGTAGGACCTGTTTTATGCCTCTTTTCTGCATCCGAATAGCATCCAATCCCCAACGCCCATCTCCTACGGTAAGCCATGTTGCATCATTTTCGTGCAACAAACAATCAATGGCTTCGTACATACGGTTGTGTCGCCAAAAATCTGCAGTCGTTTCATCAAACCAAGTTTCTGTAAGCTTCTGATGTGCTTCAGAGCTGTCACTGAATATTTGGGCTTGTTTATTATAGAGGGTTTCTTTTGTTTCCATAAAGGGATATTCGAAAATTAGTTGCAAAGATAATACTATTTCTTACCACAGATAACACAGATTTGCACAGATATAATGAAAAGTTAAAACTGTCGCCGTCGCTTAGATGGAATTTTCATTTAATCCGTTGACAACAAAGTGAGGGTGTCACTCTAAGTGACGCCCTCACTAAATTAAATTCACGTTATTATAAATTTTCATGCACAATATCACGAAACTTCTCGAAAGAATAATTCATACGTATTATGTTGTTTGCATTTTCTGCAATATATTGATTCATTTTTTGATCAGTCAATACCTGCTTAATCTTTGCTGCATACTCATAGTTATTTTTTGCAATTAAAATATTATTTCCATCTTGTAGAAACTGTTCAAAACCTCTTGAGGCAAACTCGGAAATAATACATGGCTTTCCACTTGTCATCCCTTCCAACACCTTTATATT
>CAMDGD010000069.1 GCA_945897785.1 Paludibacter jiangxiensis
TGCTCTGTTTTGTATTTTTTTTCTTTGATAGCATAATTTATTTGCAAGATTTATGCCTCTAAGATACTAATTCTTGCAGAAAAAAACAACAAATTAATGAGATATAATACTGATTATCTTTTGTTTATATGCTTTTTAAGGCTCGACTATTTGTTCTTCACTTAGTCAAGGTAAAAAGCTGCACCTCTCGTGCCGAGCGAATCCTAATTATTGGCAGTTTGATTAATTTGCAAATAGTATAGACTTACTATTCTCTTAACCAAATTAAAACCTATACCTAGCAGAGAAACCCACACCGGTTAAGTTAGCATGAAAATCAATCGCACCATTGCGTAATATATAAAACTCAGGACGATAATCGAATGATAATTGCAAAGGAATACCAAAGTTGTATTCTATTCCGAGAACACCAATGGGACCAGCAGATACACCATTATTATTTTCAAAACCAACAATACCTCCGGCACCATAATACCAAGTAAAATCACCTTCTAAAGGATTCACTAATTGATATGCTAATGCCGCACTAGAATAGTTTCTATAAATACCTAAATCAAATTCTATTCTGCCTGCGCCCCCATCAAATTGTGCTGATAATTCTCCACCAAAACCCATACGCAAACCAATGGTTTGGAACTGAGCCTGAACACAGAAAAAAGAAGCAATCAACAGACTACTTATCAGTATCATTTTCTTCATACTATCATATTTTTTAATTAAACATCTTCATTAAAAGTAAAGCAAAGATACAATAAATCACATTAATTGGTGTATTTTGCGGCTTTATAAAACTGTAATAAGAAGTTTGAAACATCCGTAAATATTGGTTTGGTAAACTCTAAAAACAACTCTTGAGCCGGAGGAACAGGCATTGGATCGCTATCACATATCCGCAATTGTTTTTCGGTTAGCGCACGGCTATCACCACGGTATTTTCCCCAAGCAGTTTCCCAACTATACACTCCTTCAAATTTCTCGTGTGCTAATAGTTGCTTAGAACTATAGTCGGTTATCTGAATAGACATTAGCCCTTTTGACTCCACCTTACGGGTTGTCATGGTTAATTTGGCGGTAATTGTATTATATACATCTTGCACTGTGCCGTCGGGCATTTTTACATTACCCACCACTACACTATCTCGGCTTACATCAGCAATGGTTTTTTTGTCGGTAATTTGTCCTACCACAAAATCATCAAAAGCCATACGAACTACATGATCAGGAACAAGCCCTAATCGTTCAGCTTCATCAGGCCGGTAGAACGCTAAAAACTGACTTCGTCTATCGGTATTTAAGGAAGTAAAAATCTGATCAAAAAAGAACCCTGAACTTAGATTATACGCAGGAATAACAGGTATCTGTTCCAATACTACCTTTACCGTTGCTATATCCAAGGCAAGTACTTGTCTTTCTTTTATCTGTTGGCTGTTTGGGTCTAACCGAAGCGCATCACCATATAAGAAATATGCTCTTCGGGCAGCTAAATGAGATCCGTCTTTCAGTAAGGCATCAGCCTCTGTCATAATCTCGATAGCAGCATTTTGTTGAGCAGCGTTTTGTTCTGTCATAAACAATGTTGGTGAGCTAATTACGCGCAAAGCACCCGGTGAAGTTAAAATATTGTTATATACCGTATTGAGTTTTACATACTCATTATAAATAGTGCGGTACTTTGTAGAAGCATTTTGCGAAAGGGTGTTGTTGATATTAATTTGCGTTGTTTGCAGCAACAAAGGGTATGCTTGCTTTAACGATTCGGCAGCCGTTTTATTTGTTGGACTACTGCGCAATTTTTGTATTGCTAATATACAGGCTTCGTAATAATTTCCATGTTCTAACGCCTTTTTACTGGAGCGGCAGCCAACAGTAACTGTCAATGAAAATGCTATTAATAGGCTAATGACTAGGGGTAACATTTTTTTCATAAAGCGTAATTTTTAATGTTGTTAAGAAAACAAAAATAACTATTTTCTTAGTATAACAAAGCAATGTTAGAAATAAGCTTTTGATTTATGTTTTTTTTTGGTTTTTTACTCACAATAAAAAATACAAATCCACTAATTAGCACTAATTTAAACGCAACCCTTGTCTTTATTCTTTTATCTAGATTCTTATCTCTCATCCTACTATTCTCCCTTCAATTGTTAAGTTAACATCTTTTAGGCATAAAAAAAGACTGTTCTTTTAAAGAACAGCCTTGTTTTAAAGGTTTTTTTGAAAATCAATCAATTCTTAGGAAGAGCTACTTTCAATACCATGGCACGACCATCAAGTTCTGCACCATTAAGTTCTTTAATTGCTTTCTCAGCTTCTTCGTCGTTTTCCATTTCTGCAAAACCAAAACCTTTAGAACGGCCACTTTCTCTGTCCGTAATAATTTTAACTGAGCTAACTGCGCCATACTCTTCTAATACTTGAGTAAGGTCTTTTTCTTTAAGTCTGTAACTTAAATTTCCAATGTAAATGTTCATAAAAATAAAGTAAAATAGTGAATAAATTAGCGTAAGCTAAACAGTCATAAAGCAAATTGGCCTAACTTGTTAACATACGACACAAAGAAAAGCATAAATTTCGATAAATCAACAAAAAAGTGAAAAAATGTTATTTGAACTCGCTTGGTGTCTTGCCTGTATGCTGTTTAAATGCCCTTATCATAGAAACAGTTGAGCCAAAGCCCGATAACTCAGCATATTTATCTAATGAATAATTTGCCCAGTGCGTATCGTTTAACAAGGCAATAGCATAATCGACACGGTATTTATTAATAAATGAGTTAAAGTTCTCTTTCAGTTCTTCGTTCAACACCTGCGAAAGATAAGTTCTGTTGGTATGCAGGGCTTCGCAAACAGATGAAATGCGCAAATCTGGGATTAAAAAAAGCTGTTGTTCTTGCATTAACGCTTCTAGTCGTTGCCGTAATTCACTGGAATGCTGTTTGGTGAGTTCTTCATCAGATGATTCGGCAGTTTCCTCTATCTTTTCTAGATCATATATCGTAAAGCTTTGTTCGTAACCAATCTTTCCTAATTTAAAATACAAGGCCGCTAAAAACACTCCGGGAACAAGTAAAATAAGCGATTTATCCGAAACAAAATACTGTCCGAAGGTATCAAACAAATACCCTATTGTAGCAAAAGAAATGGCATATACACTGAGGACTTCGGCCGAACGAATATCTCGACCAATAGTTTCAGAGAGTGACTCGGAAATTCGTTGTTTCCACAACTTTGACAACTGTAAACTTAAGCAAACATAAAAAAATATTTGTATTAGATAGTACACCCGGATAGCTAAAAAAACAAAGGCTAACAGAGCCCCTTTGTCACTCAAAAACAAAGGATTAGGTGATTGAATATGCAGGAAGTTAAGCAAATATGCCTCATATTCAGTATCGGTAAGTAATAAAGAGATACTGGCATACAACCCAAAAAAGAAAAATGCCGGAGCTATATGCCACACATACTTCCATTGGCAAATACACTCTTTGGTTAAGTTAACCATAAATAAATAATACAGCGGAAAAATAAGCAAAGAAGTTAGTACATATAAATCATCTACATATCGATAGGATAAGTCATCGGCAAGATAGTAAACAGCAATAGCCAGATACAACAATGCCATGGCAATCATAAATAGCCCTAAAACGCGTCTGTTTTGGCCCTTGTCGGATGTTGGACTGCTAAACAACAGGAAGACCCAAAAAAGACAAACAAAAAACGGGGCAAAGGCAAAAAGATAATGAAGCATGTTAAAAAAATTTGGGCAAAGGAAAGGAATTATCTTATACAAAAGCAACTACAAAATAGTATTTAACTTAATTTGATTCTCAAAAACATACCAAAAACGAAGAAGTTGTTAAAAGGGTACAAGAAAAGTATTTGAGAGATAAAAGGTGCAATATAAGAAGAATGTTGGTCAAATAAAGCATCGTTATAGGTTCAACTACTTCGCAGGAAAGTTTTTAAACAGTTTCTACGCCAAAGCTTGCTTAATATCTTCCAACAAATCATCAACAGCTTCTATTCCTACAGATAAGCGAATCAAAGTATCGGGGACTAAAAGTTTTTCGCGGAGCTCAGCAGAGAAAGAACTGTAAATTGTACTGGCAGGATGAATAATTAAGGATTTATTATCAAAAAGATTGGTAGCTCGTTTTATCAGCTTAAGCTTATTTAAAAAAGCAAAACAGGCTTCCTGCGAAGACAAAGAGAAAGTAAGCATAGCTCCCGGTAGGGCGCCAAACTGCTTTTTACTTAGGGCGTAAAATGGACTATCTTTCAAGCCTGAATAATGCACCGACACAATTTGTGGCATTTGCTGTAAAGCCTGTGCAATAGCAACACAGTTTGAAGCCGCTTGCGTAAAACGAAGCTGAACAGTTTCGAGCCCCACAAGTTGTGCATGAGCTACGTGCGGCGTCATATAAGCCCCAAAATTACGGTGAATTTCTTTCCGTAATTTCATAGCAAAAGCACCCTCGCTATATTGCTCAGCAAAGGCAGCCAATCGTTTGTTTGCACTCCAATCAAACTGCCCGTAATCAATAATCAATCCACCCAAACTGGTTGCTCCTCCTGAAATATACTTGGTACTGGACACCAACTCAATATTTACCCCAAAATCGGCTGCTTTAAATGCGGTAAAAGGCACTATGGTTGTATCGGCCACCAAAGGAATTTTTTTGCTGTGTGCCAATGCCGATAAATGCTTAAGATTGGCCACTTCCATTTGCGGATTACTAATCACTTCTAAATAAAGCGCACAAGTATGCTCATCTAACAAAGTCGCTACCTCATCAATATTTGTTAAATCGCAAAAACGCACCTCCACACCAAAACTAGGTAAAGTAGAAGCAAAAAACGAATAGGTATTACCAAACAAATAAGGCGAAGTAACTACATTTGCCCCTGCATAAGCAAGTGTCATAAAGGTATTGGCAATAGCAGCCATACCCGAATTAAGTGCCGTAACACTAGAAGCTCCGGTAATTTCTAACACTCTTTTTTCAAGATAACTTACCGTAGGGTTGCTTATGCGCGAATAAGTATGTTCGGCAGTATTGCCAATAAAAGCATCTGCCATGGCCTCGGCAGTATCAAAAGCATACGCATTGGTTTCGTAAACAGGCATTTGCAAACTACCGTACGGGTCTGCTTTTGGATAATCTGTATGTATTGCTTGGGTAATAATACTTTTTTTCATACTAAACTTGGTTGATTT
>CAMDGD010000070.1 GCA_945897785.1 Paludibacter jiangxiensis
TGAATTATCATTGGAATTAAGTCAATAATTCCAGCAATGATGCCTAAAATAATTCCGATTTTAATTTTTCTCATATAAATATCTCGTTAGTTTAAATTTTCCCTTTTCTATATCAGTCTGTCAGCGAGTTTATTTTATGACGCATAACGGTTGCCGCTATGGCATCGTGTGACATCAGCCGTGAGGATGATTGTCGGACGATGTGACACCGCAGGTGTCAGCCGCTAACACATATAGCACAACTAACAGCCCGAAGGCTGTGGCATATGTGCGATAGCGGTTGTTGGGGGCAGTTATTATTCTTTTAAAAATTCGTATTCGTATATTTTCGGTTTTATTTTGTCGGCTAAAAAGTTAAGTTTATTTCTCAACTCACTTATTAAGTTCATATATATATCGTCTTCACTTTTTGCGTTCATTTTACCTTGGTTGTTTCTACCTTGGAAATATTCTCTAATATCATACAGACTAGCATTTACGTTTATGTTTGGTTTACTATGATAATATTTCCATAATTCTCTACCTGCATCAAATACGGATTTAGCTTCTTCGGAAAATTCTTTTTTTATAAATTGGTTTGTTTCATTTCCAAATAACTTTGTTTCGTTTTCAATCTTGACTTTCCCATTGATAAAATCAGACATAAAATGACTCTCAAATCTATTTTGTGCATTCACTTCTTGTTCTGTGAAAGGAATCCAATGGTTTGTGCCTTCATCACACTTGATATTATTGCTGTTGTCAAAAAGTGCAAAAGCTAAACAATCATTCTGAAATTGAGTGTCGTTTTCCCAGCCAGTATTTGGATACAAATACTGGTCTCTATCATTTATCCAATTTTGTTCGATAACTTTTCTTACAGTTAAAAAAATGCAATTGACTATTAAATTCTGAATTGATATTTGATTAGCATTAGAAGCATTAAGCACACTTTCTGAAGGGCTTAATGTAATAAAAACAACATTATTGTTTTGAACATCTGCACTACCTCTTACAAGCCATGCAATCCGATTGTTTTTGACATTATAGTTTCTTAGCCAATCTTTTATATTTTTATTTTCTGGAACAAATAGATATTTGGAGGAAAAATAATTACCATGTTTGTTGTACACATCAGCAAAAATGTCATTAAATTTAGATTTCTCCTTGGTATTCCATATAAAAAAGCCTATCGGAAATTTACCTTTTACATTATCAAATGTATCAGCAGGGACTAAAAATAGTTTTTCCAATTTAGCTAAAAATAAATTTCTAAATTTTCCATAATGATTACCTTGTAAGGTTTTTATTTTAGAAAAATTAGAAATAATGCAACCTGGTAATTCCTTATAAATTCTGTAAATAAATTGGACATATAACTCTTTTGAAGCTTGCTCTAATTCTTTTTCATACTTAGTTTTAGTCTTGGATGTTCCAACATTTTCTTTATGCAAAGAATTATTGCTACTTATTGTTTTTGTGGAAGTTGCTTCGGCATAAGGAGGGTTGATATATATAACCAGTTTTTCCCTTTTTTCAGGCTCATTGATAATGTCTTGCAGGCTTTGAGGTAATTTAGAAAAATCATCATTTAAAAAGTCAAATTGAAAAACGTGATTTTTTAATAAGTTAGCACCGTGGTCAATACGCTCATGCATTACGTTAACATCAGACTGGTCTAATGTGCTTGCGTAAATATTGTATTTGTTGGTCAAGCCTGTTAATAGATTTCCAGTACCAGCAGCACAATCCCAAATGTAATAGTCGTCTTGCCAATTTTCGCCTAAATAGTCGGTTAAATATTTTTGCGAAAGTTCAACCCAAATCCGAGGTGTAAAAAATGCGCCTTTACGTTCTCTAATATCTTGCGGTACGAGTAAATCTTTTCGTTCTATTATATAATCTTGAAACTCTTCTATTGGTGGGCGTTTGTATAGTTTCCAAAATTGTAAATATGCTTCTTTGTTTCTAATGTTTATTTTATAATCAAGAATTTGATTTACATTTTCTTTCGCAATAGTGTAGCCTTGATTCTGAAATACTACAAATAAACCATCTTGTATTGTAAAATCATCATCAATGTTTTGTGTGTTTTTATCATCAACAAATATGTCTGCCAAATAAAAATCGCTATCAAATATATTTGCTTTTTTTAAGTCGTCCCAATTAACATCAATGATTGGTTTTACAATCTCTATCCAACGTAAATAAATGGGAATGAAATTGTTTTTGTCAATTTTGATTTTACTTTTTGTTGTGGCTTTAGCCACATTATTTTTAATGAAGGTATTGAGTAGTTTTTCGTCTTTTTGATAATCAAACACATAGGTTTTTGATTTTAAAACAGATTCAATACGTTTTTTAATTAACTGAAATTCTTTTGTTTCATGATTACTTGGAGTTACATTCCAGTTAAAGTCGTTGATATAGAAAATATCTTGAATATTTACATAGTCAACAAAAGCAATTTTTTTAAAGTCGAATGCACCTAAAAAGGCTGGTGGTAATGTTTTATCAAAAGTTCGTGCTTTTCCTATTGTAAGAATGAGTTGAACAAACATTGTTGGAATGTCATAATTCCCTGTTTTGGCTTCTGCCCATAAAAGAGGCGTACGTCCAAATAGATTATCTTGTTTTGGAAAAACTGTAAAGTCAATATTTCCTAATATTTCTGTTGTGTCAAAGTGTTTGAACCAATCAGCACCAACTTTATTTTTTAGTTCTTCTTCTCTAATATTCGAATATCTCATCTTTATTTAGGTTACTTAATGTAGTAGCGTATTTCTATAATTGCCCCCAACTTGTTTATGGGTCGTACAAAAGTTTATCTAAGATGCCAGTGGGGGATTGTAGATAAACCTTTTGTGTTATTGTAAAAACATTCAAATATAAAGTTTTTTTCTATAAATCATCGAATGGCGACTTAATTTGTTGAATATTTTTTGTGCTTACATGTGTGTATATTTCTGTGGTTTTTGAACTGCTATGCCCCAGAAGCTCCTGTATATACCGTAAGTCAGTGCCTAATTCTAATAAGTGTGTGGCGTAACTGTGTCTGAGCCAGTGCAGGGTAACATTCTTTTTTATACCTGCTTTTAAAAGGGTATTTTTTAGCACCTTCTGTAAGCTTTGTTCGGTGTATTTTTCTCCCGGTTTTTCTCCTTCAAAAAGCCATTTTTTAGGTTTTTCTATTTTGTAATAGTCTCGCAACATCTCTATTGTTTTCTCAGACAAGGGTACAATCCTATCTTTGTTGCCTTTACTTTGCTTTATTAACAGTAACTTGCGGTTGCTGTCAACATGTGATGGAAGTAAATTGAGCAACTCGCTGCGCCGTAAACCACAGGCATAAATTAAACTGAGCATTGTTCTGTGCTTGGTGTTTTTTAACGCATTCAAAATTAATTTTACCTCTTCCTTACTTAGTACATTAGGTAATTTTCGTTGAGCTATGGGTCGTTTAAATGTTTCTACATCTAAACCGCTATTTTTTATTTCTCTAAAAAATAGTTTTGCTGCACTAATTGTTTGATTTTGATAGGTGTAACTGAAATTGTGAGGAATTATATATTCGTGTACATACCGAACTAAATCATCGCTATTAATATTTTCGCTTTCTTTATGCTTGCAAAAGGCAAAAAACCGACGCAAACTTTCAGTATAACTTGTTACGGTGCTTTCGCTATACCGTTTGTGTTCCATCCAGCTTTTAAATTGTTCCAGTTCTGTTTTTTTTACTTCCGTTAAACAGTTAAAGTCTATGGGAACAGCTTTTTTTATAATTTTTGGAGAGGGTAACTCTTCTTCTTTGCGCATTTCAATCGAGGCAATTCTTCCGTCGAAATGATTTTTTATCTGCTCAAAATTGTCTTTGTAGTTTGGTATTTGCCAACAAAAGCGCCCACCATTCCAACGAGCATACTGAAAGGACTTTAAAAATATCACATCGTATTCGTTTTTTGGTAGTTTTACTTCAATTCTCCGTCCAATAACTTCAATAGTAACCGTTTTGGTTTTATCAATAACCCTTGTTTCTGTTATCTTTTTAACAGCACCCCCTTCAATTTCGATGTTCGGAAAGCTGTTTTTTATAGCCGCAAAAACCTCTTTCGAGTAGGGCGTATGCCATGCATTTAGCGACTTGCTCCAACGAGCATCAGGCAATTCTTTTACTTTTTCAATTAGCGTTTTGCTGTAGGCAAAGGTAAGTTTAATTCGGTTTTCGTCTTTATAAAGAATTCTGCTTGCTTTCATATAAAGTTATTAAAATACCATTAAATAGGATATGCAAAACTACAATTTATTTGATAATAAAAGCAAATACGAAGCAAAAAATAATCAGATAGCGATTTAGAGTCAAGAATCTAGACAAAATACAGGGTCTGCGTTTTACTATCAAGAGTAAAACTTGCACAACCGAAATTCGTGTTAATTGGTGCTAATTTGTGGACCAATATTTTTTCACTTTTAATTCTAATCTGTGTTAATCTGAGCAATCTGTGGTTAATAAAATAGACAAAAGAATTCCTTATACAACAAGGTCAACCTCTCGACCGCAAAATCCCGGGGGTTCCCATAAATACAATACCATCGCTGCCGCACGAGTCCCCGTTGCTTTTAGCCTGTCAGATTCACTGCACGGTTTGGCTGATGGCTCCGCCTCAGTCGTATTTAAAAACGATAGCTCCTGCTATCGGCAAAGCCTTTGCTTTGCTCAAATAGTAATGTTTTAAAATTAGCTTGACTTTAAATACAAATGTAGCAAATAATCTTATTTAAAGAAGTTAGGCGAATTAGCAGTTGTTACTTCCGGAATTACTTGTACAATATCTAACAAACAAGATTTTTCAGCATAAAAACGGGCACTTGAGTACAAATAATCTTCTGCATTCTCTACAATACCTGCACGAACCGGATTTTTGTGGATATAATTAATTTTTTGAAAGATAAATTTATTGCTATAAATTTCTTCAGCATGATTCTCATGCGTCCAGAATTGATGTTTTTCTTTTCGATTATGTTTCTTAGCAAAAAACTCAAATACATTTAGCATCCAGTCTTTTCTACTTTTTTTCTCGTTAGCAATTGATTGAAGTAGTTGTTTTGCTGTAAAACTTTTAAATTCAGGAATGGTGTCACTCATACTGCCTTTTGAACTGCG
>CAMDGD010000071.1 GCA_945897785.1 Paludibacter jiangxiensis
GAAATCTATCACATAAAATAAACCACTATGAAACAACTACTTGCCACAATTTTAGTATTATCTTGTTCGTTGAGTTATGCATTCGACCCCTATGCGGAGGACCCAAAAGGAGAAAAAATACTTACGCTTTATAAAACATACCATATCACAAAAGATAAGGCAATTGTCACAAAAACAATTAATATAATAAACGATGGTTTATGGGACGAGGGCGTTTTTGAAATGCGTTTCAAGGCATTTTTCAGTGAACTTTTTGCCGTAAACGAAACAGTGAAGAATGAATTCGAAAATAAACTTTCAAAGATAAAAAATGCCGATTTCATTGATGTCTTTGAGAAAATTTTAGCTAGTGGGGTAGCTGATATTTATGCAAATGCGCCACAAACTCCAGATGTAAACGAGATGTTGTGTTATTCTTATTATGCTAATGGCGATACAAAATATATTGATCAATTGCTCGAAAAAGCTAAAGACAATGAAGAACGAACTGATTTAAACCGTTTTATGATTGGAGCAAATGCCCTGTGGTGGTTAGCTACCCTTAAGGCTGAAGATGAAAATGTTGAAAAGTACTTACAAAGCTTAACTGATAATCAATTTGCTGTAACCGCTTTAAAAAGCAGAGCATACGACCTAAAAAATGACCAATTGCAGGTATTACAAGAACAAAAGAAAAATAAAAATTGGAAATAAGCAAGCTAAAAAATAGTATGAATAAAGCAATGCCACAGGTTTTTTCTCCCGAACATAAATTATCGAAGCTAATACAACACAACTCCGATTTATTGTTTATGTTGCAGCACTTCAATATACACTTGCCGCTTCAAGATAAAACAATAGCCAATATTTGCGCAGCACAAAACATTAGCGAAAAACTGTTTATAACCATTGCTAACCTATACAATAACAACTCCTTAAGTCCGGTTACCGATTTACCATTTACAGATGCAAACACCCTACTCTTATTCTTAAAAAACAGTCATGTTTTTTACTCAGAAGAGTTATACCCCAAGATTTTAGATACCATAGAAGCCATGGCTAAAGTCAACACACACAAAGAAATGGTGTTGGTGCAAAAATTCTTCATCGATTATTTTAACGAAGTTACCGAACATTTAGCTTACGAAAACAAAATTGTATTTCCCTATGTACTTAGTCTGCTCAAACAAATAGAAAATCCCAAAGCACCCAATCAAAGTAATTCGAACTATACTGTTTCTGAATATAAAGAACACCACAACGATATTGAAGAAAAGCTTATCGACTTAAAAAACCTGTTAATAAAGTATTTACCGGAACAAGACGACCAAACCATCCGACGCAAGCTATTTTTCAAACTATCAAAATTAGAATCTGATTTAGCTATTCATTCCAACATTGAAGACCTGCTTTTAATTCCATTGGTTGCTAAAATGGAAAATTACTTGAAAGATGCCCGTAAATAAACCCATACAAATACTACTCATAGAACCCTCGTTGCTTATAGCCGAAGGGTTAACAAGCCTGCTTAACAAGCAACAAATGCGCTTTCAAGTAAGTACAACAGATAACTTAGACAACATTGAATTACAACTCAGCAAAGGCAATTGGCACCTGCTAATTATTAATCCTGCTTTAATACAATATAACCCAAAGACAATGCAAAGTCTTAAAAATCGATTTGACAAATTACAATGTATAGCGTTAGTTTATAGTTATTTTGATGAAAGAATACTGGCTAAGTTCGACGAAACAATAAGTATTTATGATACACAGAATACTATTGCAAGCAAGTTAGAAAAACTGATAAGTAAACAGCCCAAGGAATCTAGCAACAACTCGCAAGAGGTATTATCAGAGAGAGAAACCGATGTTTTAAAATTACTGGCTACCGGACTGTCTAACAAAGAAATTGCCGATAAGCTCCATATAAGCATACATACCGTTATAAGTCACCGGAAAAACATCACACAAAAAACAGGCATAAAATCGGTTTCCGGACTAACCATTTATGCCGTTGTTCAGAAAATCATAAGCACAGAGTCAATCCAGCTGTAATCACTTCCATACTTAGCTTCCCAAGCATTCTCTTACCTATATTCAGTTAGTCTTCACCGTAAAATCACTATTTATAGGGATAGCTTTGCCTTTCCCTTACCTCTACCTTTGTATCATTAGAAAATAAAAATAAATCCAATGAAAACAAAGAAATTAATCACATTCGTATCTGCAATGGCTCTATCAATGGGGATTTTTGCGCAATCTGATTCCTTAGCATTACAACAAAACTCGGCTGACAAGATGCTGGCTTCTGAAAGCAAGTTAACCATTGGCGGGTATGCCCAAATCGATTACAACCAAGGCTTCGATAATGTAACACGAAGTAATGGTCTTTTAGATGTACACCGTATGGTGATGTTGTTCGGTTATCGCTTCAACGAACGTACACAGTTTATTACTGAGTTAGAATTTGAGCATGTAAGTGAATTGTATGTAGAACAAGCTTTTTTACAATATAAAATCAATTCATATGTCAATTTTAAAGGAGGCTTAATGCTTATCCCCATGGGCTTAATTAACGAATACCATGAACCACCAACTTACAATGGGGTTGAGCGACCACTGGTTGACAACTATATCTCACCTACTACTTGGCGTGAAATAGGTGCTGGTTTTACAGGAACCATTGCTACCGCTGGAGTAAAATACCAAGTTTATGTGGTAAATGGTTTTAATAGTTACAACGGAGCCGGGAAGTTAAATGGCAAAAATGGATTAAGAGGAGGTAGACAAAAAGGAGCCGAATCGTATGTATCTTCACCCAATTTGAGTGGTAGAGTTGATTATTTCGGAATAAAAAACCTCCAATTAGGAGCATCGGTATACTTTGGCAATACGCAAAGCACACTTTATAATGGCATTGACAAAAATGATGATGTGGCATTAGCAAAGGCTGATTCATCGATAGTTGGCATAAGTATGTATGGACTAGACGCTCGATACAACTGGGGAAAATTACAAGTAAAAGGACAATACTACTACAACTTCTTAACAAATACGGAACAATACAACGCCTTTACCAAAAATAGTGGTGTCGACAATGATTTGGGAAGTGCATTAAGAGGCTGGTATTTGGAAGTAGCCTATGGCATCAATTTATCTAAAAAGAATGCACAAGAGCTAGTTCCATTTGCACGGCTGGAATATTACAACACACAGCAACAAGTAAGTGGTACAACAGTACAAAATGATGCGTATAAGAATAACATCATCACAGCGGGTTTAGGATGGAAAATGACTGAGAATACCGTTTTAAAAGCAGATGTACAATTTATAAAATCGGGGGTTGCCACAGAGTACAACAAAACATTCAATGCCGGTATAGGCGTTATGTTTTAATTAAAAATGAAAAAAGCCCTTTTTATATTAATTAGCCTTGTTGTGTTGCTGACTTTTGCTGCAGCACAACATAAAATTAGCCTTTCGGATAAGTCTATGCGCAAAGCCATTGTAAAACTATACAAAACGGCAAGTGTAGAAGAAGTTCCTTATAGCAAGTCGCTGTATGGCAATTTACAAGGAAAGTTCTTTCGCATAAAAGAGGGTAATACGGTTATTGCATTTTCCTATTTAGGAAGAGTAAATAATAGCAATTCTGAGTTTTTTGATTATTATGCCTTGTTTAACACACAATACCGAATTATCAAACTATCCATCTATAATTACAATGCCAGTCACGGCGAAGCAGTTTGTGCCCCCTCATGGTTAAAGCAATTTGTACTGTATGATGGAAAAGAAATTTTGAAAGTAGGTAAAAATATTGATGCCATTTCAGGAGCTACCATTTCGACGCATTCTTTCACAGAAAACATCCAAGAGCTTTATAAAAAAATCTATTTATTAAAATAAGAATTTGTATTTTTGTATTTTAACAATTACAGGATAAAATAAACGATGAGAACAAGAAAAACTATCTATATACTTAGTCTTTTTAGCTTGATGACTTCAACAATCACAGCACAACAAGATTCAACAAAAAAAACTTCGGCATTTACTTACGAAGCTTCCTATGTTGGCGATGTGGTGAACAACCTTAGCGGAGGTATTCAAAAAGGCAGCAATTACATGGGAATGGTTCATGTAGGCCTAGGTTTCGATACAGAAAAAGCCAAGTGGTGGAAAGGCGGAGAATTCTATGCAAATTTCATGAATACACATGGAGATGAAGCATCGGCCAATTTGATTGGCGATATGCAAGTAGCATCCAACATTGAAGCCGGAAATCTATCCGTTTTATATGAACTTTGGTACAAGCAAATGTTGGGTAAGCTTAACATTACGCTAGGTTTACAAGATATGAATACCAATTATGCCGTATGTGAAAACGGTGGATTATTTCTAAACAGTTCCTTTGGTGTACATACCGTTATGTCGAACAATATTCCTTTACCAATATTTCCAATTACAGCATTAGGCATTGATGTTATGTGGAAATTTTCTGACTATTCTGATTGGCGAATTGCTCTTTTTGATGGTACGCCCAATTCTCGCAATCCATATAACACCAATTGGATTATAGGTAAAGAAGATGGGTATCTTTTAGTAAGTGAATATCATCTACATAAAAGTTTATTAAAGGGACAAGCAGCGTGTTATAAGCTTGGTGGATATTACCACCAACATAATGCTACCAATATAAACTACCATGAAAATTGCGGAGTGTATCTAATTGCCAGTCAGAATTTAACAACTAAATTAGCTGTCTTTTCTCAAGTAGGATTTAGTCCAAAAAGCAGTAACAACCATAACCATTTCTATAGTTTAGGGGTTAATTATAATGGCTTCTGTAAAAAACGCGCAAATGATGCAATGGGCTTAGCTGTGGCTTATTTTGGTATTGACGACGCCTTAATCAAACACGAAACAGCCATTGAACTAACATATAAATTTCAATTAAACGAACATCTCTATATACAACCGGATATTCAATATATAATTAACCCGGC
>CAMDGD010000072.1 GCA_945897785.1 Paludibacter jiangxiensis
GTTTCTGCAATTTAAGTAAAAACAAATTTCACTATCTTTGAGATAATCCAATTATTATTATGACAGCCTTAAAATTACACAGCTCACCTCATATAGATATCTATTCAGCTAAATCAGATACACCCTTAGAATTGCCTGTTTTTAATGATATTAAAGCAGGTTTCCCTTCTCCTGCTGGTGATTTTATTGACCAAAGTATTGACTTAAATCGTCATTTAATAAAACACCCATCTGCAACTTTCTTTGGTAGAGTAAAAGGAGAATCTATGAAAGATGCCGGTATCAATGATAGTGATTTATTAGTGATAGATAAAAGCATTGAACCTATTGATGGTAAAATAGCTGTTTGCTTCATTGATGGCGAGTTTACTTTAAAAAGGATTAAGAAAGATAAGACTAGTCTTTGGTTAATGCCTGAGAATAAAGACTTTCAACCCATCAAAATTACAGAAGAAAATGACTTGCGTATTTTTGGAGTAGTAACTCATGTAATTAAATCTTTTTAGATGTTTGCTTTAGTAGATTGTAATAACTTTTATGCTTCCTGTGAGAGGGTATTCAGACCTGACCTTGTAGGGAAACCTGTTGTTGTATTATCCAACAATGATGGGTGTGTAATTGCAAGAAGTAATGAAGCTAAAGCTATTGGTGTTCCTATGGGTGCTCCTGCTTTTCAATACAAGGGTTTATTTGAAAGGAATCAAGTACAAGTTTTCTCTTCCAATTTTGCTTTATATGGTGACATGAGTAATCGTGTAATGGAAGTACTTGGAAACTATTGTAATGATATGGAGATATATAGCATTGATGAAGCTTTCTTAGATTTCAAAGGATATGAGAACTTTGATTTAGGAGAAACAGGATTAAAAATGAAAAAGCAAGTACTACAATGGACTGGTATTCCTATCAGTGTTGGATTTGCTCCTACTAAAGCATTATCAAAAGTAGCCAATAGAATAGCAAAAAAATTTCCAGAACGCACCAAAGGGGTTTATCTTATAGATAGCGAGGAGAAAAGAATTAAAGCTTTAAAATGGCTTAAAATTGAAGATGTTTGGGGTATAGGCAGAAGACATGCAAAGAGATTACAATATCAAGGAATAAAAACAGCCTATGACTTTACTCAATTATCAGATAGTTGGGTAAGGAAACACATGACTGTTGTAGGTTTACGCCTTAAGCATGAATTACTTGGAATCCCAACATTGCAATTAGATGAGGTGCAACCTAAACAAAACATTGCAACTACAAGAACCTTTGAAAAGAACTATACTGAATTTGCTGAAGTAAAAGAAAGAGTGGTTAGTTTTGCTGTATCCTGTGCAGAGAAACTTAGAAAACAAAACTCTTGTTGCAATAGTATCATGGTCTTTATTCACACTAATGGACACAGAGAAGACTTACCTCAATACAGCCAAAACATAGTAGTTAAATTACCATTTGCCACTAATTCAGGAATAGAACTAGCCAAGTTTGCCATACAAGGATTGGAAAAAATCTTTAAAAAAGGATTTGCTTATAAAAAAGCCGGGGTAATTGTTATGGATTTCACACCTGAAATAAATCATCAACTAACCCTATTTTCAGAAAGGAATACTAAACATATTTCTTTGATGAAAGTCATTGATAAGATAAATACTAATTGGGGACAACAAAAAGTAAGATTAGCTTCTCAAGATATGGGTAGAGTATGGAAGATGAATCAAGAAAAATTATCTCCAAGATATACAACAAGCCTAGATGAAATCATTGAAATCAAATGTAGAATATAATGTGTTTTCATTGTAAACTTACTAAAAAAACTATTCAGATTCAAAATCGCTTCAAAGCTACTTTTGATAATGAGGAGATTCATATCCAGGAACAATTTAATGCATTTGAACATCCAAAGGCTCCAGTTATTACAAATGAAAATCCTAATAAGATTGAGTTCTTTCAATGGGGACTAATACCACATTGGGCTAAAGACACTAAAATCCAAAATAGCACCTTAAATGCAAGAATTGAAACAATAAAAGAAAAGCCTAGTTTCAGAGATTGTGTAAATCAAAGATGCTTAATACCTGCTGATGGATTCTTTGAGTGGCAATGGCTAGATGAAAAGGGCAAGAAAAAACAAAAGTATCACATATACTTACCAAATGATGAGCTTTTTGCTTTTGCAGGTCTTTGGAGTAAATGGGTTGACAAGTCAACAGGAGAAATCTTTAATACATATACAATTTTAACTACTGATGCCAATCCATTAATGGCAAAAATCCACAACACTAAAAAAAGAATGCCTGTTATTCTTGACTCAAGTCAAGAGAAGGAATGGTTAAATGGTTCTACTCTTATCATGCAAAATGATTATCTTATTGCTGATATTATTTAAACTTTGACGCAACATAGACGCAACATTTTCTGAAATTCCTTGAAAATAAATGAGAAATAATGAAAATGCAACCTTAAACAAACTGCTGATATACAGAAGAATGAAGATAAATGCAAAGAAATACGGTGTACACAAAGGAGTCTGTTAATCAGGGGGCTAGGTTCAAGTATTAACTGAAGAGCAAATGAGGGTGTACAATAAAGGCATCCTCATTTTTTATTAATCCTGTCTCGATATTTTAGGACGACACAAAAACCCCTTGTCCTTGATTGTGATAACTAAACTATATACATAACATACTTACTATTAAATAGTATGAAAATACATTGAATATTTGTAGTTTTTGCAAAAAGAAAGTACCCAAAAACATATTGGACACCCTCATTTATAGTCAGTAAAAAAATAAGATAATTCTGATTTAACGGATATTTTTTGTCTTTTTGTTCGATAAATTATAACAAAACACTATATTTGCTTACAAATTGACAAAAAAAATACACTAAAAAAATGGAAAAAATTGACGATCTAGACCGTAAAATTCTGAATATAATCACCAAAAATGCACGCATCCCTTTTAAAGATGTAGCTGCAAAGTGTGATGTATCTCGTGCCGCCATTCATCAACGGGTACAACGGTTAATTGACTCCGGTGTAATTGTTGGCTCCGGATACCATGTTAATCCAAAAACACTTGGCTTCCACATCAGTACTTATATTGGTATAAAACTAGAAAAAGGGTCGCTTTACAAAGAAGTAGTGCCAGCCCTCGAAAAAATTCCTGAAGTAGTTGAATGTCATTTTACGCTAGGGCCTTATACTTTATTAATACGCCTTTTTGCGAAAAACGACGAGCATTTAATGCAGTTACTCAACAACCAAATACAAGAGATTCCCGGAGTTGTATCTACCGAAACACTTATGTCTTTAGAAGAAAGAATTCAACGAGAAATTCCGATAGAATAACTCACTACATTAGTAGCATTACACCCATGATGGCTATCAAGATAGTCGAAGATTCTTAATTGTAATTCTCTATTCCTTCGGGGCTGGTATCGCTTTGAACAGCTTTTATATTTTATTACCTTTGCATCGCTTTACAAAGCAACCAAACAAATTATTTACCGTATTTTTTTTGATTTTTATATACATGGAAACAGTATTAAGTGGCATTCGTCCAACAGGAAACCTGCATTTAGGAAATTATTTTGGAGCTTTACAAAACTTTATAAAGATGCAGGATACATACAACTGCTTTTTCTTTATTGCCGATTATCATTCGCTTACAACACACCCCACCCCCGAGAACTTGCAAGGAAATGTAAAACAGGTGCTCGCAGAGTATTTAGCAGCCGGCTTGGATCCGGAAAAATGCACCCTATATGTGCAAAGCGATGTTCCCGAAGTGGCTGAGCTCTATCTTTTTTTAAATATGAATGCCTATATTGGCGAACTAGAAAGATGTACCTCTTTTAAAGATAAAATACGCAACCAAACACAAAATGTAAATGCCGGATTGCTTACCTACCCAACCCTAATGGCGGCAGATATTCTCATTCATAAAGCCAATAAAGTTCCGGTAGGTAAAGACCAAGAGCAGCACCTGGAAATGACCCGCACTTTTTGCAACCGCTTTAACCGGATGTATAAGGTAGACTATTTTCCTGAACCGGTAGCATTTAATTTTGGCGAAACACTCATTAAAATTCCCGGATTAAACGGCAGTGGAAAGATGGGAAAATCAGAAGGAGAAGGCAATGCCATCTATCTGGCCGATAGTGCAGAGGCTATTCGTAAAAAAGTAATGAAGGCCGTTACCGATAGCGGTCCTACACAAGAAAACCAACAAAAACCCGAAGTTGTTGAAAACCTATTTCAGTTAATGCGGGTGGTTTCTACAGCCGATACGGTAGCATACTTCGATGAGCAATACAACAAATGCGCTATTCGTTACGGCGACATGAAAAAGCAATTAGCTGAAGATATGGTTGTTTTTGTGAAACCATTTAGTGAAAAAATTGCCGACTTGATTCATAACGATAATTACCTGAACAAAGTAGCTGAACAAGGGAAAGAAAAAGCCAAAGCAAGTGCCGCAAAAACCATTCGCGAGGTACGAGAAATTATCGGGTTTAGGTAATTACTCTTTCTTGGGTGATAATTAAAGCGCATTCGTTACCAC
>CAMDGD010000073.1 GCA_945897785.1 Paludibacter jiangxiensis
ACTGTCTCTGTATAAGCAAATCCACCCTCATTTCCTTGGCTGTGGTTATACCCATTAGCAAAATAATCATAAATCCAGTTATATTCAGGAAATCCCAATACCGTAAATTTAAGGGCATACGCTCCTTCAACTTTATCAGTTGTTCTTTCAACAACTGTATTTCCGGTGTAACTAGACAAATAAACATGTTCCTTATCATTAAAAGACACCCAATTATCGGGCGTATAAAAATCTTTTGTAGTCCAGCTTTCAAAATCGCCATTAAAAATTGGTTCAGGAGTTGCAATAGGATTTGAAGTGATAGAGTCTATGGTATGAAAGGAAATATCATCGATCATCAACATACTTCCATCAGCTATACCTACTTCATTTAATGCATTAGAAGATGCAAAGGCAATAATCACGGAATCCGGAACGAAATCACCCGGATTATTAATTTTAAAAGCTTTTCGCTCCCATAGCCCTGACGAAGAACCAACAATAGTATAGATATTCATAGAAAAAACAGTTCCATTTTTTTTCAGATAGACTAAAGCAATAGCCGTATCTAACGGTTGTACATCATAATTTGCCCAAACAATAAACGAATCGGGTTTTTGGGTGTACGGAAATCCTCCTTCAGCAATCGCTGGATCATCATTACCGTCAAAATTAATAATATAAGCAAAAGTAGTATCAACTCCGGGGGTAACATGCGTTTCCATTTTTACCGCATACCCCACCCCTGTTCTTCCCGTAATACGCGAAGTTGAAATTAAAGGAACATCTTCTTCAATTTGATTGTCTTGCGATGTATCATACCCATCTAGTTGGGTGTGAGTCAGAACTGTCCAGTCTTCAAACCCACCATTTAACAATTGTGCATTTGCCTGTAAGGCAACGATTAAAGCGATAAAGAAGCTTAATTTTCTCATAATCATAAATTTAGTTACTATTCGGATTTAATAAAACAAGCCTTACAACATACTATTTCGTACTCGTAAGGCTTATTCTTCATTTTGTCTTGTTTTTAGAATTCAACAAACAAAGATAAAAAAATTTACACTATTAACATTTAAAAATAACTTTTAATACCCTAAAATTTTCAACATAGACTTATAGCTTTGTTCTTTAGCAAAAAGCTTGGTGTACCATTCGCCATCTTCATCCCTATCGATAACAACCAACTTAGGTGCAGGCAGCAAGCAGTGCTGAATACCGCCAAAACCACCAAGCGACTCCTGATAGGCACCACAATGAAAAAACCCGATATACTGTTCTTCAGCTTCCCTCATTTTAGGCAAAAAGATGGCATTGGAGTGTGCTTCTGCATTATAAAAATCCTCACTATCGCAAGTTAAGCCACCCAAATGCACCCGTTCGTATTCGGAATCCCAATTATTAATGGCTAAAAAAGGATACCGTTGATTAATAGCCCAAGTATCGGGTAAGGTTGTCATAAAAGAACTATCAATCATATTCCACAACTCCCTATCGTTTTGTTGCTTTTGATTTACAATAGAATACAACATGGCTCCACTTTCGCCAACGGTATATGAGCCAAATTCGGTAAAGATATTTGGTTCCGGCACCTCGTTTTGCAGGCATACATTTTTAATTTGCGCCACAATTTCTTCGGCCATATACTCATAATCATAATTAAAATCCAAGTGAGCCTGAATTGGGAATCCCCCACCAATATTTAGGCTATCTAGTTCCGGACAAACCTTGCGTAGCTCACAATATAAATTAACAGCCTTAGCCAATTCATTCCAATAGTACGCGGTATCTTTTATGCCTGTATTAATAAAAAAGTGCAGCATTTTTAAACTCACTTGTTTATTCTTTTTAATTACATTTTTATAATACGGAATAATATCGCTGTACCGAATGCCCAACCGTGAAGTGTAAAAGGCAAACTTAGGTTCTTCTTCGGCTGCAATACGAATACCTATTTTAAAAGGAGTTTCAAAATCTTTCAACAGCAAATCCAACTCAAATTTATTGTCCAATATCGGAATTACATTATTAAAACCTAATTGCATCAGGTGCTGAATGTTTTCAACATATTGTGGGCGCTTAAAACCATTACAAACAACATAGGTGCTTTTATTAAGATGCCCTGTTTCGTAGAGCGTTTCCAATAAATTAATATCAAACGCTGAGGAAGTTTCAACATGCGCATCGTTTTTCAACACCTCCTCCATAACAAAAGAAAAATGCGAACTCTTGGTACAGTAGCAATAATTATACTCAGCTTTATAATCAACCTTAGCCATAGCCACATTAAACATCCGTCGTGCCCGCTGAATATTCATAGCAATTTTTGGCATATATGCAATTCGAAGCGGAGTTCCATATTGCTTAATAATATCCATAAGTGGAACACCAAACCATGAAAGGTTGTTGTCTTCTACCGAAAACTCCTCGTTCGGAAATTCAAAGGTTTGCTCAATTAGATCAGTATACTTATTCTTCATGCTATCAGCAGATTAAAATGGACTATCAAAAATAAAAATGATGTAAGTAAGTTAGATTTCTTAAAAAATATTAATGCGACTCACTTAGATGAATCGAAAAGCTAGCTCTTTTGAGAAACGAATCGCAAAAGTACATATTAATCAAGAATAACTAATGCATAATTTAAAATAATTATAATTGCATGAATTTACACATATCGCTGATTATCTTATATTTAACTAATATTGAAATAAATTATTCACAGAAATGAAAAACAATATTATGCAAAGCAGCTACTTCATCCGAAAAAACAGGAAGTAAATTAAATGGATATTATAGTTTGAAAATAAAGAGTTCAGACATGATTTACAAGATTAACATGATTTTAAATACACGAATACGAAACAGCTTCCAATCCTGCTAATCTTGTAAATCCTGTCTGAAAATACATTTAAAAAGAAAATATTCTATCTATATTTGCAGCTTATTTATATATACAATCTCATGGCAAAAGAACTTACTTCACGCAGCGAGAACTACTCGCAATGGTACAACGACCTAGTATTAAAAGCAGATTTAGCCGAAAATTCTGCCGTTCGCGGCTGCATGGTAATTAAACCCTACGGCTACGCTATATGGGAAAAAATTCAAGCAGAACTCGACCGCATGTTCAAGGAAACCGGTCATGTGAATGCCTATTTCCCCCTATTTATACCCAAATCATTTTTAAGCAAAGAAGCCGCCCATGTAGAAGGATTTGCTAAAGAATGTGCAGTAGTAACACACTATCGTTTAAAGAATAGTCCGGATGGCAAAGGAGTTATCGTTGACCCTGAAGCCAAATTGGAAGAAGAACTGATTGTTCGCCCAACCTCAGAAACCATCATTTGGAGTACCTATAAAAATTGGATTCAATCCTACCGCGACCTACCTATCTTGGTAAATCAATGGGCCAACGTGGTTCGTTGGGAAATGCGCACACGCTTGTTCCTTCGTACCGCGGAATTTTTGTGGCAAGAAGGGCATACCGCCCATGCAACAAAGGAAGAGGCCATTGAAGAAACAGAAAAAATGTTGGGTGTATATGCCGAATTTGCTGAAAACTTTATGGCAATGCCGGTATTAAAAGGTGTAAAATCAGCCAACGAACGCTTTGCTGGTGCCTTAGAGACTTATTGTATTGAGGCCTTAATGCAAGACGGAAAAGCATTACAAGCAGGAACATCTCACTTCCTCGGACAAAATTTTGCCAAGGCATTTGATGTGAAATTTGCTACTAAAGAAGGTAATGAAGATTATGTATGGGCTACTTCTTGGGGTGTTTCTACCCGTTTGATGGGCGCCTTAATCATGTCGCATTCCGACGACAACGGATTGGTATTACCACCAAAATTAGCTCCTTATCAAGTAGTTATTGTGCCTATTTATAAAAGCGAAGAGAAATTGGCTGTAATCAGCGTAAAAGTAAACCAACTAATAACCAAACTGAAAGCCTTAGGCATCAGTGTAAAATACGACGACAACGACAACCGCAAACCGGGTTGGAAATTTGCCGAATATGAATTAAAAGGAGTTCCGGTGCGTTTAGCACTTGGGGCGCGCGACTTAGAAAACGGTACCGTAGAAGTTGCCCGTCGTGATACGTTAACCAAAGAAACCGTAAACATGGAAGGTGTAGAAAACTACATCCAACACTTACTAAACAACATCCAAACCAACATCTATAAAAAAGCCTTTGATTACAGAACCTCCGTAACGCGTGAAGT
>CAMDGD010000074.1 GCA_945897785.1 Paludibacter jiangxiensis
TGCAATCGTTTAACTTCTCGTGAACCTTCTTTTTGAACTTGTAAGAAATCCTTACAAGTTGCTTTTTCTTCCAATTCTCCTTCTTCAAATATATTTTTTAGGTGAATGGTAATATTTTGCGAACTTGTTTGAAACAATTCAGCCATAAGTTTTTGAGTAAGCCAAACGGTTTCATCCTGAAAACGAACATCTAATTTTGTTTCTCCATTTTCGGTTTGGTATATGATTATTTGGGATTTGTTTTCTTCCATAATTGTTTAATTAATTTGTATGGATGTGTAATATTGGCATTTATTCTTTTTTACTTGATTTCAGTATCTAGTTTCCAATCTTTTATTCCCATTAAGTTTAGAATTAATATTCCACTAATTCTGTATAATAAAATATTTATTTTTCTCAAATCTTCAATATTTACTTTGTCGAGGCTTCCATGAGTAATATTATTTCTTAACTGTACAATTTTACTTGTCCGAATAGGCAATGTTTCTATATTAATTCCATTTTTTGTTAGAGAATCTTCGAGTTGTTTTCTAAGTGACTTGCTCTTAATTATATTCTCGATAGAATTCCATTTTTTGTTAAAGTGATCTTGCTCTTTAGACTCAATTATGTTAGAAATGCTTTCTCTCATATTAGTGAAAAAGTTGTCTAATTCACCATCTTTTAATGTAAAATTCCAAGTGCTGTCATTTTCGCATGTTTTTCCACATATTTCAATAATGTTGTAACGAATTAAAAAAGCAGATGAATTATCTACTAAAAGAGATTGATTAAACAATGTAACTGCTTTTGAAAGCAAATTAAAGTTGGTTAAAGTTTCTTTTTGCCAACTTGATTGAAGCAATTCGTTGAAATCCCAATTTATGCCAAAACCCCATAAATTCCCTTTCGTATCAAAATAGTCTTTTTTCTCAATATTTTTTATAGTAATTGTTTCTTTAGGTAAATAGATTTTACGAATAAAGTAATCAATTTTTATGTGATAATAAAACGATGCCAGCATCAGAATAATATCTCCGTAAAAAATGGCTTCAACTTCATTAATCTCCTTTTTGTATTTGAATTGAATCTTAGGTTCTTTTGTTATTGTGGCAATACTTTCTTTGCGATTATCTTTTGGGATAAAATTATATTCAGGACGAAATTTTGATTTACCAAGGTTATAATATTGTGATGAATTTGTCATTCTTCCAATTTTAAAATTACCATCATTTTTAAACCACGATTTTGGTGACAAAAATGAATAAAAAGCCTCAACAACTCTGAAACCTTTTTCATCTAAATAAAATTCGGCTGTATTTTGTTTATCTTCAATAGGATCCCAATAAAATTTTACGGTGTCAATTTCTATTATAATATACTTTTTGCCGTTTTCGTAATTCGCAGTACTATTTTTAGCTCCAATTAATCTTGCTTCGGATAAGTCAACTCTTTGTAAGCGTTCATTTGTGTAATTTTTAGTTACTTCTACTTTTAAGAAAGAACCGAACTTTCCACAATCAATTTTACGTGACCAATCCATTAACTTTTCTCCAAAAAAAGTATGGTCATCATAAAAAATCTTTAGTGTGATTTTATTATCCTTTGTATACAAATGTGCATGATGAATTTTACTAATTTCAGTCTTACTGTCTACAGAATAAGGGGTAAAATCAATATTCGGAAATTCAATATCTAAACAGTGGTAATCGCTCATTCAATTTCAATTTTATCAATCTCCTTCATCAATCTATCCGTTTCATAAAGTGCAACAATGATTTTCTGATAATGCAAAATATCCTCAAATTCGAGTTTGCGGTCTTTACGGTCTTTTAGCCATTTTTGGGCTGGTTGATAACCACCAATGTAAAAGTTCCAAGCTATTTCGGGTACATTATCAAAATACTGCGTATCGTTGATGTAAACTTTACCGTTTAGATAATTTGGTTTCTGTACAATATTATCACCATCAATCGGATATTGGGTAATGTAATTTTCAACTGTAGGGCTTTCCAATAAATGTATCTGCCTGATTTCGCCCCCAAGTTTTACTAATTGCCAAAAGGTTGCTGCATCTTTTAGGTAAGGCACACGAGGAAAGTCAATTTTTAAAAACTCTTTGTATTTCTCACGGTATGTTGGCGAATGTAAAACGGCATAGATGTAATCTAAAATGTCAAAAGGGGCAAAGGTGTTTTCGTTTGTTTCTTTTTCGCTAGTAAACGTTAAGCCCAATGTGTCGGCTATTTGATTTACAATTTCTGCATTTAAGTTGGGCGTTCTTTCGGTTGTTTGCTCAATGGTTTGTTGCCCATTTGCTTGTGGGTAGATATATAACGGAAAAACATAACCACCCCCACGATAAAAAATATTGTAATCTGCTAAAGTTGAAGTGCAGTAAATTAAATTCCATTGCATATGACCTATTACTTGCCCTTGCCGACCAATAACCAACCCACAATTTTTTAAGCCATTAAAATGAATCATTGCTTTTTGAGCAGGACGACTAATTAATTTTGGGTCATAATAATTCCAAGAATAATCAAAAGGGCGATAAGCACTTTTCTGAATATAACTTTCATCGAATTTTTTATTCTTTATTACTGATGTAATTTTGTAGCTACCAGAATCTTTAATGTTGTACTCGTCAATAAAAGACTTGGGTAATTCTTCATTTAATAGTTTATTAAATCTTTTTTTCAGGTTTTCTTTATCGGAATCGTAAAATAAATTATCTCTATCAGTTTTAATTCCAGAATTGGCATCAATAAATAAATCGCTTATTTTAAAACCCTTATCGTGATTTGTTTTTTCTGAGAAGTCTTTTTCAATAAAGAAATAATAGGGTTCAATAGGTTGTAAATTTTTCCATTTAATACTTGATAATGAGTTTTCATATAAAAAATTGTATTTCTCATTTCTTGTTCCATATTGTTCAAAATACTTTACCGAACTGCTTTTTTTATTGCCAGTTTTGATGAAAATATTTATACTAACACCTTGTTGGATGTCAAAAACATTTTCGTCTTTATCTGCTATTAAACTTACTTCTTTTAGTTTCGCAAACCCGTGTAAATCTAAAATGTAAATTTTATCAAATGTGTCCATTAAGTGTTTACGCATCTGGCGGTGTGTAATGCCATCAATAAAGCTATTGTTTGAAATATAAGCTAATATACCACTTCCATTTCTGCTAATAAAATGCTCTCCGTAACGAATAAATTTAATATAATCATCGTCAAGATTAATTTTCTTTTCGTTTAAGTTTTGTTTATAATCAGAAATTAGACCTTGAATCCATTCCCCTTTATTCGTGCTATTAATACTATAAGGTGGATTACCAATAACACACATTACGGGAGTATCACGTTTAATGTGGTTGGCTTCGTTTGCTTCGGTGCTTAACCAATTGGCAAATAACGTTCCTGTGTCTTGGTGGTATTCTTCTAAACTGTTAGTAAGGTAAACTCTAAAACGTTGGTCTTTGGTTGGCTTGTAGCCTGTTTCGGTAAGTAACAAATCAAGTTTTAAATGTGCCATGGCATAACTTGCCATGAGCAATTCAAAACCGTTTAAGCGTGGCAATAAATGTGTTTCTACATAATTGCTCCAAATGCCTTGTTGTCCTTCAAACTTTTTGTGAATGTGTTTGATTACTTCGGCTAAAAATGTTCCAGTGCCTGTGGCAGGGTCGAGGATTTGTACTTTGTGTACTTCTTGTTCTACTTTTTTGCCCTGCGCATCTACTTTAATTTTGGTTTTGCTTGTGTCGGCTAAACCTTGAGGTAAATCAAATTCCGTTTTTAGAATGTCGTCAACGGCACGAACAATAAAATTAACCACAGG
>CAMDGD010000075.1 GCA_945897785.1 Paludibacter jiangxiensis
GTTTTACTTATTAACATGGACTTATTTTGACTTACTAACTAGCTATATTTGTAAGGCGACACCAAATTCCGGAGCCGCCATTTTTGCTTAATTAATACCATTATCACTATGCAAGACGAAGTTTTTGTACGCATTCAAGAAATACTTTCTTCAGAAAGTATGGACGCAAATTTTAAAATTGAGAAGATAAAGAGAGCCGTGTTGCGCTACGAAAGTTTCAATGAAACATTGGATAGCCCTTTACCTCTCAAAGAAGCTTTGCAGGAAATGCTTTTAAAACTCACAGACAGTAATAAGCGTCCCTTGGTAATACCTACAGGCATTCATCCCTTGGATTCAGTAATACAAGGTTTACAGGCTGGCGAGTTTGTGGTTATTGGGGCTCGCCCTGCCATGGGGAAAACGGCATTTATGATAACCCTTGCCAAGAATTTTGCAGGAAAAGTTCCTTTGCTATATATAAACTTAGAATGCAGTAGAATGCCCTTGGTGCAACGTTTTGTTGCCTGTGCCTCGCAAATTGAAATTTCAAAAATAATGAATGGCAATTTGTCGGCTGAGGAGTGGAAAAGACTGGATATTGAATTGGGTGTAGTTGAAAAAATGCCCTTGTATTTTTATGATTTCCCTATGACATCGCTGTTTAGCTTGGAACAACTTATACGACGTGAAGTAGCTGAGAAGGATATTAAAATTGTGTTTTTGGATCATATTCAGCTTATTGGCTTGGCATATAGCAGAAACCGAGATCAGGAACTGGGCTTAATTTGCCGAACCTTAAAACGCTTGGCCATGGAGTTAAATATTAGCATAGTTGCAAATAGCCAGTTAAGCCGTAATTCTGAAAACCGCGGTGGTTTTGAAGGTAAGCGTCCTCAATTATCCGATTTACGTGATAGTGGTGCTTTAGAGCAATTTGCCGATATTGTTATGTTTATACATAGGCCTGAATATTATAAAATAACGGAAGACCCTTGTACTGGCCAAAGCCTTCTTGGACTTGCCGAAATTATTGTTGCCAAGAACCGTAGGTCTTATACCGGTGATGTGCAATTAAGCTTTAAACCGCATTTTGCCTTGTTTGAAGAAATAGTTGAAAAGAGCTTTACGGAGATTTGTGCACAAATAGACCCATACCTCGACGAGAATTCCGAAATGATGCAACAACGCATCAAAGAAATTGATAGTACTATGCCATTTTAATTAAAAGAGCCGTTGCCAAGCTATTATGAGGTCGATACGACTTGGTGGTTGTGCACCTGCAACCCTGACTCCTTTGTGAGTTATTGCAATGTTTGCCTTGCTCACTCCGCTGCGCCGGCAAACATTAGATTTCAGTCAAGATAATACGCAACGGCTCTTTTTACAATTCATTTTAGTTTTATGTTGAAACATTCGGGTTTATTCAAAGTGACACATAATGTGCAAGCATTAGCACATTTCTTGATGGTTGATGTTAATCAGCTTTGGGAGCTTATGGAGTCACCCAATTATCAAACGTTTTCTATTCCCAAAAAAAAAGGTGGAAAGCGTGAGATTGTTTGCCCAGCAGAGAATCTAAAGTTTCTACAACGCAAACTTAATGAGGTTTTACAGTATGAATATAGTTTGTGTAAACCAAAACAAGTTCATGGCTTTGTGCAAAAGAAATCGTACAAGGATAAACCTTGTAATATTGTAAGCAATGCACAAGCTCATGCTGGCAAGAAGTTTTTGCTCAATATGGATGTGAAAGATTTTTTTCCTAGCATCAGTGCCGGTATGGTACGTAAGGCCTTTATGAGCAAGCCTTTTAATTTTGATTTGCAAGTTGCCAACTACCTTACCTTACTCACTACCTACCAAGGTAAGCTGCCTACAGGAGCACCTACTTCACCCATTATATCTAACTTTGTTTGTTTGGACTTGGATGCCGACTTACAGGCTTATTGCAAACAACGAGGCTTAACTTACACGCGCTATGCCGACGACCTATCGTTTTCTACCAACACGCCCTTTAGCAACGAAATAGAAGAAATAACTGCGATACTCGCTAAACACCATTTTAAAGTAAACCCCAAAAAGCTACGCATTGTTAGTCAAGGAGCCAAGCAAGAGGTAACCGGCTTGGTGGTAAACCAAAAGGCAAATGTAGACCGCCGCCTAATACGACGCTTACGTGCTATTCTACACGATTTAGAATTAAATGGCATTGAAAAGGCTGCACAAAAAACCTTACAAATAAATGATACCCTAACAGAAAAAGAAATGCTGTACTTTCGGTTAAAAGTAAAAGGCTTAATTGATTTTGTGGGGCAGGTACGTGGAAAAGATGATATGATTTATTTGAAGTTGAATTACCGATGGAGTATGGCACATAGGGCGGTGCTTTTCTTCAATTAATTGATAAATATTTATCATAAAAAACATCAAAGTCAACAGTTGAAAGTTGACAATCTTTGTGATGAGATAAAATCCCATTAACTTAACCCATCAATCCTCCTTAATTCCGACTATGGCACAAAGCACATCGTGTTTGTGGTTTTTAAATGAATCTCCTCGAAGCATTTCAACCCAACAGCCATCAGTATGCAAGGTATTTCCTTCGTACTGATCAAAAAACCCAGCCTCAACAGCGTTATTGGTATAATCAGATTTAAGCGTCACATTTTTCAACACAAGGGGTTTGTATGAACATTCCATCTTAAGAATATCTTCAAAACTCAATCCTTCAATTTCTATGATTTTAAGAATATCAGATAAGTATAAATTCACATACCATCTCCTCTCTTTATCTCCATCCATCCAAACGATATGACACAACATACTTGTATTAAGGGTGAAATTCTTAATCTCACGTTCTTCAACTTGATTTTCTTTCATAATTGCAAATTTTAGATTAATAGCTAAACTTATTATATAGGAGATCAGAAATTCTCTTTAATAGTTGGGGTTATCATGAGACAAAGCTATTCTTAAACTACGACAAAGGATGGCGTGGTAAAAGCAAAAAAAAAGTGCGTAATTAAAAAACTACGCACTTCTTAGTTAATTTGATAATATCTTTCCTATCAGTATTCTCTCATCAATCTCAATGAGGTTGTCCCATAAAACCGTTCGTTTGAAATCGGCAATTTCCATTACATTGATGCAATGTTTAAATTTATTAAATAAGATATAATCCCAATTGATGTAACGGTTATCTATTAGCTCTTTCCAATCCCATTTAGAGGCAAATTCTTCCAAGGTTTCTTCCGAAACAAAACAAATACCTCGTGAAACTTCTACCCAATCGAAATAATGCTGAAACTTTCGTAAAATCTCAAAATTGAATTGATCTGCTCTAGCGTATGTAAGCGAAAAACTTCTCCATTTTATTTTAGTCTTGAATTTTTCAATCATCTCAGCAGTCCAATAAATATTATTATTGTCAGAGATTTCTTCCCAATCCCAATTATCCTGATATTTTTCTAAAATTTCCAGTGTAATTGGAAATTCATGGCTTCCGGAAAGCCTTTTCCAAACATCCACCGTTTTTAACCTGTTAAAAAACTCCTCTTCAAAAGAGTTTGCTGTAATTTTTGC
>CAMDGD010000076.1 GCA_945897785.1 Paludibacter jiangxiensis
TCATAACCCTGAATCAAGAAGATACTATTATTAATAAAGATAAAAGAATAGATGTATTACCTGCATATAAATTCTTGATAAATAAAGAATTGTAGTATTTAATATAGACCAGATGACGAGTATATAAGTTACAAGTTTTCACAAATAAGTATCTCAACAAATAAACAGTTTAACAACAATATGTGTAAACTCTCCATCATCACCATAAACTACAACAACTCCACGGGTTTAAAAAAAACCATGGAAAGTGTGTTGAGTCAGACTTATACTGATTTTGAATATATTATTGTTGATGGAGCAAGTACCGATGGAAGTGTAGAAACAATTCAATCCCGAGTAATCGGGATTTCGGGCATACCTCAACAAGTTAAGTGGATTAGCGAAAAAGATACAGGTATTTTTCATGCGATGAACAAGGGTGCTAAAATGGCATCGGGAGAGTATCTTTTATTTCTTAATTCGGGAGATTTCTTTTATTCTAAAGAGGTTTTGACAGAGGTTTTTTCAAATCAAACATATAGGGATGATTTTATATGTGCGCGCTGTGCTGTATCCAAAAATGGAGTAGTCGAGTTTATTACTCAAGCTCCAGAAAAATTCACCTTTAAGGATTTTTATGGAACAACCTTGGCACATCAATCTACCTTTATAAAAAAAAGTGTATTTGAAATTTATGGCTATTATCGTGAGGATTTAAAATTAAAAGGAGATTGGGAGTTTTTTGTAAGAACGATTATTTTAAATAAATGTTCAACAAAAGCAATTGATACGATTTTAGTAGATTACAATTTAGATGGAGTTTCTGCATTCAAAGAAAATAAAGCCTTACAAGAAGAAGAAATGCAGCATATTTTCAAGGAAACCATATTGCAACAATTTGTACCCGATTACAGGTACTATACCCAAGAAATTATCAATATGCGACCATACTATTGGCTTAAAAAACAAAAAATGTTGAATACTTTTGTGTTGTGTTGTTATCAAATAGCCAAAAAAATTAAGAAATAATAAGATGAATACGCTAGCCCCCATCGTTCTTTTTACCTACAACCGCCCACAGCATACGCAAAAAACACTGCAAGCCTTAATGCAAAATGAGTTGGCAGATAAAAGTGTGTTATACATTTATTGCGATGGCGCTAAAGTGCATGCTACTGAAAAGGATAGAACGAACATAACTGAAATTAGAAAAGTTGTTCGAAGTAAGCATTGGTGCAAAGAAGTACATATTATCGAAGCAGAACAAAATAAAGGACTTGCCAATTCGATTATTGAAGGTGTAACTATTGTATTAGAAAAACATGGTAAGGCAATTGTTTTAGAAGACGATTTGCTTACTTCTCCGTATTATCTTCGTTACATGAATGAAGCGTTAAATTTTTATGCTAATTATCCTGCTGTATTCTCTGTTTCAGCCAATCGTCCACCGAAAAATATGATGCACATTCCAGATGATTACGAATATGATGTGTTTGTTAGTTTGCGTTCCTACTCAACAGGTTGGGCAACATGGAAAGATAGATGGGATAGGATAGATTGGTCGTTGGATGGATTTGAAGAAGCTCTAATGCATCCTTTTCAGATAAAAGCGTTAAACAGAGGAGGAGAAGATGTTTCAAAAATGCTTTTGATGCAAAAAAACGGAGAAATAGATTCGTGGGCACTTCGATTTGGCTTTGCCCATTTTAAACACCATGCTGTAGCTATTTTACCATGTAATGCGTATGTCGATAATATTGGTTTTGATGGTACAGGAACACATAGCGGGACTGTGCAACATGTTTATCGAAATGATTTATCTTTAGCACAAAAAAATCCAAAATTTTTGGCTGTTCTTTATGAAGATGCGCGCATTATTAATGCGTTTTATTCAAGGTTTTATCCCAAAAAAAGGCCTTTGTGGAAGAAAGTAGTTAATTATTTGTTTCGAAAAATGGGAAAAAGACCTCCCTTTGTAATTAAAAAGAGAGTGTATTGCTAATGACTACAGTAACAGTTGTAATTCCAGTTTATAAAGCAGATTTGAACGAGCAAGAGAAAATCTCCTTGGAACAATGTTGTAAGGTGCTAAAAAATTATTCTTTGGTATTGGTTTGTCCAAAACAATTAGACACCATTGAGTATGAGAACTTGTTTAATATACATAGTATAACTTTTCATAAAGAATTTTTTGAGGCTATTTATTTCAAGGATATACCTGGATATAATCGCTTGTTGTTGTCGAAGCATTTTTACGAACGTTTTGTTACATCAAACTATATTTTAATTTACCAGTTGGATGCTTATGTATTTAGGGACGAGTTGAAAATATGGTGTGAAAAGGCGTACGATTATATAGGAGCACCTTTGGTTGGTTTGTACGAAGAAAAAGTGTATCATTCAGCCATGACATTAAGGGTTGGAAATGGTGGATTTTCTTTACGAAGAGTACAAGCTTATTTGGATTTTTTCAATGCAGATAAAAATGTATTTAATATAAAGCAAATTGTTAAACGAATTTCTTTTTGGAAAAAGCCTTATACAAGGATATTTGTATTAATTTTGATGTTTTTTGGTTGGCGAAATAAACCTAAATCCTTAGCTTTACGTTGGCAATACAACGAAGATGATTTTTGGAGTGGGGTGTTAGACAATAGTCAATATAAACTAAATAAACCTCAACCTCAAGAAGCGTTGGCTTTTGCCTTTGAACGATTTCCGTCAAACATGTATCAATTAAGTCCAAAGTTACCTTTTGGTTGTCATGCTTGGGAAAAGTATGAGTATGACGAGTTTTGGGTGGAGTATATTGTTTAATGCATATTCAGATTTTTTTGAGAGCTAAGTCTAAAGTCGAAAAGACTAGGGGCTTCCTTGAATGACTACCGTTTCGGAGAGTCTCAGGAACTTGTCTATTAAGAATATTTATCTTTGTTGGTTATAATTAACTGTAAGAAGTTGACTTTTAATATTTAAAATGATTCCATTTAATAAACCATATCTAACAGGAAAAGAAACTCAATATATTGATTAAGCTGTGCAATTAGGCAAAATATCTGGAGTTATCACTATTATACCTATAAAGTAAAGTTCTTCTTTCTGATTTTTGCTCAATGGAATATCTAAGAAATGCACAGTGTAAAGTCTAATATTTGCACAATTGAATCCTGTATTTATAACCCCCACGAATAAAAGTGTGGTATGATACTTGGAATTTTGTTTATTTGCAATGAATAGTTTTGTTTATTTAAAATAAACAAATTATCTTTGAGCTATAAAATGAATCATTACTATGATAA
>CAMDGD010000077.1 GCA_945897785.1 Paludibacter jiangxiensis
ATGGAAAAATTTAAAACAATAACATCCACTTACGTGCCACTTCCTATAGAGAATGTGGATACTGACCAAATTATCCCTGCTCGTTTCTTAAAAGCAACAACGAAAGAAGGTTTTGGTGATAATTTATTTGCAGATTGGCGTTACGATAAAAATGGTGAGCCAAAAGCAGATTTTATATTAAATAACCCTACTTATTCAGGTGAAATACTTGTTGCCGGTAAAAATTTTGGTAGCGGTTCTTCTCGTGAGCATGCTGCTTGGGCAGTTGCCGGATACGGTTTTAAAGTGGTGGTTTCTAGCTTTTTTGCCGATATATTTAAAGGAAATGCTTTGAATAATGGGGTGCTTCCTGTAGTTGTGTCTGAAAAATTATTAGCCGTACTTTTTGCTGAAGTAGAAACAGATCCATCTACTACGATAACTATTGATTTAGAAACGCAAACCATTACAGATAATAAAAGCGGTGCCATGGAGTCGTTTCAAATTAACTCCTACAAAAAGAATTGCTTGATAAACGGATATGATGATATCGACTACTTATTAAGTAATAAAAATAAGATTGAGGCTTGGGAGAAAACAATTAGCTAATGAGTTAATTAGCTAATTAGCATATTAGAGAAAATGCTGGTAAAAAGTCATTGGCTAATCTGCTAAATAAAATATTGATTTTTTAGTTGCTAATCTGCTTATTATTAAATTTGCTAATTTGTTGTTATTATGTTAGAAATATTAGATACTACTTTACGAGATGGGGAGCAAACCTCTGGCGTTTCGTTTTCTGCACAAGAGAAACTTAGTGTTGCTCGTTTGTTGTTGGAAGAATTGCGCGTGGATAGGATAGAAGTTGCTTCTGCGCGTGTGTCGCAAGGCGAATTTGAGGGAGTATCTAAAATTGCCGCTTGGGCTCAGCAAAAAAATCTGATACATAAGGTAGAGGTACTTGGGTTTGTTGATGGAGGTGTTTCGGTTGCGTGGTTAAAAAATGCTGGTTGCAAGGTGTTAAATTTGCTTACAAAAGGTTCGCTAAACCACTTAACGCATCAGTTAAAAAAAACGCCCGAACAGCATGTTGCTGATATAAAAAGAGAAGTGGAATTAGCAACTAAAGAAGGCATTAGTGTAAATATTTACTTAGAAGATTGGTCTAATGGAATGATTCATTCGCCTGAATATGTATTTTATTTGGTAGAGAATTTAGCAGATACAGCCATAAAACGGTTTATGTTACCAGATACCTTGGGTATTTTAAATCCACCTCAGACCTATGAGTTTTGTGTTGCTATGGTAACAAAATTTCCTAATCTACATTTCGATTTTCATCCACATAACGATTATGATTTGGCAGCTGCTAATGTTTTCTTTGCTGTTAAAGCGGGTGTAAAATCAATACACACTACGGTTAATGGCTTGGGTGAGCGGGCAGGTAATGTGCCTGTATCTAGTGTTTTAGCTATTTTACACGATCAGTTAAATGTAAAAACAGCCTTGCAAGAAGATAAAATCAACATGATAAGTAAAATTGTTGAGACCTACTCTGGAGTGCGCATACCACCAAATAAACCCGTAATAGGCGATAATGTGTTTACGCAAGTAGCTGGTATTCATGCTGATGGCGACAATAAAAAGAATCTGTATTATAATGATTTATTGCCCGAACGGTTTGGTCGAAAAAGAGAATATGCCTTAGGGAAAACATCCGGCAAGGCAAATATCAAGAAAAACTTGGAGGCCTTAGGTGTTGAGTTGGATGATGAATCGATGCGAAAACTTACTGCCCGTATTATTGAATTGGGCGACAAAAAGGAAATTGTTACACAAGAAGATCTTCCGTACATAATTTCAGATGTGCTGGGGAGTGATAATAAGGAGCAATTGGTTTATATTTTGAACTATTCCTTAACTACTTCACACGGCTTACACCCTATGGCAACAATAAAGCTCGATTTAAATGGGAAGATATACCAAGAAACGTCTTGGGGAGATGGGCAATATGATGCTTTTATGAAGGCACTTAAAAAGGTGTATGTAAATGAGAAAAAAGATCTTCCAATTCTTACCAATTATTCGGTAACCATTCCTCCGGGTGGTCGTACTGATGCTTTTGTACATACCATTATTTCGTGGAACTGGAACGGAAAGCATTTTAGAACAACCGGCTTATCGTCAGATCAAACAGAAGCGGCTATTATTGCCACTGTTAAAATGTTAAATATTATAGAAGAAAAATAAGATGGATACAAAAATGCATAAACAACTTACTATTGCCTTGGTTGCTCACGATAACCGCAAGGCAGATATGGTTGATTGGGCTGTTTTTAATGCAGAGGTGTTGGCTCAACACAAACTTATTTGTACCGGTACTACGGGAGGTTTAATTGAAACTGCGTTAAATGATAAGGGGTATGATGTTGATATTATCTGTATGAATTCAGGTCCACTTGGTGGAGATGCAGAAATTGCTGCTTTGGTTGTGCGTAGAAAAATTAATTTAGCTATTTTTTTAATTGATGATTTAAGTCCACAACCACACGAAGCGGATATTCAAATGCTTTTGCGTCAATGTAGAGTACATAATGTGCCAATAGCATGCAATAGGTATAGTGCCGATTTGATGATTACCAGTTCCTTGTGGGATAATGATAATTATGTACCTTTGGAACCTCGTTATGTGAAGTTTGAGAGAAAAGAATTGTAGCTGCGCGATATTAGTTGATATTAGTTCGCTTTGCTCATGATAGTAAGACTTGTTGTTCAATCAATACTATCACGAGTAAATATCATCCGAAGCATAAATAGCGCAAAACAAATACCTTTAATAGTAAATAGTAAAATAGTAAATTTTTAGAAGATGAAGCTTAACATTGCAGTATTGCCGGGTGACGGTATTGGTCCGGAGATTATTAAACAGGCATTAGCAGTAACAAAAACTGTATGCGAAAAATTTGGTCATGAACTTACGTATAAAGAGGGTATTGTTGGTGCTTGTGCAATCGATCAAGTTGGTAACCCTTATCCGGATGAGACACACGAATTGTGTATGAACTCAGATGCCGTTCTTTTTGGCGCTATTGGTGATCCTCGTTTTGATAATAACCCAACGGCTAAGGTTCGTCCAGAACAAGGCTTACTGGCTATGCGTAAGAAATTAGGGTTGTATGC